>JAEOTE010000052.1 GCA_016839945.1 Candidatus Heimdallarchaeota archaeon | reverse complement strand
CCTCTCCTCCATAAACCTTGAACCATCCAAGAATGATGTTTTATAATTTTATTTGACAATGCTAATAGTAGAGCTACTGCATGTTGAGCTGTAAAATAAGAATTGCCATGTCCATTAACTAGTGTAACATCACGTTCTTTTGTTAGTTCTTTAAAAAGAGGTATCAAATGC
Source organism: Candidatus Heimdallarchaeota archaeon (assembly GCA_016839945.1). Classification (GTDB taxonomy): domain Archaea; phylum Asgardarchaeota; class Heimdallarchaeia; order Heimdallarchaeales; family Heimdallarchaeaceae; genus UBA460. The sequence goes on along the minus strand of JAEOTE010000052.1, from coordinate 18,255 downwards.
TGAATTCCAGCTCCAGGATTTATGAAAAGTTTGAGCTTCTTTGCTGTTTCTAGCAGTTCCTTAGTCGGTCTCCAACCCATTATAATCTCAGGATTATATTCTTCTACTAATTGTAAAAAGGTTTCATTTGATGCATCTTTAGGAATAATAAGATTAACTTGGGGATAATCCTTCAAGCCTTTGATCAAATATTCCTTCAACTGCTCATTAGGTTGCCAAATACACAATACATTAACTTCAGACTTTGCATTCATTTATCTCTAATAGAACTCCAGAGGTTATCATATAAAACTTTCATATCTAGCGTTAGATAAATTGAAGTTTTACAAACCTAAATTCAAGTATTGTTTAATCTCTTCTATTAATTTAATATACTCTGGATTTACTGTAAACAACAGTTCAATGAAATTTAGAATATCACCAGGATCGACTTCTGCTTTATCTAATGCTAATTCATAATTTGAGAGTAACTCAAATAATTGCTTAGAATGATTTTGACCAATTGAGATGTATTTATCATAAAATTCAAGGATCTTCTCTGGTTGAAATTTTGGTTCATTTAAATGACCAAGCTTAGCCATGGCATCAAATGCATTTTTTATTTTTTCATATTCCTCATAATCGATTCTAAAAATAAGTACTTGAGCAACTCGACCATAATAAGAAACATTGTGTCTTCCTTCACGCAAAATTGAAACAGTCTTTATTAATCCTATTTCTTCCATTTTTTGTATATGAAAATATAAACTGTGTAAACTTACATCAAAGTTTTTCCAATCTATTCCTTCTATAGATCTTTCTTCTTCTCTATATACATTGATTCTTTGAAATATTTCTTGAGCATTCAGGGCTCTACGAATTTTTTCATCGCCGTCTATTTCTTCTTTTAATCCCTCTCCTAAAGCTTTTAGTATTAATTGTCTTGCTGCATGAGCATAATAGATGTTCTCAGCATCCTTCACAAACTTAATTTTAGGCAATGAATCCCAGAAAGCATAAAGAATTTGTCTGTTTCTTGGATCAAATATTTTTGATTTTTCTTTACTCATTTCTAGTCACACAACTACTATCAGTTCTTAACTTCTATTTTTCTTATATTTATTAAAATGTTTTTTACTATTAAAATGTTTTTAACGGTCAAAAAGTTTTTAAAGGTTTGGAGAAGAAGAGAAATAGCAATGTCAGAAACAATCGTTCAACTGGGAAAAGGCATCATAATGCTAGAAAACAATTACGATGCTAATCTAACATGCATAGAATTGGATGATAATTTAGTTTTCATAGATACTGGAAGAAATTACGATTTAGCGTTGAAATTCAGAATAGATATGGAAAAAAGATTCAACAAGAAAGCATCTCACCTTCTTATAACACATTATCACTTTGATCACTATGGAGGTATTGAAGCTTTCAAAGATACTGAAATAGTTGCTGCAGAGAGTGGATACAACCAGTTTCTTACAGATATAAACTTCTACTTAACTAAAGAAAAAAGAGAAAAATACGTTGAGATGTGGAAAAAACAAGCTAAAGAGAGCAATCAAGAAGTTCCCATAAGTCGTCAAATACATTGGGAATATTTTCCAAAAGCAAATCTAATTTCCCCAACAATTATTGTTAAAGATAAGTTTGAATTTGGTGATAATAATAGAAAAATTGCTTTTGAGGTCACTGGAGGTCATTCAAAATGCTCTGCTATTGTTCATCTACCTTTAGATAATCTGATTCATGTTGGCGATAATCTTGCCACAAATCCTGAAAGAGGAAAAGATGGTTTCCCTGGTTATCCTATGCAATTTTATAGATACGGGTTAAATGAAAAGACTATATCTGTTTTAAAACAGATTGAGAAGCTTAACATAGACACCGTTATTCCAGGTCACGGTCAAGTTGTTTCATTGAAGGAAGTATCAAATACTGTAGAATATTTCGATGATCTCTTTAGAGAGATGAAACTTATGTTTAGGGAAAATATAGAACCTGACAGTTCTATTTTAGAAGAGAGATTAGTAGAATTCTATAATAAAAGTATAACTAATTGGGTTGAAACAATCAGACAACAATATAAAACCATTGTACAAGAACAAACAATAAATGAAATTGAAGAAAAAAAACGTCAAATGTTAGAATTTATTTCAAACAAAGATTTAGAAAAAGTTCTAAAATTCTATACCGAAGATTTTGAATTATTTCTCCCAAATGGTTTTGTTATTAAAGGAGTTGGAAATTATAGAAATAATTTTCCAAGTTTTGATGATATCATTGAACACAGTATTTGTGCTGAACAATATTACTTTCTAGACAACAGCGTTGTTGAAAATAGTAAATACAAATCAATATTAAAAAATGGGAAGGATTTGCTAAATTACGAAAAAACGTTCATCTATTTCTGGAAAAAACAAGGAAAATCTTGGGTAATTAGCAAGGACATAACTGTTTCTGAGAGCGTATATTAACAAAATAATGGAGATGTGAAAAAATGTCTAAAGTCAAAATATCTGTAATTAAGAAATTTAGTCCAAAAGAAGTATTAGGTGAAGATTTTATTAGACCTAATGGAAAACCTATTGTTCCATGTGGAATTCAAGTAGGTGATGAATATATTGTAGATGAAACAGGTAACATGCCTGAAGGCTTCTGTCATCATGCTTGGTATGGATTATACAAAAATGTTAGTGTACTAAAAAATGGAGGAGGTTTTCCAGATTGGACAGGAGAAAATATGATTATTACTGCATGCCCAGATGGAATTAGACCTGTTATCTTCAAATTAGAAAGAATTGAAAGTTAAAAATTGTTCTCTTCTAGGTGTATGTTATGCATGTTAATTCCGAAATGAGCGAAATTGAGAAAATAGTTAATCTTTATTTAGAAGGGTTGTACGAGCGTAAATTCAATCTACTTAAAGAAGCATTCTGGAAAGAAGCACGAAATGTAGGTGTAACAGCAGAAAACGACTTTTGGTTTAAAACAATGGAATTTTGGGAAGAGAAATGTAAAATTCCACCAAAGCAAAACACCAATGAAAAACGTGATTTTTTAGTAGAAAACATTGATGTCTGGCATAATTCAGCTGTGGTTAGAGTAAAAATGGTTATTACTCATACACAAAGAATATATGAGTGTACAGACTTTCTTTCGCTCCTTAAGATAGATGGTAGATGGAAAATAATACACAAGCTTTGGTCTGCAAGAAACATCCCAAAATAATATTTCAGGTGATTAAGAATTAAATTTGGATATACTTTGGAAAATTTTGATTCTAACTTAAAAAGAGATTTTTTAATCAAAACTGCTAGAATAGCAGAACAAGCTGGTTTTGAATCTCTTTGGACGGTTGATCATATTATGCAAGCGAATGAGAAAGGTTTGACAATTTATGGTGATACAACTACTGCAATATACAATAACATTGCTGAGCCTTTGTCAACTATAGCTTTTCTTGCAGGACATACAAAGAAAATTAATTTTGGAGTTTCTACTCTAGTTCTTCCGATAAGGAATCCAATAATTGTTGCCAAACAATTAGCTACTTTGGATTATTTAACTAATGGAAGAATTGTTATGACGTTTGGTGCAGGATGGAATGAAAAAGAATTCGATTTTCTAGGGGAAAATTACAAGAAGCGTGGTAGTAAACTTCGTGAAGGTCTTCAAATAATTAAAACTTTATGGAATGGTGGGACCTCATTTGAAGGTAAGTATTATCAATTTCATGATGTAAGTTTTAGACCTTTAAGACCTGAACTTTCTAAAATACCCCTAATTGTTGCAGGTACATCAGACTATATGATAGAAACGGCTATAATTTATGGAGACGGATTGCATCCAGCTGGAGCAACTGGAAAAGAGATTCAAGAGATTATCTCTCCTTACAAAAATCAATTAGAGAATAGAAAATTCTTTTTGTCAGTCCATTTAGATGTCTATAAAGATACAGACCTGGAATCACTCTTTAATGAATATGAAGAAAATGAGATATATAGAGTGGTATTAGATCTATCTAGGGGAGATATTAAACCAGAAGGAAGAATAGAGTTTCTAGAACAACTGACAGATTACATTTAAAACGCTGAAACTGAGCTCATCGTATTAAAAGGAATCTTGTTGTAAAATAAGATCATGTTCTCCACAATAGTATGAACCTTTTAAACAAGTTATGAATCAATACTAATTAGATGATATTTAATAAAGAGTTAATAGAGCAGATTAGAGCTGCTTTTCCAAGAGCAACTACTGATTTCAATGGTAGGAAACGTGCATTTTTTGATAATGGTACTGCAACGCTTGTTTTAGGTCGAGCTGCTAAAGCTGAAACAGATGCACGTATAAATTGTAGTGCTAATGTAGGTGGTATTTTTGACGAATCTAAACAAGCAAGTGCAGTTATTCAAGCAGGTAGAGTAGCAGTCGCTGATTTTCTGAATGCTCCTTCTCCAACAACTATTGTTTCTGGAGAATCTGCTACTGCTCTACTTTTCAATTTAAGCTATGCTATTGGAAAAGAACTCACTGGTAGAGAAAATGTTGTGACAACGGATTATGAGCACTATACGAATGTAGATCCTTGGGAGGAATTGGGAAAACGTGGAAAAATACAGGAAGTTCGCTATACTAAACTGAATATGGAAGAAGGAACCCTTGATATAAATCATCTCCAAGAGTTGATAGATTCAAACACTAAAATAGTAGCAATTACTGCAGCTTCTAACATGTTAGGTACAAAAAGTCCGTTAGAAGAAATTGGAAAAATGGCAAAAGAAGTAGGTGCACATTTTGTTGTTGATGCCGTACATCATATTCCCCATGGTCCAACTGATGTTCAAGCCTTAGATTGCGACTTCCTCATATTCTCAGGTTACAAATTGTTCAGTTCTCATGGAAGTTTTCTATACGGTAAAGAAGAACACCTTAATGCACTTAAACCCTTTAAAGTGAAACCAGCACCTAAAAATCCTCCAGGAAAATTTGAATGGGGAACAAGGAATCAAGCAATGTTTGCAGCTATTAGTGGAGTTATTGATCATTTTTGCTGGTTATCCAATGAAGTTCAATCAAATTACGAAGGAAAATACGTGGAATATAGTGATCATAAACGTGAATTAAAAATAGTAATGGATGCAATCGAACAATACGAAACTGGTTTATCTAAAGCAGTTCTTACTGGTTTTGATGATATCCCAGGTTTACTAGATATACCAGAAGTAACAATCTACGGAATAACTGATTTAGAACGATTAAACGAAAGAGACCCTACATTTTCTTTTGAGGTTGCTAATATTCCTGAAGAAGAGGTAGTTACACGACTGTGGAAGGAAGGAGGGATAGCCACAAGAGCAGGTCATTATTATTCCTATGCTCAAGATGTCTATAAAAAACCCAAAATCATCCGAATTAGTTTAGTTCATTATAATACATTTGAGGAGATTAGTACATTCCTGAAAACCTTGAATAAGATAATTAAAAATAGATGAAGAATTATAAGTAGAGGTGGCGCCGCTGGTAGGATTTGAGCCTACGACCGGTCGGTTAACAGCCGACTGCTCCACCAGACTGAGCTACAGCGGCATATTGTTTCTTTCGTTTTTCATTCTCTTGCTTGGTTTTTAAATCTTTTTTTCATTCTTATTCTTTATTTGTATATACACCCAATGCATCATAAACTAAATCGCTTACTGCTGGAGTCTCAATTGGGGCTATCCAGTTATTATCTACTGGACAATATTGTGTTAAAACAATAAAAATTACTTCATTCATAGGATCTATTCGGAAAATTGTATCAAAAGCACCCCCCCAACCATAGTCCCCGATGCCACTCTTTAACATGTTTTCAGCTATTTTAACTATAACACCAAGACCAAAACCAAATCCTTCGTTTCTCTTTATAATTTCAGGATCCTCAAATTTATACAGTTGCATATCAAGATATTCCTTTCCATTCGGCAAATGGTTAGAAGTCATAAGGTTGATAACCTCTTTAGATACAACCTGAACATCATTATATTTTCCATCATTAAGCATCATTAAACAGAATTTGAAGTAATCTTTCAAAGTCGATACTAATCCAGCACCTCCTGATAAGAACTTAGGCTTAGAGTAGAATCCTTCAACAATATTTCCTTCTACTTCAACTAGATTTCTTTCATTGTCTTTCGTATATGCTTTGGCAAACCGATTTTGTTTCTCATCAGGAACGTAAAAATCAGTATCTTTCATACCTAATTTATCAAAAATGCTCTCTTTAAGAAAGACATCTAGTCTCTTTCCTGTAAGTTTCTCAATTAATAGACCCAATATATCAATCCCCCAGGCATACCAAAGATGTGAACCTGGCTCAAAAGCCAAAGGGAGTGTTGCTAAACTCTTACTAAATTCTTCCAAAAAATCCAATTGTTGTAATGATTCAAGTACAGATTTGATTCTATGTTCACCTTTAAATCCAAATTTTTCCCCATATAATTTGTCAATAGGAACACCAGGATAGAAGCCATAACTAAGTCCAGAAGTATGAGTGAATAGATTTTTTATTGTTATCTTTTCCTTAGCTTCTTCTAATTCTACTTCACCTGTTTCTTCATTATATGATTTCAAAACCTTCAGTGATTTATACTCAGGTAAATACTTCTCAAGTGGATCATCTAAATTGAATTTTCCTTCATCATAGAGAATTAGAGCTGCTAAACAGATAATTGGTTTAGTCATTGAATAGATCCTAAAAATATCATCAAATTCGATTGGAATATTTTTCTTCTTATCCTTCCAACCAAATTTATTGCAATATGCTAATTTCCCTTTTTGATAAACCATACACAGGATACTACCAGTCTCATTATCATCTACTAATTTATCAAACTCTCTTGTTAGTTTTACAAAGGATTCCGGACTTACTTCTTCGATTTTCATCAAGCTAAATATTAATTCATTGTTTTATAACATTTTTCCAGCTAATTCGTTTAATAATTTAGTGACAATCAAAATACTTTTTATTGGATTACCTTCAAACTCTTTGCAGAAAAAGCCTCGGTAACTCAGAGGCAGAGTGATTGACTTGTAATCAATTAGTCGGGGGTTCAAGTCCCCCCCGAGGCTCCATTTTTAGATAAAATAGCATTCTCAATTATCTTCTGTATGAATTTGGATTTACCTTCAGTATATTTCCCTCTATCAGACTCATATTTCTTAGCTAGCTTTCTTTTTAAGTTGTCATACTCTTTTGCTACTTTAGAATTTGATTTTAGATAATCTCTAAATAAAATACTGTTTTTCCATTCATGGTGGCTTTTTTCCATAATGTGCAAATAGTGCGTTCTGTTTTCTTCGTCTCCTTTTGCAAACAGATGTCTTCCAGGGATACCTTGTTCACCTCTGTATTGGTATCCTAATTCATGTAATATTTGTGTAATTTCATCAATATTAGATAGAGAATCTATTGCAACTGCAATGTCTATGATTGGTTTAGCAGCTATACCAGGAATTGCTGTGCTCCCTGTGTGTTGAATATCAATTAGAAATTTATTTATTTTAGAGGAAATTAGCTTGGATTCTTCTGCAAAAATATCTTTCCACTTTTCATTGTAGTTCTCTAATTTAACACTTCCGCGTTTTAGCCCAATCATCTATTAAAAGGTATATTGTTGTTTAAAATATCTTTCTTACTGTACAAGATTTATTACAGACTATATTTTCATTTCTGTAATGATAAAGTTTGAAGATTTTATGAAAGTTGATATAAGAGTTGGGCGAGTCATAAATGTTGAAAATTTTCCTGAAGCTAGAAAGCCTTCATATAAGCTGATTGTTGATTTTGGGAACGAGATTGGAGAAAAGAAATCAATAGCTCAGCTTGTTGCGAATTATTCTAAAGAAGATTTGATAAACAGAATAATCCTTGCAGTTGTGAATTTTCCTCCACGCCAAATAGGTCCTTCTAAATCTGAAGTGCTTATAGTAGGTGTTCCAGATGATAAAGGAGATTGTATTTTAATCAAACCAGATAACAGTGTTCCTCTTGGAGGAAAACTATATTAGTTAAATAGAAACCTTGCTTCTATTTCTTGAAAAATAGCTAAACTAAGAACTATCAGCAGCAACAATTTCCATCTATCTCATTTTCGCACAAAACATTGTTTCAGATTGAATGATTTAATATATTACTACAATCATTTAGACAATATGCATTCTAAGAATGAAATTGAATCTGAAATACAGAAACTTCATAAATTTAGATTTTTAATGAAAAATGAATCAATTTCAAATATAAGAAACAATTTACATTTTTCAGAGATATGGGCAGATGTTTTCTGGAGAAGAAGAAAAAATCACTCTAAAAGATATGATCCAGAGATTCAATTCATATTCAGTAAAAACGCAAAAACAATACTAGAGATTGGTACAGCATATGGACGCGTTCTAAACAAGATTGCAGTAGAAAACGAAAAACAAACTATAAAAGCAGAATTGTTTGGAATTGAGATTTGTAAATACTGTAATAAATACTTCCAAGCTTATTCAAAAAAACACTCGCTGTTAGAGAATTGCAATATTATCTTTGATGATTTCTTAAAGATTAACAAAGCGTATCAAAGGCAATTTGATGTAATAGTTTTACCAATGAATACATTTCCCAGTTTCCCTATTTCAATGTTAGGAGATTTATTCTCAGCTATTAGAAAACACTTGAATCCTGGTGGATTATGGATTTTTTCAACCTACAAACCAAAAGCAAATGATAACAAGTACAATCCAGAAAATTTAAGGGAGAATCACAGCGGAGAGTTATTAATAGAACTAGGTAAAGATATTATCGCTGGAGAACATTATCAATTTCCAGCAGTTAAGAAGGATTATGGAATGCAAGCAATAAATTATTCTTCATACAATAGACTAACACTGCAATACAAATTAGAAGAAAGGGAAATTTATAGAAATATAAGGGAGTTCATTAATCCTGATGATTTAAAGAAAATAATAAGGGATAATGATTTTCGTATTAAATTCATAGACACCTCAAGCCATTCAGCAGTATATTGCTTATCAACAAATTAGATACTCTTATTACACATTTAATGTCACAATTGTGTAACAACTGCATTCAGTTTGTTAGTTTGTTGAGTTTAAAATTAGAAAGTTCTCGTCCTTTAAACTAACCTTAAAAAGAGATTAGGAAAAAACTGGAAAGTGCTCTATGAGCTATCTGCTGTAACTATTTCCATTAATCCCAATATTTCTAATAATTTTCTTTCTAAATCTACTCCCACTATTCCTGCTAAAGCTAATGTGCTCAATAAACTTTCAATTAACTCGTCTTCGATTGTTGGATCACATTCCAATCCTTCACAATCATCTAAAATCTGACTAGCAAAAGCGTTTAACATTTTTTCTCCCATTATTCTACTAGGAGTTTTTGGAATATTCATTACATCTAATTGTTTTACACTATTTCTGCTATTAATCAATTCCAGCAACTTTCTTTGTGCTTCGTTTATTGTTACCATGCTCATCACATATTCTGAGTTTTTACTATTTATACAGATATAATATTTACTTATAAAATCATCTAATATATTAACTTAAACGTTTATTTTTCCACTAGAAATTTAATAAATAATATGAAAAATTGATGTGCTTTGTAATTTAACGTTAGAGGGCCTCTATACCTTGAAAATCGTATTTTCCATAGGAAACATAGGGGAGGGGCTGTTTTGAGGGAGTTAGAAAAAATTTTGAAGTTTTACCTTTTTTGTCGGAAGTCTAGAAGACCATTTTTGTCGGTCAGTGTAATACACAAGCAATATCAATAAGATTTGAAGCACAAAGGAATATTATTTTTACATAAAATAATGTCTAATAGATATAAACAATGATTACAGTCTTTTTTACTATTGTTTTGTCAATTAGAAAAATCTTAATTTCTCTTCATTTTTCTTTTGAGCAATTTCCAGTGGAAATGAATAAATAACTTTTTTGGGAATGAATAAAAAAAGAGTTTGCGTATCGAAACTTTAAAAAAAGGAAGAAAAGAAGACAGTTAGACAGTTTTGACAGGGCTGGTAGATCAGTTGGAAGATCGTCTCGCTTGCACCGAGAAGGCCTCGGGTTCAAGTCCCGACCAGTCCACCATTTTTAAACCATAATAATACTTCTTGGAAAGACTTTTCTTATGTTAATGAAATAACAATTAGATATGATGTACTCCGTTGTAATCCCTGTTTTTAATGAAGAGGGTAATGTTATACCTTTATACACAGAATTGAAAGAAGTCCTTACAAAGCTTTCAAAAGAATTTGAAATAATTTTTGTTAGTGATGGTTCTACAGATAATACACTTTCAAATCTCCTCTCTATTATTGAACAAGGTGAAAAAAATCTTAAGGTTATTCAGTTTCGACGACGATTTGGAAAGAGTTCAGCTCTCACTGCAGGTTTTCAATCTGTAAAAGGCGAGATAGTCATCACTTTAGATGGTGACGGTCAGGACGATCCCCACAACATTCCATCACTCATCGAAGAGCTAAAAGATTATGATGTGGTTTGCGGATGGCGTTACAAACGTAAAGATTCTTTTATTCTGAAAAAAGTTCCTTCAAGAATTTACAATTTTCTTAATCGTAATATTAATCGCTTAAAAATCCACGATAGTGATTGTGCTTTAAGAGTCTACCGTAAAGAAGTAGTCGAAGACATTATTCTCCTTGGAGGGGATCATAGATATTTGCCTGCAATACTACAGAATAGGGGATTTAGTATAACAGAAGTTAAAGTTAACCACAGACCACGTTTGAAAGGAAAAGCAAAATATGGTTTGAGGAGGATTTTTGTAGGGCTTGCGGATTTGTTTAATGTTAGATTCCATCATACTCATGGTCAACGTCCAATGCGATTTTTCTTTAAAATGGGAATTTTATCTATAATGATAGCTCTAGGTTTGGGAACTTATCTGTTAGTTATGAAATATGCTTATAGTCAGAATATGAGTGTTGGACCATTACTACTGACAATCTTACTTGGTTTAGGTGGAGTTCAACTCTTCTTTATGGGATTTCTATCAGAATTAATAGTACGTAAGCGTATAACAAAAACAGATCTATATAGTATAAAGAAAGTATTCAAGTATGAAGAAAAAAAGAAGTAAAATTATTTTTTTCTTCTCCTTCTGAAAAGTAAGATAATACCTCCTATTATCCCTGGAATAAGCATGTTAAGTGTTGTTTGAATCAAAGATGCACTAAATGCAATTTCAGTTCCTATCTGCAAGCTATAAAAAGCTAATAAGGTGATAGTAGCGTCTCTTATTCCTATTCCGCTAATACTTATTGGCACTAGAGACACAATTGCTGCAATAGACATGATTCCAGTAATTGTAAGAAGAGATTGAAAGGTTAGTTGTGTTTCTGCCATTGAACTAATAAGAACGCTAACCTGCAGCCCTAAAAGCATCCAAAACAGAAAAGTTAGAATTATTAATAATAAGTAATTTCTTGCTTTGAAAAATGTTAGATTGGAATAGTATTCATTTATAATTTTAACAGGCCTAGAGTCATCTAGTACTACATCATTTTCTTCAACAATTTCTTGCTTACTTCTTTCCTTTCTATTACGTATTTTTACTAATAATGTTACTATTTTTCTTATAATATGAGAGTTAAACATTAACATTGTGAATGCAAAAATCAAAATCAAACCGGCTGCAAGAGACCACCTAGTTACACCTTCAAGTTGAGTTACAAAGAAAGGTATTGCTAACAATGCAAAAAAGCCAATGCAAATTAAATCTACTACCCTATCTAAGATCGCACTGAAAAAACTTGTAGTCTCTTTTGTTCCAGTCCATTTTGACAAATAATATGCTCGAACCACATCGCCTATCTTAGCAGGAGTTATGGATGCACCAAAAGCACCAATTAAAACTAACTCTGTTGTTTTGAGGATACTAATTTTGATATCTAGATTATGTAAAATATAGTGCCATCTAAGAATTTTTAGAATAAATAGTGTTAACATAATAGATATTGCAATTATTATAGACCAAACACTAATTTTAGTTATTGCTGCTATTATTTCTGTGGGATTGAATCTAAAAATAAGATAAAGAATTAGTCCAATAGTAATGGCAACTGCAAGTATATTCTGAATTATACTAAGATATTTTTTATCAATTTTTAGCTTTTTCACACTAGTTTAGCCTCTTGTAACCACTCATATGCATCCTCAAGAGTTTTTTGCAGATCATATTCAGGTTTAAATCCAACTAATTCCTCCAATTTAGAGGAATCATATTGTCTGGATGCAACAAATCTTGTTACTCTTCTTCTAGTAATTGATGGCTCTTTTCCTGAGATTTTTCCAATTGCTTCACCAAGAAGACCAACAGTATAAGCTAACTGATAATTTATACGCTTGAAATTAGGTTTCTTTCCACATATTACTCCTATTTTTTCAAAAACCGCTTTGACAGTTGTAGTTGACCCTACAATATTGAAAGCCTCACCGTCTGCTTTTTCTACATCACCGCACATAACTAAAGCTCTTGCCAAATCTTTATGATGAACCAGTGACATAATTGCTTTCCCATCCCTAATTAAAGGAATGGTTTTATCTTTCAATATATACTCGAATAACTTAGGAGCTAATTGTCTATCTTTTGGACCAAGAATGTAATTAGGTCTTAGAGCAGTAGCAAAGAAACCATGTTTCTTTGAATACTTGAATACCTCTTGTTCAGCAAGCCACTTGCTGGTTTGATATGCATTGTCACCTTTCTTGGGGTGAGTTTCTTTAATAGGATACGAAGGAAGCTTATAACCATAAATTCCTACTGAGCTAACAAAAATGAACTTTTTACACTTGTTTTTAACAAAAGCTTCAAGTAAATTTTTTGTACCGATATGATTAGCATCATAATACATTTGTGTTGGTAAATTTTCTCTAGCATCTCCCGCGATGTGATAGACTACATCAACATCTTTACAAGCTTTATCAAGAGAAGCTTGATCTGTTAAATCACCTTTTACAAACTCTATCCCAAAGTCAACTAGTTCTTTTTGAGGGTTTTCCGATCTATATAATGCAAAAATTTCTTTTCCATCGTATTTTTTCAAAAGCTCTTCAATTGTAAAATAACCTATTCCGCTTGTTCCACCTGTGACTAGTATTTTCATGATAATCTTTTGAAAATTAGAGCACCTATATTTAACATTTTAGAATTATATTTCACGTGAAGTTAAAAAAAATTAACTTCTATTCAAGCGAAACGCTTTTTTAAGCCACTTTTGTAGTTCACCCATGATTAAGATTTACAACACTCTAACTAGGCAATTAGAAGAGTTCAAAACAATTGAACCTAAGGTTGTAAAATGGTATAACTGTGGGCCTACAGTTAACGGATTAATGCATTTAGGTCACTCTAGATCTGCAATAGCATTTGATACAATTCGTAGATATTTAGAGTATAGAGGTTACGAAGTAGAATACATAATGAATTTCACCGACATAGAAGATCGAATGATTGAAGTTTCTAACAATGAAAAAAGAGCTGTTCTAGAAGTTGCTGAAGAATATCTAAGGTATTTTCGAAGAGATATGACAAGTTTGAAAATAAGAGATGCCACTGTCAATCCTCGCGCAATGCTTCACATAAACCATATGATTGAGTTTATACAGAAGTTAGTTGAGAAAGATTATGCATACGAAAGCGGTGGAGATGTATACTTCGATGTAAGAAAATTTGATGATTATGGCAAACTATCAAATCAAAAATTAGAAAATATTCTACAAGAAGGAACAGAAGATTCAGAAAACCCTAAAAAACGATTTCCTGCAGATTTTGCATTGTGGAAATCAAAGAAACCAGGGGAACCTTATTGGCCTTCACCTTGGGGAGAAGGGAGGCCAGGTTGGAATCTGGAATGCTCAGTTATGTCTATGACTTATTTGGGCGATACTCTAGATATTCACAGTGGTGGTCAAGATCTCATCTTTCCTCATCATGAAAACGAAATTGCACAATCTGAATCTCTTACTGGAAAACCTTTTGCAAGATACTGGCTTCATAATGGTTATGTCAACATAGATCAAGAAAAAATGAGTAAATCTCTAGGTAATTATGTTAATATTATAGATTTGTTGAAATACTATTCAGCTGATGCAGTACGATTATTTGTTCTTCAAACACATTATCGTAGTCCGATTACCTTTAATGAAGATGCAATAGATCAAGCTCAAATAACAGTTGACCGACTATTTGATGTTGTTTTACTAACAAAAAATTATGCTGATGAAGCCAAAGAAGCTGAAGAAACCGAATTATCTGATTTGGATAAAGAGCTTAATGAAAATATAAAGAACACTCGTAAAGATTTCATTGAAGCTATGAATGAGGATTTCAATACATCCAATGGCTTAGCTGTGATTTTCAAATTTTCCAATGACGTGAATGAATACCTTAGAAAAGCAGAAAATATCAATATCTCTGTTATAAAAGAAGCTGACAAGCTCTTTGACGAATTCAGATCTGTTCTTGGTTTGTTTGAGGATTTCAATAGCTACTTATCTTTGGATACAGTTGAAAAATTGATTAAACTCCTAATCGAGATTCGTGGAGAATTTCGAAAAGAGAAAAACTGGGAAATGAGTGATAAAATCAGAGATGATTTAAAGAATGCAGGAATTTCTCTAGAAGATACGCCTAAGAGAATTCTCTGGAAACTAACAGAACAAAAATAGTTCTCTTGTTTATAAATTTCTATTTTTTCTATTTTCTTACAGCCATTCTAGGACTACAAAATATTTCATCAGTTTTAAGACGAAAGTTATATATCAAGAATCATAATCTAGAACAAACATAGTATAGAAAACTCGAAAAATGAAATTAAGACAGCTGAATCTAATGAATAAAAAAGAGATTGTATTATCATCTGTTTCTATCATCGTTATTACAGCTTCTATTCTTATACCTGTTTTAATTATAGTGAAAAATGTTGATAAACCAATCAGAATAACCTCAAATTCTCACTTCTTTGAATATAATTTTCCAGGAGAAGGGACACCATCAAATCCATTTATCATTGAAGGTTATAGAATTAAAGACAAAGATGAACCTTCTATCTTTATAGTTAATGTTACTCTAAGCTTTACTATAAGAAATTGCATTCTTTCTTCAATTTCAAACTATGGTATTTACATTGAAAATTTCATGCTTGGAGCAGTAAATATTAGCTATAATTCCATCAATTCTCATAGTTCTGTTGGTATTTATCTGAAGGAAACTGAATGTAGAACATTAATTGTAGCTAATAATACTTTAAAAGACAATTTGAATGGCATTGTCATCCTAAATTGTCAAAATGAAGCTATATTGATTAACAATACTTTTGAGTACAATGATGCAGGTGTTAGTATAGGTAACTCTCCAAATCATGAAATTTCTAATAATTTTTTCAATCAAAATAAAGTAGGAATCTACTCTTCTAGCAATGTTGAATGTACTTTTTCAAACAATAGGTTTTTTGGTACAATAATTAACACAACCGATTATAATAAAGAATCATGTGGAATTAAAGTTAGTTCTGGATATTATTTGAATATATCAAACAATCTTTGCGAGGGGTCTACAAAAGGGATTCATATTGGGAATTTACTCTGGTCAAATATCACAAATAATACTTGTAAAAACAACATAGATGGTATTTATGTAATTCATGCATCAACTAATATCTTTGAAAATAATACATGTACTCAAAATGAAAGATATGGTTTCTTTCTTTATAGAGATGAACAGATGTTTGGTAGTTATGTTTCTGTTTTGAATAATTCAATATATGACAATAAATATGGCATCTATCTTGAGGGTGGGACATCTGATATTTTTTGTTTTAACAATATTTCAAATAATACTTATGGAATATTTGTTGAACAAGATCATGTTAACCTTAATATAACATATAATAACTTCATAGGCAATAAAAAATGGGCAATTTATCTAAATTCTGGATCTAATAACAAAATCCATCATAACAATTTCTTAAATAACAACTTAGAAGGATTCTCACAATCAAGAGATGAAGGTTTCTTACATATTTGGTATGATGGGATTGCTTTAGTTGGGAACTTTTGGTCTGATTGGAATCAGACAGGATATTATTATATTGAAGGCAGTGCAGGATCAATTGATTATTATCCACTTTTGAATCCAATCTCTTTCTAAATGAAGTATTATAATAACCTGAAATAACCTTAAAACTAAACTACTGACTGACTTCTTTTGCTAAAATCATATTTACTAGATAATAAGGAACTTTTATTTTTCTTCCCTCTTTATTTTCTAAAGTCATATCTAAATCATAAGAAAGTGACCATTTTTCTACAATAGCATCTTCACTTACTTTGGTGGATACTATAACCCACTCAGTGCCTGGTTTTAGTCCTTTGTCTTCCAATTCTACGTAAATTTCTTGCAAAGTTGCTTCATGAGGGAAGTGTCTAGAAATAGCTCGTTCGATAATTTCAACTATCTTTATGTTTTTTCCTGAACTGAATAGAGCTAAATGTTTATTCTCAGTTATTGCAGCATTGATTCCTTCTTTCTTAGGTATTGTTGCACCATAAGGTGTTTTTTCAGGGTTTAACTTCTGTTCGATCATTTCTGCAATTTCATCCGTCAATACATGTTCCCACTTACAAGCTTCTTCATGAATCTTTGCCCAAGGGAGACCTAACCACTCAAGAAAACTTTCGGATAATCTATGTTTGCGAACGACTTTTCTAGCAATTTCCTCTCCTTTTGTAGTTAACTCTGCACCATAATATGGTTTGTAGTTAATCAGTCCTTTTCGTGATAATTTCTTAAACATTGAAGTTACTGTACCTGGATCCACGTTCATCATTTCTGCAATTTGATTAGTCTTAACATGTTTACTCCCATATTCAAAAAACCAAAAGAAAGTTTCTAGATATTCTTCCTCTGCAGGTGTAATTTCATTTTGATTCATAGGAATCCTCTTAGCTCCTTCTAGAACCTATTTTCCTTTAAATTCAGGTTTTCTCTTCTCAAAAACAGCTGTTATCCCTTCTCTTATATCTTTAGTTCTAAAGCAACGCCATATCCCTTTCTTTTCTGCCCTATAACCTCTCTTTAAAGAAGCTGAAACTCCTTTGTTAATGGCTTTTTTTGCTTTCTTAACTGCTATGGGTGCGTTTCTAGATATAGATTCAGCAATTTCTATAGCTTGACTCTTTAGCTCTTCCAAAGGAACAACTTTACTTAGGAAATTTATTTCAAGAGCTTCCTCTGCAGAGAATCTTCTACTTGTATAGATCAAATCTTTAGCAGTGCTTAAGCCAACTGCTTTTGGAAGGCGATATGTTCCTCCCCATCCAGGTATTAATCCTATAGTTGTCTCTGATTGTGAAAACACAGCTGTGTCTGCTGCAATACGTATATCACAAGACAATGCTAGCTCCATTCCTCCTCCTATTGCATACCCATTTATTGCGGCTATGACAGGCACAGGTTGATTTTCAATTATAGCAAAGGTTTTTTGTCCTTTCTTTATTGCTTTAATAAATCTCCAACCCAAATTTGCAGTCCACTTCAAATCAACTCCTGCACACCAACTTTTACCTTCAGCAAAAATTATTATGGCTCGTACTGTTGAATCTTTTTTAAGTGATTTGAAATTCTTTTGAAGTTGATTAAGCATATCATCATTAAAAGCATTCAATTTGCTTTGTCGATTAAGAGTAATTAGTGCTATGTTATTATTCTCTCCAACTTTTTCAATCAAAATCAAAGGATCATTTTCTACCATAGACTATACTTCTTTTAGTCATATCTAAATCTTTTGTGGAGTGAAGATAAATTAAAAACTGACTATAAATCAAAAATACTATTAAACAGCTTTAAAGAGCTTAAGAGCAGAGAATGAAAAAATAATAATACTAAAATAATACGTTAAAAATATAAGAATCTTCTCTTGAGAATTACGCAATTATGAAGTAGTTGAAAGGGATATTCTGCTAGTCGTCATTAACACCATACCCACCCCCACCAGGTGTTTCAATGACTACAACATCATCCCGTTTTATTTTTCGAGTAACCTTAGAGGGGAGTACTATTGTCTCACTTTGTGTTCTCAAGATATTGCTTCCTTTGGAACCATTATTGCCACCATGTAATCCGAAAGGTGGATATTTTCTTCTCTCGCTTTGTATTGATAAAATAGCTTCTTCTGTAAGTAATCTTACTGCACGACGAACACT
>JAEOTE010000051.1 GCA_016839945.1 Candidatus Heimdallarchaeota archaeon | reverse complement strand
ATTTCCTCAAGCTTTACAACTTTGACCATAATCTTTCAAACAAAAATGAAATTTATTGTATATAATTTTATGCTTAAAAAGAAGTAGGAGAAGAGAGATTATTTCTTTTTATATTTCCGTTTGAGTAGTAGGATGACTGCAATAAGTTCAAGTGAAATAATGAACACAGAAAGTGAAAATGAACTCGCGACTGTTTCTAATTTACTCCAGCTGTTACTCTCATAATTATAAGCCCATACATCATTATAGTGTTGAGATGTATTTCCCGGAGAAGCACCACCAAAAAGGATAACTCTGTTAGCTATTGGAGAATAAACCATCTCATGACTAACTCTATCAAATATTGATTCTGAATTCGCTTCAGTCCATGTATTTGAAGATACTCTATACCATAATGTATCATCTCCAACACTATCATCAAGAGGTGTACTCCCACCAAACATTATACAAACTTCATTTCTAGAATCATATACCCAAGCTGAAGAAGCTCTTCCCCATGGACCTTCCGAAGGAGTAGCATTTTCCCAGATATTAGAATCAATTCTATACCACCAAGTATCACTAGAATATACTTGAGTTTGAACATTACCCCAAACAGTTGATGATATTCCACCAAACATTACTGCTGTATTATTCTGTGAATCAAATGCGAAATTAAAATCTCTAGTTGCCAAAGGATATGTCTTTGGTTTCATATTGCTCCAGACATTAGAATTGCAGTTAAATGACCAAGTATCATTATGAAATACAGAACCAAGAGCCCCTCCAAATAATATAACTCTATCAGAAATAGAATCATATACCATATTGTGCTCAGATCTTGCAGAAGGTGCAGTAGGTGGAAAAACTCTAGTCCATTCTTTTTCAGAATAATCAAAAGTCCATGTTTGATTGGATGCAACAGTTTTACTTCTCATTCCTCCAAAAGAAACAATCTTCTCAGATTCTGAATCATAAACCATTTTAGTATTATAGGAACCAAAAGGAGTGTTTTCTGTGGATAAACTAATCCATTTATTGCTTGTGCAGTTATATGTCCAAGTATCAAAGAGAAACTCACCAGCTGCTGTCTTACCTCCATACATAATGATTATATCATTTACAGAATCATAAATCATTGAATGCCCTATTCTCGCTTTTGGAATTGCAGCATTAACTCTGATAGATGAAAAAATCGTTAAAGATAGAAGTGAAATTAGGATTAGTAAAGATAAAAGTAAGGTTTTAGTTCCTCTTTTCATAATTTTTACATAATATCTTTCTACTTCTTTAATTTTTTTACTAAACTTACTTCTATAAAGAGCTTAACTTATAAACATACAATTTAGAATCATCTAACAATGAAGATTGAAACATTTGAATTAGAACGACGTCAATCTCTGTGGGAAAATTTTGTTGATTACAATCTTACAGAGAGTGGTATTCACCCTTTTACTCTCTCTGAATTTCTTAATGATGAGCAGATTAAACAACTTCTGAATGTTCGATTAGGGTATGGACAAACAAATGGATCTATTGCTCTTCGAGAATCAGTTGCTAAGCTTTATCCAACTTCGAATATAGACAATATTCTTGTAACTAATGGATCTGCTGAAGCGAATTTTATCTCTATCTGGAGTATTCTTGAATCTGGTGATGAATATGTTCTTATGCTTCCTAATTATATGCAAACTTGGGGATTAGCTAAATCTTTTGGAATCAAAGTTAAACCATTCTACTTGAAAGAGGATTTAAATTGGCAACCAGATTTAGAGGAATTGAAATCTCTTGTTTCTTCAAAAACGAAGATGATATCAGTTTGTAATCCCAACAATCCTACTGGTTCAATTCTTAATGATGAAGCTGTTAAGTGTATAATAGATTTAGCAGAAGAATCTGGAGCTTACATACATTCTGATGAGGTTTATCGTGGAGCTGAACTAGATGGAAATGAAATCAATACATTCTATGGGCAATATGATAAAGTTCTTGCAGTTGCAGGTTTATCCAAGGCATATAGTTTTCCTGGGTTGAGAATGGGCTGGCTAGTCGCACCTGAAGATATTGCAGAAAAAGCTTGGTCATATCATGATTATACTTCAATTTCTACAGGAGTATTAAGTCAACAAATTGCTACTTGGGCTTTGCAACCTGAAATAAGAAACAAAATACTAGAAAGAAACAGAGAAATGCTATATGAAAACCTAAAGATATTTCTTGACTGGACAGAAGAACGTTCTGATTTATTTCATTTTATTCCGCAAAAAGCTGGAGCTATGTCTTTTGTAAGGTATTTTATTGATATCAATTCAACTGATTTAACAGAACGATTACGTAAAGAAAAGAGTCTTTTGATAATAGCAGGTGATTGTTTTGGTATGGATGGCTATCTTCGATTAGGTATTGGATCTGAAAAGGAATATCTGATTAAAGGTTTGGATTTACTTGCAGAAATGTTAGAAGAACTCGTAAACATTTAAATCGTCATCATCAAAAACATTTTGTTTTATTTTGATTTTATCTTTATTATATTCCATTTTTATGTTAAGTTCTTTTCTTGGAAGCCATTGTAGTTCCCAATCTATCATTTCATCTACAGTTTTGAAACCTAGACGTTCTAGAGCGACATCTAGAGGAATTTCATCTCCAAACTCCTCCATTAGCTCCCTAATAATAGAGTATAGTTTAGAAGCAGCTTCTTGTTCCCTTCTAGATAGATCTTGAAAAGCTTTCCAAAGACTTTCTCTATTCCCATTTTTCATGCGAACCACAAGTTCTACTTGAGAATTTGTATTCATACATTTAAGCTTTGTTGGAATTATTTAAAAGCAAAGGTATAACCTAGGTATTATACTCCAACAGATTTTCGACAAAAACGATTTTATTGCCTTCTGTATCAGTTATTGCAAGCGTTTTTACTAGTTCAGGAATCTCACTTTGAATCAATATCTTAACTCCTTGAGTCTCTAGATATTTCTTCGTTGCTTCAACATCCTGAACACCAATATTTAATGTAGTAGAACCATGTTGTATCTCTTCATCTCTTAGAAGGCTTAAACCAATATTAAATCCAGTTATTGGTAAATCGATTTCCAACCATCCTATGTCTAAAGCTTTATCCCAACCTCTTTCAAATCCTAATACTTCCGTATAGAATTTTGCAGCTCTTTCTATGTTTTTCACTTTCATTGAAGCTGTAACACTGAAGGGTTTACGATATTCAATCACTTTTATATCCATTCAACCACTCAAAATAAATGTAAAATTAATTTCTATAAAAATTTAGTCTATTAAAGTAATTTTCAACTTCTTCTTCCAGATTTTGAGGGATTCCAGTAGAAAATTCTATCTCTGTCATGCTATCTAGTCGATTTATTAATCTTATACCATATTTTCCCAATATTCCTAAAGAATCAAGCAAATCTTCTCTAACGACATCTAACTCTGTGCGATCAATGCCATAATTAGTTGTTCCTCTTATCATATGCATTATTGATGGAATTCCTTTTTCTGCAAATATCATGTTACTCCCCCCATTCGTTGTACTATTTACAGACATTGCAGGATAAGGATTGTTTAGATCTACATTTTGAACTATCTTGAATAATGTTTCATCTCCAACAACAATTGATGCAACAAAACCTGGTAAAGGAGAGATTGTGTCAAAATTCAAACAAAGAATAATATTGTCTATATCAGAGTTTTCGAGGAATTTTTTTACACCATAATGTCCTTGTTCTTCACCTCCAAATGAAGCAAAAACATATGTAAAATTAGGTTTTATTGCAGATAGCTTTCTTGATAATTCCAAAATAATTGCTACACCTGAAGCATTATTAGATGCTCCTTGAGTATATTCAACAGTATCATGATGAGCACAGACAACTATTGTATCTTGTTTTTTTCCTTCAATTTTTAATGAAGTGTTACATAATTGTCCTGTTTTTCTTTCTCCCTTTACCACCATTATGAATTTTCCTAAATTTACTTCTTTTATTTTTGATATGAACTTACTTGCAGGAACTAAAATTGTAGGTATTATTGAGAATATCGAATTTTCTTCTAAAAATGGATCTGATCGTAATGCATTCATATGATAAGTACTCAGAATAACTACTCCTTTTGGTTTCATGAAGTATAAAGTTTTTAGTTGTCTGAATAATTCAGGTTCAAAATAATCTCTTGAGAAAAACACAAATACTATTTTCTCCTCAATATCCTTCTCAGTGATTCTGTTTATTTGGTTTATTGAACCTAAATAGAATCCTTCAGATTCTATCCCCTTTTCGGGTGTGTTTTTTGTCATCCACATAGGTTTCCCAGAAACTGTAAATCCCGTTTCAAGATATGTTATGGATGCATCTATCCCTTCATAATAAGAGTGAGGGTATTTTTCTGTTATTGGTTTTCCTACCTCTCTGAATCTATCAGCAATATATTCCGCAGCTTTTGATTCACCTATAGATCCTGATAATCTATTACCAACATTTTTACATAGAAATTCTAAATCCTTAAAAGTTAGATTTTTGTCAAACCTATCCGGATGGATTAACATTATTTTCATCCTACAGCTGTATAAAATTCGAGTTTTTCTAGATTAATGAAGCCAAAAGAAACTAGTGTACTTATTATTGAAATATAATATGGAAACGCTTGAATTTGAGTCATTTTTTTCTTCAATTCTTCATAGAAATTTAGAATTGTTTTTTGTTCATTTTCTAGACATGCTTTTAGTATAGATTTATACAATCGATAGCTGACAACATTGAGATCAGGAAACAATTCATTTACATGTTCTTCGAAGATTTCAATGTGCTGCTTAGTGGAATGTGGTATTGCAACAGAAGAATGTAAAAGAAGAGTTAATTCCAGAAGTTCTTTTTCTCTTGGAATATTTATCAGCATATAATCAAGATAAGTTCCCAAATAGCTTAGTAAATTCTCATCTAAATATACTAAAGACTCTACAATGTTTGATAAACCAACAAGCCATTCTTTTACGATATCAATCTTTAAATCAGCTGAAACTTGCACTTTTATTTCCACAAATTTAAGTGGAGAATCAACTATGATCTCCTTCTCTCCTTCTCCTTCATCTTCCATTATAACATAAGTTCTTTGTCTTAATTTATCCTTAATTTCTATTTTCTTAAGATTATAACCACCAAAATCTCTAGTTGGTACTATTGTCTGAGTTATGAATTCAGTTTTTTCTGGAATTGGTATACCTAAACCTGCTAACTCTGTAAACGCTGGTTCATCACTTTTAGACTTAGTTTCAACCGCAACTTGAGACCTTACATCATAGTTATGGTCAACAAAGAGTTTTATTGCGTTTAATTCATTTTTTTCACAGAAATGAACATCACAATATTCGATATAGCCATGAGTTTCAACCTTACCACTTTGAAGAACTGGAGCAATAAATAAAATTCTGAGTTTGCCACATTTATTGCACTGGTATTCAACCTTTTGTCTTATATCAGATTTGAAACTCAATATAGACCACTTAAACTTTTATAACCTTATATTGCTTCAATCTAATATATTTCTTCCTATTTATTTTTTCAAATTATTATTGAAGAAAAGCGAATAGTAAAAATAGATCTATTCTTCTTGTTCTT
>JAEOTE010000050.1 GCA_016839945.1 Candidatus Heimdallarchaeota archaeon | reverse complement strand
TATCATATAGGTTCTATATCACTCTCTTCTTTGCTTTATCTGGTATTATTTTAATGGTGATTCCCGATATAATTGATAAGTGGGGAATTTCTAAAACACTAGGTACATATGCTATTGTTGCTGTTTTATGCTCTCTTCTAGCAGCTGTATTCTGGGGGGGTTCAACAGTCTTTGGAAGAATTCTAACGGAAAAAGTTGACTATTGGAATTTAACATTGTTTAGATATATAGGAGGTTTTCTCTTTCTTATTTTCTTAAATATTCCATTGTTAACTTTCAAAGCAGAATATTTCAATTTGCTAGGGACAAAAATGAACGTTTTTGGATACTTTAATTCAGACGCTGGAGGTTTTGTACCTTTAGATTGGCAGTGGTATGGAGGTGTTTGTATTCTATATGCTGCTATCTTTACTGGAGGAGTACTTCCACTAGCACTTTATTATTTTGGATTGAAAAGATCAAAAGCAGCTATTGCAGGTATAGCTGAATTAGCCTTTCCTCTATTAGCAATTGTAGTAAATTACTTTTTCTTAGGATTTGGTGTTTCTGATAACAGAACTTTAGCTATCTTACAGATAATTGGGATAGTAATACTACTAGGGAGTGTATCAATATTGTCGTATATAAATGCGAAAGAAATGGAGAAACAAACGACGCCTAATAAGGAAACAAAAATAGAAAAAACATAAAAAAATCTCATCTTAGTAAAAATTATAAATGTTTCAATATTTCATTGCGTATGTCAGATTATATAATAAAAGGATATAATGAAGACTTCATTGAAGACCAAGTCAATATTGGTTCTACTTTAGCAAAAGAATGGTTAGCTTATACTCAATCAAATGTTGAACAAGTTAAGCAAGTTTATTCTCGTGATGATTTTGATCCTGAAACAAGACTTTATTGTTTCAAAGATGATAAGATGGTTGGATATATTGGTGCTACCATTAGAGATGATGAAGAGGAGAAAATAAAAATAAGTCAAACAAGACTTGCTTTTGCTTTACCTGGTCATGAAGAAGCTTATGACTTACTCTATGATGAGCTATTGAAAGTTCTTAAAAAGAAGGAAGTTAAAAGAATAGAATCACCTCAAAACAACCTTAATGGTAACACATACGAATTAGCAAAGAAGAAAGGTTTTGAATATTCACGATCTGTAGCTGAAACTTATTTATTATCTCCAGATAAATTCAAGAAATTCGAGACTGAGGAAATTGTTGATGAATATAATCATGAAAAAGAAATCGAATATATCATCAAGATGTTTGATGAAGCTTATGAACAACTCACTCCAGAAAGGATTCAAACTATGATGAATAATCTAATGGAAAATCCAAATATCTTAGCACAGCGAACTGTTAAAAAAGATGGAGAAATTTTAGCTTATGGTTGTTTAATAAAATCACAAAAACCTAATCTTACACAATTACCTGTTTTCTGTGGGATAAATTCTGAATATAAGAAGCATGTTCTTTCAGACTTAATAGGTATTAGTAAAGAAAAAGGATTTGAAAGAACTATAGTTTATCTTAACCCAAATAATCCTACTGATCAAGAGGAAGCAAAAGATATTGTAACTCTAGGTTTTGAAAAAGTAGGACAATATGATGTACTTATGAAAGAAATTTAACTTTCTTTTCTTTTCTTTTCTTTTACAATAATTTTGCTAGTTCATTTATTCAGTTTTTCTGGTATTCTAGATAATTCTTTTTCATCGACTAATCCATATAAAAAGAAGAAATAATCATAGCTCATGACAACAATAATCAAGAAAGAAAACCTGAAGAATAGTATCTTCAATGAGTATAATTCACTAAAAGGATTTATGAACCTTAATTCTACTGAAGAAGAAACATTAGTTTCTCTCTTAGATCATCTAGCAGAAAATCTCTTTAGCTCCAAGATTTCATCGTCTCAACTGTATAATATGGAAATTTATTATAATTATCATCACAAGAAAAATATCAATAATCAAAAGAATAAAGCTATTTGCGATTTTCTATTACACAAAGGTTCATTTTTCTAATTTTTTTTTCTTTTTTTGTTAAAGACATATCCAGAAAGTTGTATAATACTCAGGAGAATTTAGAGGTCTATAATCCTGGGGTATATGAATGATTGTTGCAAGAAAGAATACAACCATCAACCAGGATATTATCCTGTGAATTCTAATCCTACAAGAAGCCATCTTATATGTAAACATATGAAAATTTAGTTTTAAAGCTTCATTTCTTACAAAAAATATGAAAGAAAAAATAGGAAGATTGTAATTAAAAATCATTACAAACTTTTACTAATATCTTGATCTTCTTTGTTTTTGATAACAATCTCTGCAGTACACTGGTCTTTCACCATCAGGCTTGAAAGGCACTTGTGCATCTTGTCCGCATTCTGAGCATTTTATGTCATGCATTTCTCTTGGACTGTCATCATATCGTCTATATCCCAATATTTTCACCTTTATTTTTTGAATATAATAATTTATAACTAAATAAGAAGAAGAAGATATTCATCTAACTCGATTACTATTACTATACTACTGCTACTCAATTTAGAACTCAACTATTATACGCTATTCTTAAGCTATTTAGTGCGCTTTTAAACTTATGGATGGGTTTAAATCAATTTTCAAAATCATATTCTTCTTATATCTTCATTTTCTTTTTTAAATTTCATAGTGGATTTCGTTTTTCCTTTGTAAATATCCATATCTCCAGAGTTTCTCCAAAACATCAATCAATCTAAAATATAAATTTTGAACCGTCTGATCTATTTTCAGCTCTATTGGCATTTTGTGAGCTTTAGCGTAGTAGTTAAAGTATTTATAATCAAAAAAAGTTAACTCAGGTCTGAAAAACTCCCAATCAATTAGAATAAATTGTTTTCCATCGAATATGAAATTTGGAGGAATTAAATCTCCATGAACATATGTTAGTTTCTCTTGGAATTGGTCTAATACTTCTTTTTGTTTGATAGTAAGATCTTCTAATTCTTCAATCAGTTTTGATGGGTATCCAATTTCAGATTTTTTGTATTCACTAATTATTTCTTGATAGAAGTTTGTTACTTCTTCTTTTCTTACTTTAATATCGTTTCTTGCAATTTTATGAATATGATCAATTACTTTCTTTATTTTCGTTTCTGTTTCATTATTAATCTCAAGGTGAAGAAGCTCTTGTCCAACAATATAACTATATACAATAATCTCAGAATCGTTTTTCCAGATAATATCAGGAGCTATTTTACCTCCATATATTTCTAAAGCAAATTCCTCTCGTTTATATCTTTGTTCAGCTCGATATATTTTTTCTTCCTCTGTAAATATCTTACATATTGCAAGAGGTTCTTTATTTTCTCCTGCAATCTCAAATTTCTCGTTAATATATCCTCTATCAATATAGTTCCAACTAGGTTCTTGATTAAGATTAAACTTCTCAATTATTGCTAAATTTATCTCATTCTTAATTGAATCAGATATCAAATTAAAATAACCTCCAAGGGATCAATATGTAAAATAACTTCTTGGTTTGGTTTAAGTTCCTTTTTAATGAGTTCTTTTTTACAATCAACTTTAATATATTCAGAAACTGTTTCTGATAAATCTATAATAATTCGATGAGTTTCTTCATCTTTTTCAACAATGGATTTTATCTTTCCATTCAAAATAAAATTTGATGTATCCGAACGGTGGTCTGTGCTTCCTATATCAAATGAAAGTTCAATAACCTCTGCTGGGATTTTTATTCCTGTTGGCTTATGTTTTATGATTTCATAAGGTAGTTGAAAGCTTCCTATTGGAGTTGTTATAATTGAATGTTTATCTTTTTTCTCTATAAATTCTATTGACCAAATGTTAACAGACCCCATAATCTTTGCAATTATAAGATTCAAAGGATTTTTATCAATCTCTATTACTTTGCCAATTTGTTGTATTTTACCATCATACATTAAAGCTACTCTGTCGCAGATTAATCGAGCTTCTTCCTGATTGTGTGTGACATAAAGGGTTGTTGTTTCTGTCTCTTTTTGAATTCTTCTTATAGTAAGTGCTAGCGATTCTCTTCCAGAAGCATCAATTGATGATAGAGGTTCATCCAAAAGCAGAAGACGTGGTTCTATTGCCATAGCTCTACCTAGTGCAACACGTTGTTTTTGTCCTCCACTAATCTCACTTGGATATCTATCTAGTAAATCTTCTATTTGAGTCAGTTCTGCTACCCATTTGATTTTATCTTCTATTTCTTGTTTGTCAAATCTATGAGCTTCAAGACCAAAAGAAATATTTTCCCTGATTTTCATGTGAGGAAATAAAACTTGTGCTTGAGGAACGTATCCAATTTTTCTTTTCTGTGGAGCAAGATGTGTGATGTTCTCACCATCCATTAGAATATCTCCTTTTTCAGGTTTGATAATCCCTGCAATTATCTTTAAGAGAGAAGTCTTCCCGCAACCACTTTCACCTAATAGAACCAAAAGCTCTCCATGGTTCACCTCTAGAATTAGATCTTCTAGAATGTATTTTCTTTCATATTTCATGGATATTTCTTTTAGTTCTAATTTTGTCATATTTACACCTTTAATTCGACATCTCCAAGTTTTTGTATTGCTAAGAAACATATTATGGTTACAATTATCAAGATACTTGCCATAGTAGCTGGCAATTGCAAAGTTTGAGTCAGGAGTAATTTAGATATACCAATTGATAAAGTTCCATATGCTCCTCTTACTAAAAAGTTTGTTGCACCAAATTCCCCTAAACTAATAGCAAATGAGAAGATTCCACCAACAATTATTCCTCTCAAGATAAGAGGTAACTCTATTTTTCTGAACACCCGTAGTCTTGAAGCTCCTAACGTAGAAGCTACGTTTAATAATTCAACATCTATTCTGTTATAAGCTGCCATTATTGATCTGGTTGCAAATGGTACACTAATTAAAACATGTGCCATAATTATAAAAAACCACACAGCATTAAGATACAAAGAAGTATTGTTGAAGAGTAGGAATAATCCCAAAGCAAGAGTTATTGATGAAGTTGCCATTGGTAGAATGATCATATAAGAAATAAAACTTTCAGATATTGATCTTTGATATTTCTTTAAACTCTGATATCTATTCTTGAGAACAAAAACAATCATCAAAGAAAGAGTCAAAGTTATTAGTGTTGCCGCAAAAGCAAAAAGTAAAGTATTCAGTAACAACCTTAGAGGAGAATTATTTAGAAGAGGACTATATTCGAATGAAAACAGCTGCATATACCCAAAGAAGGGAGATACTTCTGATGAAAACGGAGTGAATGAAACTATTATTACAGCAAGAATTGGAGCAAATGTGAAAACGCCTATAATCAACATAAATAAGATTAACCCTATTATTGAGAGATTCTTCTTCCAATTATATCTAGAGAATGATATTTTTTCTTTCTGAAGACCTCTCTCTTTTCCAATAGCCATCTGTCTCGTTTTTCTCTCAAAAAGTAAGTACAATATAATGATTATAGTATTCAAAATTAGTTGAAGAAAAGCAAGTGAAGCTCCTCCTGAAAAATTAAGAGATGCTTTCATCATTTTGAATATTCTCACCTCTAGAGTCTGAAACCTTACTTCACCCAGATAAAGCACTATTGCAAAGCTGTTAAATGTGTAAATGAAAACTAATAGAGCAGAAGAAATTAGATAATTAACAATTTGAGGAAAAATAATTTTCCAAAAAATCTTCCATTCACTAGCTCCTAGTGTCCTTGAAACTTCCACTTGCTCTAAATCAAGACTTTGCCATGCAGGTATTGTCATTCTTATGATTACAGATAAATTGTAAAAAATATGAGCTAAAACTATTCCTTCGAATGTTCCAAAAATACTTATGAGAACGTTATCTGTTCCTGTCATTCCTTTCCAAATAGAATTTATCCATCCCCCTTCTCCATAAGAGACAATAAAACCAAGTAAGACAACGATAGGAGGGAGTACAAAAGGAATTGTTAAAAGATTCAGAACAAGCTTTTTACCTTTAAATTCATATTTAGCGAAGAAAAATCCTGCGGGTAAACCAATGAATAAACAAATTACAGTTGATAGCAGAGCTTGAGCGAAAGTGAATCCGATGAATTTTAGATTAAGAGTATCTGTTATTGTAGATGAAAATATCGCAAATGTAAATTTTGATTCTGATGAGAAAGCAAATCGCAGAATTTGTATCAATGGAACATAAAAAAGAGATAATAGGAAAGAACCTAAAGCAATAATAGCTAAAATGATTATGAATTTATTAGCAATTTCTTCTATATTTGTTTCCTTCCTAACAGTTCTTGACATCATTTCCTCTATCTGCCTTTGGTAATTCTATTCTCTTTTTTTTCGCAGGAATATGTATGTTATTGCTGAGAAACTCAATGTTAGTATTATTAGAAATATTGAGCTGAAAGAAGCAATTTCAGTTTCCCAATCATTCTTCCACATATCCAGATTTTCTTCCAACATAGTAGGTGTAATGAGATCATTCAAGATATTTACATCAGCAGGATTAATCGCAGAATCCATAAAACAACTTGAGATGTTTGCATGTACATTCGCTGGATACATCCAGTTATTTGTTGGTATGTTATCTTGAAGTTCAGCACTAAGGAACCAATCTATAAACGATTGTGCATTTGCTTGATTAGGAGCATTCTTAACTAGTCCAAGTCCTTCTATTTGTAACCAAGCATTTTCAGTACCATTTTCATGAGAGACAATTGCAGTAGAGGGTGGATCACTACCTGATCCTACTCCCCAAAGTGGGTGACAAACATCATACGCTGGACTTGTTCCATAAGAAACCATCATTGGACGGTTTTCTTCTTCAGTGTAATAAATGTCAAAAGCAGCTCCCCAGCTTGGTGCAATTCGAAGATTTTTTGATGCTGATTTCCACCAATTTCTCCAATCATCTTTTAGTAGACCATCAAAATTTACTGATGGATCACCATATACTGCTATGGTCCAAAGTAGAAAACCTAGTCCTGGAGAACTAAGTGTTGGATCCTCAACTATTAGAATCTCATCAAGATTCTCATCAATTATATCTTGTAATTTTAGAGTATCTAATTCAGGATTTGATGTTGAGTTTATTCTACTGTTATCATACCATAAAGCAATTATTCCATAATCATAGGGAAGAATGTGTTTCATTGGATCTAAATTAGATATAAGGTCGCTGGAGACATTAACCAATTCAGGTGAATTGTAAGGTTCGAGAATCCCTTCTTCTTTTGCTTTGTGAATTAGTACATTATCTAATCCTATCAAAACATCTGCAACTGGATTATTTTTTTCTAAAGCTGCTTGTGTAACAATAGAATTTGCATCTTCGAGAAGAACAAGATGAATGTCTTCTTTAGCAATTCCACTATGATTAGCAAATCCCTCCACAAAGTCATAACCTGGATCTGCTAATAGAGACTCATATGTATAAATAACTAGTTCATAATTATCCGCGTTAATTGTGAACACATTAATTTCATAGAAACAAGAAAAAAGCAGTAGACCAAATACTACACTCATAATCCACAATTTTTTCATATTATCATTAATTTTATAGCAAAAATGAATTTAAATCTTAGCATTACTATATAGGGGGCCTATAATTCTACTTTGAAATTTGTTTTATTAAGTTAAGTAGGTCCAATTCATTATTAGCAAACAGATAGGCAATAGATTCATATCCTAAGCTTCCTTTATCGAGTATTCCTTTTATCTCAGTAATATTTTCAGTTTTTCTTATTTCTGCTAAACACTCGTCCCATTTCTTATCAAGTTCATTTATTTCTTGGAATCTAATGTTTATATTTTTCAGAATCTTCTCTAGCTTTGGTTTGTTCTTGATTCCTATAATCCATTTTGTTTCAGGTTGGGATTTTCTTATCCAAAGTAAGAGTGAAGACATTGTTTTTGAAGAACCAAATTCAGGAGGACTCACTGTTATTATATTTCCCTTTACTTTGATTATTCTACCAGGAAAACTAGCTACGTCATCTAGTTCCTTTGCATCATCTTCACAAGAAGCTAATTGTGATCCTATCTCTGGAATCCAATCATAGAACCCTTCAATTTTTTCCAATTCAGCGAATATTTCCTTTAAAGATAAGAGGACTTGTGATCTCTTCTCCAAGGAAGGAAGACTATCAAAACCGGAACAGATATCACAATCATCATAGTCAGCAATTTCTGGTAGTATTGATTTATGAAAGGAGCATATAGGTCCCCTTACACGTAAAGATTTACATTTAGTACAAATAGTTCTCATTGTGTCCTCTAATTTCTCTTGAGACAAAAGCATATTTGATATGGTTTCTGATAGAGCATCAAGATGATGATTAAATTTTTTGTCACCTGTATCTGAAATCGTTTTCTGAAGATAAGACGCAATTACTGGTTGTTTCACTCCTAAAAGTATTGAAATCGCGTTTTGCGACTTTCCTCTTTCCTTTAATTGATGTGCAATCCTGATTCTCAAACCAGGTAAAAAAGTCGATGCTATAAACTCACAAGGGAATCTCATTTAATCACTGATATGTTATCTATATAGACCCCCTATTTCTAGGTTTTTAAGATTTGTGCCCAAACATCAAGAGGGAGAAGGAAAGAGATATAAATCACATATACTTCTAACAAATTGATAATATTGGATCCAATTTCACAAGCAGTTTTATACACGTTCCTTTTTCTATTATCTACGGTTATACTTACACTTGTTGTTATTTGGATGCTCAAATACACACAGAATATTAAAGATTGAATTGTTTTGTTGTTTTTTCTAGTTGAACAAAGAAAAAAGAAACACTTATGAGTATTTTAACTATAATTTAAGAGGTTAAAACAGTATAAAATTGGATTGGACTATATGAGGAAAAATTATTTAAGTACAGTCTTACAATTATACTGAAGATTATATAAATACTCAAGGATTGCAACCAATGACCTCTAAAATAGAAGCAGATGTCGAAGAGCTAGAAGAATCCAACTGGTATATGGATAGAATCTTCAAACTAGCTCAAGACAGGAGATATACAACAGCTATTGATTGTTGGGCTATAATCCTTGATGCAATGTTTGCTCAAAGAACCTATGTGAGTATTGATGGTAATGAAATAATAGGAATTACTGCAGCAGATATTGCTACAGTTCTTAATATGCATCTAAGTTCAGTTTATCACAATTTGAAGATATTACAATCAAAAGAAGTTGATGTACTCGAAACTGAGAATTTAATTGGATATAATGAGAAAGGTAGAAAAATAACTCAAAAAGTTTTTCGTGTTCCTGAAGTATATTACACTGAATATCGAAGAATATATGATGGTCTTCAAGATGTTGGTTTTGCTTCTCCACACAAAGAATTTACTTTCTTTAATTTACTAAAAATTAGGGGTATTTTATCTCATTATGCAGCTATGATGAATAAGGATCGAGTTCTAGTTACCGAAGAAACTGAAGAAATAAAAAATTGGTACACTAACTGGCTGAATCCTTTGAAATTATCTCATTTCAATATTCTACCTGGTGTTATTTACAGGTTTAACACAAGAGATATGTTAAAAATACTTCGCGTTATTACTGAACTTCTAGAAGAAAGTAAAGATAATTACCAAGATGAAGATGCAAAGGAAGGAGAGTTACCTATTCTTTTCTCTTATCTTGTTTTTGCCCCCTATACAAGAGAAATGATAGATAATGAATGGTTGAATCGAGATGAATTCAAAGAACGAATAGAAGAACTTACTGGTAGACAAATATTCGATGAAGAGGAATTAGAATGCAAAAAAGACCATGAAACTTTCTTCAAATATGGATTGTCATGTCCAGTATGTGGAAGAAATCCCAAATAAAATTTATCCAAGAATCTGTCCTGAATCTATTCGTATTATTTGTCCCTGAATATGTTTTGTTTCAAGAAGAAGTTCAATTAGTGGAAAGATTTCTTGAGGTTCAAGTGATTGTTTAAGAGGATTTTTTTCATTTATTTTAAGTAAAATATCATCAAATTTTTCATTTGACTTCAAAGCTTTTTCTTTGATTTCATCAACATGTCTATCTGTAAGAACGTATCCAGGAGCTATCCCATTAGTTATTATTTTATACTCTGATCCTTCAAGTGCCATTGATAAAACCATTGCGTGTATTCCAGCTTTAGCAACACCATAGGGTAGTTTTTTATTTGAAGGTCTTAATCCAGTTGTTGAACCAAATAGGATTATATTTCCTCCTCCGGTTTCTTTCATCCATTTGAAAGTTTCTCGACTGATTAAGAAAGAAGAATCTAGATTAAGAGACATAACTCTTCTGTAATCTTTGAAACTTAAATCTTCAATTTTCTTACTAACTAAACTACCTCCTGCTAAATGAATCATTCCATCTATTTTTGGTGTTAATTTACGCAATTTTTCGAAGGTTTTAACAACGCTCTCCTCTGATGAATAATCACAATCTAGAAAGTCTATGTTCTTATTCTGTGGATATAGCTTTTTTACATACTTTTTACTATTTTCTCCACCAATTGCTAGAATTTTGTAGTTTTGCAATAAAAGATTCTCTACAATACTTTTTCCTATTCCGCTTCCAGGAGCAGTTATTAAGATAGTTCCCCTATAGCCACTTTTCATCATTCTCAAGAAAATTTAGATTTTATAAAATTAAGTTTTAGCATTAGTCAAAAAAAATTTTTTAGCACAATGTTTAAGGATTATCATAAAGAATCATATTTGTAAGAGAAAAAGATGGTGTTATTTTGGAAACAGAGATATTGACTGTAAATCCTATCCAGCTTAATTTAAACAAAATAAGAACTGCAGTAGATTATATTCAAGATGGTGGAATTGTAGCTTTTCCTACAGATACAATTTATGGTATTGGATGTGATGTTTTCATTCCAGAAGCAGTGGAGAATATTTATTCTATTAAAACCAGATCTCTTGACAAACCAATAAATGTTCTCGTTTCAAGTCAAGAACAGATTTACGATGTTGCTAAAAATATTAAACCCAAGTTCTTTAAATTAGTTGAAGAATTCTGGCCTGGTCCTCTAACAATTGTTGTCGAAAAGAATTCTGATGTCCCTAACATCGTTACTTCAAACCTGAATACAGTAGGAGTTAGAATGCCAAATAACCCTATAGTTAAGAGTATAAT
>JAEOTE010000049.1 GCA_016839945.1 Candidatus Heimdallarchaeota archaeon | reverse complement strand
ATTCTTAAATCACATGGATATTCCGCTAAAATAATTGAACAAATAAGAAAACTTCCTTGGGAAAGACAAAATAAAATTCCTAAAGGTGATATTCTCCGGATTGCAAATGATTTTTCCATTTTTGGAACTCGAGAAGAGGTTAAAGAGAAGTTAATGGGTGTAAAACAATATTCAGAAGATAAATTAATTACCAGCGTTGTTTTAGGTTGGATTTACCCTGAAAATCAATGGGATGATTTAAAGGAAATAGTTCAATATCTCAAATAGTTAGTTATTTTTTTAAGGTAGTTGTACAAATCTTTCAAAGTTTCCCAGATGAAAGTGGGATTATATTTCAGTTCTGAAAGTTCTTCTCTTTTAGTTTCTCCCGTTAGAACTAATGCACTCAAAGCTCCAGTAACTTCAGCTAACCTGAAATCAGTTTCTAGTCGGTCACCTATAACAAGAACTTCTGAAAAACTAACATCCTTCTTGCTTAAACAAAGTTCAAGAATCAAACCATTAGGTTTACCAAAAATCAAATCTGCAGTTCTTCCAGTTGCTTCTTCAAACATCTTAAGAAATGAACCTACATCAGGGATTTTACCATAATCCATAGGACATGTACTATCTGGATGTGTTGCATAGAAAGGGATTCTGTCTTCTTTTTGTAATAACAAGGATATTGTTTTTATTTTCTCATAAGTCAGTGTTTTATCAAAGCCCAAGATTATTGCTTGGGGATCATCACTTGCATTTTCAATTCCTGAGTTTTCAAACTCTGATATCATGGATGGAGTTCCAGCAATGAAGCATTTTCTAATATCATTTTTCAACAAAAAATCAATTGTTGCCTGTATTGAAGTATAAAGATTATCAGTTGAGAATTTAACACCTATTGCTTCTTCTAATCTCTTTTTATTTTCATTTACTGAATATGAGGAATTATTAGAGAGTATCAAAAAATCTTTATCTTGTTCTTTTAATAAACAGAGAATTTCCTTTGCAAAAGGGAGAGGTTCTGACCCTAAGATAAGAGTACCATCTACATCAAGAATGAATAATTTGATTCCATCTAATATCTGATCCAAAAGTATAACTCCTATAGATGATTATTCTTCTGGAATAACTTCTTCTTCCTTTTCTATTTCAATTGTGGTTTCTTCTATAGCAATCTCTTCTTTTTCTTCCTTAGGTTTTTTCTCTTTTTCTTCTTTTGATTTTATCTTAGAAATTTGGGTTGTAAAGAAATCTTTTACATTGTTATAAGCTGGAGAAATTCTTTCAGATAATTGTGAAAGTATTGTCTGTTTTTGTTCAATCTCTTTAAGCAATTTGTTTGCTTTTCTTCTATTTTTTATTTCATCTGTGAAACCAGTTTCTTTTATTTCATCTAATTTAGCTAATACTTGTTCTATCTTTTCTAAATCCAATTCATCTCCTAATGGTATTTTGACTAAACCTAATGGACTTAATTCAAAAATTGGAAAATTACCCTCTATGAATGCCAAATTAAATGTTCCTTTAAGATTGATTTTTGGTTTTATTCTGAATTCTTTTTCTTTTATAGTCATGATTTTCTGATCAAAAACGGTTCCCTTAACTTTCAACAGTTTAAAAGTATCATTTAGCTCTTCTCCATCAGACGCAGCTATATCTCGGATAGCCTTTATCCAAGCAATTTGAGTTGCAAATACATCTATTTTTTCTACAAGTCCATCAGTTATACTCTGTAAAGAAGTTTTAACTGATTCAAATTGTTGTTGTAGTTCTTTAAAGCTCTTTGAGAAATCTTTTGATACTCCCCTTCGTGGAAGACTAACTCTTAGATTAATCATTTCTTCTAGTTTAGATGTTGCATTCTTAATATATTCATCAGTTTTAAGAGCTTGTTCACTTGTTTGTTTTTGTTCGAACTCATTTGTAACTACATTCCCTTCTTCAACTAATCCTTCTGCTTCTTCTGTTAACATTTGCATCTTACAGGTTCTTAAGATTAGATCATATTGACCCAGTTCATCTTCAGCTTTAGTCAATTTCTCATTAAGATAACCATAAAATTCTGAAACATCAAAAGATCCAGAAGCTAATTTTTGATATTCATCTCTAAGTGCACCTAATTTTCCTACAATATCAGAGATAGTGCTTCCATATGCTTGACTCTGAGCTAAAACTTCATCAAAAGATAAGTCTTTGAGAAACGAAAGCTTACTTTTTATTTCATCTCCAATCCTTGGTATCATCTCTTCAATATGCTTCTTACGTTTTGACATTAGAATAGTCTCTAATCGTTGTGAATCTTTATGTAACCGATCTTGTGCCATTTCTAATTTTCTAAATAAGTTGAAAACTAACTCACTAAGAAGAGCATCATTTACGTGTTTATCAACTAATTTATCAGCTTCTTTTGTTAAAGGTATTATCTCTGCTAATTCATCTAAAATTCTTATATGATGATAGTTTATCTCTTCAAAAGTATAGAGGGAGCTATCTTTCAATACTTCTTTAGTGTTTTCAAAATCGAGTTCAACTGTTCTCATTAGTTGGTCAGCGGAAGTTTTCACTTCTTTAAGCTTTTTAGGAAGTGGTCTAAGAGTTCCAGGTATCATGAACTATTAATTATTGACTAGAGTAATAAATATTTTTGAGTAGGTTAATGATTTTCCTTACATTTCAGCTTCTTCTTCAATTTCAGTAGTTGAAGGATAAAATGTTACTCTACTGCCTGCAGGGGAGGAATAAATAGTTATTAAAGGAGCTCGAAATCTTCTCCTTATATTTGTATGAGTTATTAAAAAGATCTGGGAAAATTTCTCTTCTGCGACAAGACCTTCAATGACTTTCGATCTTCTTGCTTCATCCAGTGATCCCAATGGTTCATCTAGAACAAGTATATCCATTTTTGGTGGTTCATAGGGTGAAGTTTTCATAGGACGAATGCGTTTTAGTAATTCACTTACTCCAATTCTCAATCCTAGACCTATAGCAGCTTTATCTCCTCCAGAAAGTAGAGTCTGACTTTTCACAAATCCTAGTTCTTCATCTTTAATACTCATGTTGAGAGTTTTGGTTCTTGTTGGTTCAAGGTATAATTCTGAATAGCGACCTCTGGTAAAGAGGTTAATGTATCCCTTTGTAGAGTGTTGTATATTAGCTAGCATTCTGTTTGATATTATATCTTCAACAATGAATTTCTCCACATGAGTTTGTGTTTCATTTAAAAGAGCAATCTCCAAATCTATTTCAGCTGATTTTTCTTCTTTCTTCTTATTCTCTTCAATTTGTTTGTTTCTTTTTTCGATTGTAGAATATTTCTCTTCAATTGATGTCAATGTGTGTTTCTTCTTGAGTTCATTGCTTCGGATATCATCATCTAATGATTTCACATGATCAAATAATTCATTAAAATCCTTTAAATTGAATTTCCCAGCTAGTTCTAAAAGACTTTGAACTTTGAATTTCTGTAGTGAGTTTTGAACTTTTTGTTCCATTTCTTCCTTTACTGTAACCATTTCTTCAAGTTCTGTTAAATCATTGGCTAAATCTTCTAATTTTCCAATATCAATATTTAATTTTGATATGTTTTTCTCTATCTCTTGAATTTCAGAATTTATCTTTTTAATTTCTTCTTCTTTCTTTTTGATACCTTTTGTTAGAGCAGGAATATTATTTTTTGACCTTTCCAGAAGTTCATTGAATTTCTCTTCATTTATTTCTTGTTCACATACATCACACTTTGGTTTTTCTCCCGTTTCAGCAATTTTCTCAAGACTTTCTTTTCTATTTATGAAATTCTCTAATTCAAGCTCATTGTTTGTTTTTTCTTTGCTATACTTCACCAATTCCTTCTTCTTTTCTTCTTTGTTTTTTGTCCTTTCATCAATTTGGTTTTCTAATTCTTTGCTTTTAGATTCAAGAGTTTTAAGTTCTAAACTGGGAGGTAAATGATATTTCTCACTTGCATCAGAAATTGATTTTTGTTTTCTCTCTATTGTAATATCTTGTTGGTTTAGTCTTTGTGTTAAACCATTAATTTCTTGCATTTCTTTAATTTCTGGAAATAGCTTTGTTTCTGAATTTAATTTCTTTAAAGCAATATCATAGTCTTCTATGTTTGATTTAGCTACATCTATTGAATCTTTTATCTCATCAATTTCTACTAGTATGTCCTCAGTAGTTCTTTCAATCTTGAATTTCTCTTTTTGCTCTTCAAAATCATTCTTTTTATCTTTTATAATATCAATTGCTCTATCTCTATAGAAATCAAGTTGAAAAAGCTCATAAATGATATTTCGTAGTTCAGCTCCTTTTGCTTCAGCTAATGCTTGAACTGAACCTTGGCGAACAACTAGAGTGTTCAGCACTTTTTCCTTTGTTATATTCAGAAGAGAAGTGATTTTAATTTCTACATCAATAACTCCTTCACTAATTTTCTTTCTATTTGATATATTACCTTGTAAAGCTGAATCCTTATCAATTTCTAGAAGAAAAGCTTGAACAGGAGCTTTCTTACCATGACTTCTTTGAATTAAGTAACATTTGTTATCCAACTCAAAAGCTACTTCAACTTCAGTATCAGAATAACCTCTTCTCACGAGATCATCCTTTGTTCCAAGCTCTTTAGTTGTAGTAGGTTCATAGAATAATGCATAGAAAATAGCATCAAACAAGCTTGATTTTCCTGTTGAATTTTCTCCTTCAACAAAAAGTAGACCTTCAGGTAGAATTCCTTGAGCAGGAACTCTAATATCACTATAACATTTGAAGTTTTTAGCTTGAATCCATAAAATTCTCATGAAGTCTCCTCCTTTTCAGATTCTTCTTCCTTTGCAGTATACGTAAAAACTTCTTCTATGATTTTTGCACCTAAATCTATGAACTGCATTGCTTGTTTCTCATTCTCGAGACTCAAAGATCGGATATATCTCTCAAAATCTTCAACAGGATCTTCAATCAGATAATCATATAATTGTGCACTTTTCTCTAAACTAATAGGAGCACGTTTCTTTACATCTCCAGAATCCCATCTAAATTCCAGAAGATTATAATTATCACCTAAACCATCCTTCTGAAGTTCAATGAGAATATCTTCCATATTCCACCAGTTCGAGAGTAAAATTGATCCATCAAAACTGAACTTCAATCTTGTTGCATTTTCACCATTGAAAACAGCTTTAAACTCAGACATTTTCTCCTTTAGTTTCTTTTCAAATTCAACAACAGTTAAATCAGTATTAAGTGTCATATCTATTTGTTTCATTCGTCTTGTTTTTTTAATCAAATGTGGAGTAATAGTGGGATCTTCTCCTTTCTTAATTTGAACTTCTAAAACTCCTTTCTTTTGGTCTCTCTCAGCAAAGGTATACTTAGCAGTACTACCACACTGCCATGCATTTTTCTTAATTCTTCTTTGATTATGGTCATGACCCAAAGCAACATAATCATACTTGTATTGAAGGACCAGTTCATGAAGATCCATTCCTCTATCCATTCCATGAGCTACAGCAATTGATATTTTAGAAGAATCAGGTTGTTGATTATTTACTAACCATTTCTCATACTCTTCATACCAAGTTTCTAATCTACCAAATTTCAGATATGGGAAAAGATAGAAATTGACATCTTCCATTTCCAGAATTAAGGGTGTGTTTTTTCTAATAGCATCCTTAAGATGATAGTTAGTAAAGATATGGACATTATCTGGAAAAGCAGCTTGAATGAATTCCAAAGTGCTATTGTTTCTTGTTAAGTATGTTCCATGGTTCCCATCAATTATAATCAAAAGTTTTTCATAGTTAGTTTTTTCAAAGAAATTCTTTAGTTCTCTAATAACAAATGCTCTTGAGTATTCTGTAGGACCTGAGAAATTTCTTCCAACAGGAATGTCAAAAAGATCTCCTGAATGAACTAAATAATCACAATCAATTTTTGCAGCTATCTCTAAAGCTTCTTTGAATCCCTGACAATAGTCTTCTTCAATCCAAGTTACCCGATTATGAATTTTCCAAGAATCCTTGACATCTCTAAACCGACGATGTGATACATGAGTATCAGAAAAATGTAGAAGTTTTACCATTTTTTCACCATTTAGATAGGTATTTCTGTTGATTTGGTTTTGGTTCTCTGTATCTTTAGTTTCTCAAAAGGTTTTTTGAAGAAAGGTAATTCTTCTTCAATATATAATGGAACATTACTTACCTTTACAGGTAGAGGAATGTTTCTCAATGAATTTGTCAAAATTGCTTCTCCTCTACTAAGAACTTTAAACTCGTTCTCGTAACCTGAAATGTTATTACTAGCATTAATTATTGCCTGTCTGACCTCAATTTCGTTACCTAACATCATGTTTAACTCAGTGTTAGTATTAGCAAGAATTATTGGTTCCATTGAAGAGATATTTTGAGTAATCAGTAGCAAACCTATACGGAATTTTCTTCCTTGACGAGAGATATCGATGAAGATATTACCTTCTTTAGACATTTGAGAACCAAGAATACTAGGAGCTTCTTCAACAGTTACCATAATGATAGGTAACTTATCGACTGTCTTCATTTGATCTTTATCTTCCAAGTAAAGGTCTTTTATTGAGTACTTTGAATTGCTGCTTTCTCCTAACAATTCACTAGCAATTTTCTTAGGTAGTTTCGAATACACTTGTTCCTTAAACTGATTCCACTTTGTTGAGGACATTAGAGCTTGACGTAAAGAAAACAGAGTTCTTGCAACCATAGTTATAACAACGAACTGTTCACTTGATGTTAATAACGCAGTACTGAAATTATAGAAATGTCCTTGTTCTAAATTGTATATAATCTCAGCAAGGTCACTATATTCATCAGCTGTAAAGATTTGAGATTTGATAATTGGGTATAATCTTCTCCTTACTGCATTTACTGTTCCAGTAGCAAAACCTAGATTTTCACTCTCATCTAATTCTTCTATTTTCGTTACCCAATCATCTTGAATTCCTCTAGCTCTGTTCATAAAACCAACCATTTGATCAGAAACAAGCATCACAGAAGTGATATCACTAACAAAGAGATCTTCTCTCCTAAAACGAATAGCTTTAGAGTATTTCTGCATCTCGGTTGGAATTGCATCTAATTCTCTAGTGAGATAAAACTTATCTCCAAAAAGAGCTTTAAATTGATCTTTCTCTCCCTTTGGAATAGAATTAGCTATATCGATGATTCCTTTTCTTTTGTCTTTAAATGGTAATCCTCTCATATACTCGTCATGAACATCAACCATGAAAACTGATACTTTATTTCTAATATCTTCTTGCTTAGCCCAATTTATGAGATTGTTTTTCAGAGCTGAGGTTATGAATGTAAGCATAAAGAAAGATTTACCTGCTCCTGTAGTACCTGCAACTTGTACATGCATAGGAAGTGAATCTAGGTCAATTCGAATAGGAATATCCAAAGTGGATGTTCCAATAAGTAATTTTCCTACTTCTATGTGTTCTCCAATCTCATCTTTCAAAATTAAAGACAGAGCTTCTGAGCATTCAGAACCTCTAAAGACTTCTGAGAAGTGGGGAGGTAAAACTCTTGGTTTCCTAAAATCCCAACTCTCTGTTTCACTATTGTATTCACTATAGCCCATTAGAAGTCCATGTACTTTAACTAATTTTTCAGATTCAACTCTTGCAATATACGCTTCCCTATTCTTAAGAAAATTAGCAGCTATTGTAGACATATCTTGAATATTCCTCAAGATATTTTCATAATTCATCACTCGAAATAGAAATACTCGTCTTCCTTTTAATGGTTTAATTATTAGTATTTCTCCAATCTGGAAACGAATATCAGTGCATACAATTTTAAGTGTTGAAATATCTCCTTCAGCTAAAATTCCAATAGGTTCTGGTAGTTCTAATTCCATTCATATCACCTTCTCACATTAATCCTAATCTTTTTCTTGGATGTATAAACATCTTTGGGTTTTCACCCTTTTCTACAAAGTAATCTATTAATCTACCTGCCACGTCATCTCTTTCAGGAAAACGAACTATAGTTGTATTATGAGCAAATGCTAAATCAAAGAAATACCCATAATATCTAACATCTCGAGCAAGCCAATCAATATCCTGAAAGATCTCTATTTCATTTTCTCTCTCTTTCGATTTGTCTTCTGAATAGATGTTTTCAAGCCACCATTTTTCATCAAAATCTATTCGCAAAATAGGCACTTCAGAAGAGAAGTGAAAGAGATAAGTTACTCCATAAGCTGGAGGAATATGAGGTCTATCCTTTAAAACATTGAGTATATATTTATCTCTCTTTTCTGTGGGGATTCGGACAAACCACTTTTTCTCCATCCCGAGACTCTTCTCCAAATCTTGAGCAAGTCTGTAAATAAAAGGAAAAGTAGTAGTTTTACTAACTGCAACAATACAGGTTTTTTTCTCAATAGCTTTAAGATTTATATCCCTTAAAAGGTAGTTAGATGCTAAACGAGGTTGTTTTTGGCCTGGAGACATTAGCATATTCATTGAACCATCTAGAAAGATGTACTTGAAATACTCTTTTGAATTCAGTAATGCGTTAGCAACAGAATACTCCAGAACTTCTCGAAATTGTTCAAACCAACCTCGAGGTGCATTAGCTCTTGGTGAAACCATCCATGAGGAAAAATTATCAAAGTTATCCTTGTACAAATTAAGACCGATAGAAACAGCAGCCATCCGTATACTTGTTTCTGTATCTAGTTTTGGAAGAGCTTCATCAGGAT
Organism: Candidatus Heimdallarchaeota archaeon; assembly: GCA_016839945.1. Taxonomy (GTDB): domain Archaea; phylum Asgardarchaeota; class Heimdallarchaeia; order Heimdallarchaeales; family Heimdallarchaeaceae; genus UBA460. The sequence goes on along the minus strand of JAEOTE010000049.1, from coordinate 2,141 downwards.
GTTTCTGCTTATAAGCGGTTTCAACAATATCTTTGATTACTCTAAATACAACATCAGAGAGATTTTCTTTATAATTGTATAATATAAAATCCTTGAATTCATCCCACACTTCCGTTTTTTTATCCTCTCTTAGAAGAATGAGTCTTGTTATACCTTCAGGATGAGTACATACGGGAGGAGAAATATTTATTTCTTTAGTAGTTCCCATACTGAAATTTGTAGTATCAGCTGCAAAAGCAGCTGTAAGTAAATGAATAGAAATATCATTGAGAGAAACTAAACTTTCAGCTCCAGATCCATCGATTGCAGATGAATTGAAATCCTCTCTATCACAAAGAGATGCACAAGGTTCGAAAACTTGAAGCTTTTTTGTTAAATATGATAAATCAGCTTGATAAGCTTCATCCGCTTTTAACTCGATAGCTTTGAATTTTGTATATATCTTTTCAAATTCATTTTCTAATGTTCGGTCAAAAAAAACTTGCATTACCTAACTCCTCCTGTCAAAAGGAGTAAAATATTATTAAAATGTTTTTGGGGAGCACTATGAAAGTGTTAAAACTGAAGAACGAAAAAAGGAAACTAAGAGAAATTAATTTTTTTTGTCGGAATATTGAAGCATAAACTTTATATCTACTTCCTAACTTCAGAAAATTATAAGAGTAATTTAGGGAAATAACAATTGAAAAGCATTCGCGAAATTAGGCAAATATTGTCTATGACTGAGGGAGAAAATATTTTGCGCAGATATTTTGTTATGAATGGTTTTGATGGAGCCCTCACTGCTCTGGGAATAATATTAGGTTCTTTTATTGCAGCCATAGCTGGTCACACTGATATGGAAAGTGCTAGATTACTCATTTCTTCAGGAGTAGGTGCAAGTATTGCAATGGGTGTATCAGGTTTCTGGATTGCATATCTAACAGAAAGAGCTGAAAGAACTAGAGAAAGGAAAGAACTTGAGGAAGTTATGGTTACCGATCTTAACAATACCAAGATTACAAAAGCAAATTTTTGGACAGCTGTAATTATTGCTGCAGTTGATGGAATATCTCCATTCCTATTTTCAGTAATTGCGATTTTTCCATTTTTCTTTGTATTTGCAGGATTACAACTGCTAGTAGCTTACATAATTTCTTTTTGCGTAATAGCTGTTGAAGTTGTAGTTTTGGGAATATTTCTAGGAGCTGTATCTAAAGAAAACAAACTCATCTATGCTTTAAAAATCATTCCAGCTGCATTATTGGTAGCAGGCTTAACTTTTCTACTTGAAATCTTATGGGCATGATAGTCCTATTCTTTCATCCTTAAATGATAAAACTAAAGAACAAAGACATTTACATTATTTTAATGTCAAAAAAGAAAGGGAAACCTAAACCTAGACCTACCGATGTAATTATTGTGGGTTCAGGTATAGCTGGCAGTGTTCTTGCTTTTCATTTAGCAAATGCTAGACTAAAAGTGAAAGTTTTTGAAAAGAAGGCAAGAAAGGATTTGGGACATGATTGGTGTGATTCGGTAGAAAAAGAAGCTTTTGCTTATGCAAGTATTCCAGCTCCTAAAGGTAATGAGCGGAAGAATGATAGAGATCATCTAGCTATAATTACTCCTAATTTTGAAAATATCATTCATCTTGGTTTTTATAATTACTGGATAGTAGACAGGAAACTATATCAAGAAAGATTAGTCAAAATGGCAGAAAAAGCTGGAGCAGAATTTCTCTTTGAAACAGAAATTGTAGAACCTATTGGGAAAGGTCAATGGTTGATAGGTGTTAGAAAGAAGGATGGAATAATTGAAAATGCAAGAATAATAGTAGATTGTTCTGGGAAAGAAAGAATCTTAGGAAGAAACATAGAAGTTCTAGATCTGAATTCCCCACTTGAAGATAAGGATTTTACTGATGCTTACAGGGAACTTCATTTAGTAGAAGGAGAGGAAATAGAGTGGGAAGGACATAGAATAGAAAAAAACATCATGTATTATAGATATGGTTATGAAAAAGGTTTTAGTTGGCTTAATTTTGAGGATGATCAAACTCTAGATGTAGGAGCTGGTATAGGAAAAGGATTCTCAAACAGAAAGCCTAAAGCAATTGTAAATGATTATATTAGCACACACAGCCAAGTAAAGAAAGAGGT
>JAEOTE010000048.1 GCA_016839945.1 Candidatus Heimdallarchaeota archaeon | reverse complement strand
TCGGGTTCATCAGTGTATACATACACTCTACGACTACTTACAACAATTCCTTGAATTGATGATTTTTCTTCTATCTTCTTTGTAAGTAGATTTCTACTTTGAGCCATATTATTCACTCTGTCAATTTTTTCTATATAATTAGAGGATTTATGTCGAATAAATAATTCAATATAATCCACAGAATATCAGAGTAATATCTAAGAATTTCTTTGTTAAAGACATATATATATCTGACTGTAAATGGAAGTTAATAAAATAGATGATTTTAAAGTTAATTTATTAAACGCTATAGAAGCCATTGAACATCAAAGAAATATATTAATGAGCAAAGATCCAATTTTTGGATTCATAACTTCAAAATACGTCAAATGTGGTAAAAAAAATTGTAAGTGTAATAAAAGTGAAAAATTTGGTCATGGACCATATTATTATCTTAGATTGGAACCTGACTATAAATATAGAAAATATCTAGGAAAGAAAATACCTGGTACTATTGAAGAAAGAGTGGAAGTTGGAAGAACAATAAAGGAACTTGAAAAAAGGAAAGAAAAAATAAAGAGTTTAATATATCGATTGAATGAATTATGATTTTACAACAAACTTCAGTCTAGTATTACAATTTCACAATTCTAGTGTAATACCGAATAAATACAGCATACACAGTTAATACATTAGTTCACATAAACATTAAATCTAGTTTTAGAGCTTTTAATTAGGCTAATTCAACGACAAAAAATATTTGTGAATAGTTGTGCTCTGACCGTTCACTGTGTTTTGAAAAATCTGTGAACAAATATATTGTTTCGACATAAATCTTAACATCTTATATCTGAATTTTTATCGGAATTATTTAATTGTGAACAAACAATTAGCACCCCTTTATTTCCACTGGAAAACTGAAGAAATCTACGTTTTGGCTTGTTCACAACGTGTGAATACACTTTAAAGCCCATAAACAATAATAGAATAAAGAATTAGGAGATTTCTATTGGAACGTTTCACAAATTAGCATGATATTTTAGTCTAAACTTTAGAAATGAATTAAGAATTATAATCAATTTTAACTAAAAAACATAAATTGTGTTCTTTTATATCTTTTTTTCATTATTAAGGTAATAGTTAAATAACAACTGTTTATCTTTCAAAATAGTTATGGAAAAAAACTATTGTGAAATTAGAAATAGGTGATATGATTGGTAGATTTCGATATTGAATTACTTGAAGAGCTATCAAATGAATTTGGCCCTTCTGGATTTGAATGGGAAGTTCAAAAGATACTTAAAAAATACGTGGAGAAATTTGCAGATGAAATTCTCCAAGATAGAACTGGTACATTGATTTTCACATCTAAAGGAATTGAAAATGGACCAAAAATAATGATTGCAGGTCACATTGATGAAATTGGTTTTCAAGTTTCTGGGATTACAAAAGATGGGTTTCTTAAATTTCATCAATTAGGTGGATGGTGGGATCAAACATTACTTTCTCAAAGAGTTATTGTAAGAACTGTAGAAGGTAAGATGATTCCTGGAGTGATTGGAGCTAAACCGCCACATGTTGTGGAACCTGAAGAAAGGAAGAAAGTTGTTGTTAAAGATAAAATGTTCATCGATATTGGTTGTACAAGTAAAGTAGAAGTGGAAGAAATGGGAATACGTGTTGGTGATCCAGCAATGCCTGACGCAACCTTTGAAATCTGGGAAAGACCTAGAATAAAGAAAGAAAAAGACTCCACTGAAGAAAAAGAAATAGCAAAATTAGCTGTAGGAAAAGCGTTTGATGATAGACTTGGATCAGTTGTGACAGCTGGGTTAATACGTAAAATCAAAGAAGAAAAGATAGAGCATCCAAATATCATATATGGTGCATCAACAGTTCAAGAAGAAGTAGGAAAAAGAGGAGCAAAAACAGCTGCTCAAATGATTAAACCAGACATTGGTATAGCGCTGGAAGTTGATATTGCAGGAGATGTTCCAGGAATAAAAGCAACAGATGCTCCATCTAAGTTAGGAAAAGGACCTACAATTTTGACATATGATAGATCAATGATACCAAATCCAAGATTTAGAGACTTCGTGATAAAAACTGCTGAAGAACTAGAAATACCTCACCAACTATCTTTAGTTAAAGCTGGGGGTACAGATGCAGGAGTTATTCATCTGACAGATATGGGATGTCCAAGTATTGTGATAGGAATACCAACAAGACACATACATTCACATAATGGAATTATAGATCTAGATGATGTAAACAATGCTATAAAACTGATTTTGGAATTAGTAAAAAGACTGGATAAGGATACTGTAGAATCCTTTACTAAAATTTAGTTATTATTATCGGGAAGGAGATTTTTTTTAGTTTTGTGCGAGCGAAACATCAATTTGTTTATAATTCTTACCACAGATATTATTTTTTTGTGGTAAGACGTACTGTATTATCTTACCACGTGAAATCGATCAGTTTGTGTGGTAAGACAATAATTTTTGATTTAATGAACATCTTACCACATTTTTTTATTTTGCGTGGTAAGATGTCTAAAAATAAAAAACGGCCGCTTAACTGGGCTAACTTAAAAGATCAGGAGGTATTTCTAGAACTTTAAGTTCTCCGAATATTTCTACTAATTTCTTTGTTATTGAATACAATCTTTGGGATACGCTTCCTTTCCTGTTAAGTAGATTCTCATCTGCTAGTCTTGATAAGTATGTGCTTACAGTGCTCATTTTTATTCCTTCCCTAAATATTATCTCATACAGCTCACATACTTCATTTGAGGTAAACCAATCCCCTTCAGGATAATGATTTCTAATTATACTAGCTACACGCTCTATCTTTGATGCTGCTATTAGTTCATGAATAGATGTAATCTTTTGTATCTCTTTTTCTCCTTCTCCAGATCCAACATCTTTTCCAGTAACTAATGCAAGAGTTGTTTTTAGACTTTCTGTGTCACCTGAAGGTATCCTTATTATAGTTCCATCAGGAAGTTTAATTGTAATCTCTTTTGGCATTAAAATCACGTTCTGCTACTTAATTATCCATGAAGATTCTATTTAAAGATAGATATCATGTTAGACTAGTATTGTGCTTTAATAAGTGTAAGTATTATTATAATTTTGGCTTATTCACTGTTCTTTTCTTTGTTGGAGGCATCCCCACCCCATTCTTTCCACTCGAAGTTTATTTAATTGAATATAAGTTTGTCTATTGTTTCAGAGAAACATTTATATAATTAAAGTTTTATATTAATTGGGGGACTATGTACAAAGTACCCTAAACTATATCCATGTGGTACTAGAATATATACAATATCTCCAGTTGAAGCAAAGGGGAGTGTGTCAGCTTGTCATTTAGTTTCTAACTATCCATAAATTTAAAATTAACACCAATCTCAAAGATTCGAACAACATGGTTACTAGAGTAAAATTTTGTGCCAAATGTGGAAGACCAATAACAGGGAAGTCTGTTTACTGCGAAGATTGTTCTGCTAGATTTGCTGCAGGAATTAAAGTTGAATGCACTTTTTGCCAGAAAAGTAAATTCCTTTCTCCACTTGCTTACAATACCGAAACTAAGAAGGTCTATTGTAAAGATTGTTTAAATGTTTTTTTGAATGGTTTACGAAGCAAAGGAATTCCTGAAGATCACATTAAAAAAATTATAGATAGAGATTTTGTTCCTGTAAAATGATTCTAGAACCTTTTTTATACTAAATATCTATTATAAACTATAATATTCTGTGTTAGAAATGTTATAGAACTTGGTGTGTTTCGATGCCTAAAACTTTGGAAGATCACTTCAATCTGATTAAAGAAAAAAATCAGAGGCGTACGAAAGTAGAGAAAGAAATCATAGATCTTATTATCGAACATGCTAATTCCGAAACTGTTAAACGTTTTAGAGAACATGAAAGAACGCTCTTACCTGAAGAAGTACAAATTCCTCCCCATATTGAAACCATTTATGATTCAATGGGAGAGTGGAAAAACATTAACAAAAATTATCTGTATGCAGGAACTAATCTTAGTGTGGAGTTGTGTCATTATCTTCTTCAGAATAATGTTTGTGATTATAATACACTCTTCAATCTTCTTCTCCCACCTATTCTTGATCCTACCAGTATTAATAAAATATAAAATAATTAACACATTTTTTTCTATTTATAATAAAATCGAATTTAGAGCATCTTTTTTAAGCATATCTAAATAGTTATGAAGCATATTTTCCAATCTAGAAAATCCATAAGTTTTACATTTCTTTATGGCCATGTACAGTAATGCTGGTCCAAGAGGGTTACCACTTTTATATTCTCCTATTTGAATAAAAGCTTCCATGAAAACACGTAGTTCTAAAACTTCTATTCGATGAAGTTTATTTTTATATTTTTTCAGTAGAGGATAAATTTCTGTAAACCGTTTTGAGGAGAACAATTGTTTTGTAATTAGCAAGTCTGCAAAAACATCCTCAATAAATGTTGTTTTAGTAGTTTTTTCTCTATTAGCTAATACTTCAATTCTCTCCAATTTTTGTTTTTCTTTATTCTTTCGACCCTTTTTCTTAAGGAGTTCAAATGATATAATATGTTTTACACGGTTTATACTGAAACTATCCACAAGAAGTAGTTCTTTTAGTTTTGAAGGTGGTAGATTTGAATTAAGTATGAATTCATTCATAAGCATGAAATTACTATAAAGCTTCTTACTTCCTATGAATATCTCTTCAATTAAACCTTTCATTTCTTTTGAATCAAATTCTATTGAACGGGAATATACATAGAATTTATTTAAATTTAGAGTATGGGAAATTTGCTGTATAGTTCCCGAATTAAGATTCTTCGTGATAAATTCTTGTTTGAGTATATCTTCAACTCTTTTTATTATATCCCAAGTTTGTTCAATTTTCCCTTGTAAAGCTTTAACAGTAATCATATGTGAGTGAAGAATAATGAAGTTAGCGAAATAAATACTGTTTTTATGAATTGGTTGTAAAATATTGTAAGCTTCATCAAAAAAATATTCAGCAAAATTTAGATTCAAATCAATAATATAACCTAAACCTGTAAAATAATAATACATAGCTTTAACTTCTTCATTAAGACTCTCAAAATGATATTTATCTGATAATATTCTTTTACTTAATTCTAAAATTCTATTACTATTTTGAGTACGAGTATATATGATGCTTAATATTCCAAGTGTTTGGATAGAACTTCTGTAAAAACTATTTTTGTGGAAGTATTGGAAACATTCTTCAAAAATGATTGAACTATTAATATCATGTTTTTCTACCCATAATTCAAATCCATACGAGTAACGTACAAAATAGTAAATGTATTCATTGTCATATGAAAATTTGTTTAACAACTCCCATGCTTTTTCAATTGCTTCAACACTTTGTTCTTTGTTTCCCTCAAATTTCTCAACATACCATATGTATGAATATACCCAAGCTAATCTGTCATGATACATGTTTATTTCTGAAATGCTTTTCATTTGTGAAATGAGTTTTCGTACTTCGTTAATATTCTCCTTCTGATTATATAAAAATGGAATTTTATATCCTAGTAAATCAACTAAAGTTATTTTATCATTAAAACGAATGCTCTTTTCTATTGCTTGATCTATTAAATAAATCATTTTTTTGTTTGATCTCTCATTCGATGCTAAAATACAAAGTTCATCCAATATTTCCCTAAGTTTCTCCCTTGTATCAACTGTCTCAATTAATTTCAACATTTCTTCAACAGACAAGCTATCCACCGATATATTTTCAAAGTATATATATTAAAAGTCATTTACAAAAATTGCATATTTTTTACATTTTCCTATATTATTTATTTTAATCTAAAAAAGAATCAAAGGCAACTAAGGTTGCCAGAATGGAGGTGTTAAATCTTCATCTCCGTCTTCAGGATCGTTTTTGTATCTCATCTTTCATCACTCTTGAATTGTTTATAGTATTATGGAATAAGCTTACTTAAACCTCAAAAGAAAAAAAATGTCATTTTATAAGAAAACAGCAAATAATGAAAACTAGACCGTTTGGAGTAATGATTTATATTCCTGAAATTAGATTCAAATCTTAATGCTATGGAGAAAAAAAATATTTAAATTATTAGGCTTTATTCACTCAAAATTACTAAATTATACTTTTTAATCCTCTTCTCCCACCTATTCTTGATCCTATCAGTGTTAAAAGAATATAGAATAATATCCCTACTCCAATTATAAGACTAAACCAAGACAGTCGAGCTGCTGGTACAAGGAAATATCTTGCTAGAATTGAACCCAAGTATATCCCTGTTAACATACCAGGAATTATATGTAGAAGTGTGGCAGTTATGTTTATTCTATAGATTTTTCTTTTTGCAATTCCTAGTTTAAACAACAATTCGTAATCTTTTCTATAATTAAGGAAGTATAGAAAACAAAAAACTACTATTTGAAATGAGAAGATTATGAATAAACCCCCCCCTAAAGAGCTGTACATGTATGAGAATTCCGCATATTCTATTCTTTTACTATTAATTATTTCTGAAACGTTTCCAATATCATAACCATAACTGCTAGAAGTATTTCTTATTTCATCATAGATTGTTGAGTTGATATCTTCAAACATTATAAGATTTGGATCAGAAGTTATTCCATCTTGAATTAATTTGTTTAAAGGTATATATACTGTAAGACCTGCTGCTAGTTCGTCCTTTATCACTCCACTTATACTAAATTTAGTTGATTCCTCCCTTAGTCTCATTCTTTCTACTGAACTGTTATCAAATATTTCATGATCCAAAGTATCTCCTATCAAAACTTCATTTCTACCTGCTTTTGGGTGTTCTCCCCATACAAACAACTCTTCAGGTAAGAAATCTTCACTATAACCTACAATCGTAGCATAAAAAGTACGATTTTCTCCAATTAAGTTATACCCATATGAACTAACATCTATATACGGAATTTCTTCTACTTTGAGTTTACACAGAAATATTTCTTGGAAGTCTATCTCCATATCACGCAAGTCATTTATGTAACTAGAAGATAAAGAAGTATTTGAAAAATAACTAATTTCGTTTTGTTCTTCTACAAACGAAGAATTTTCATATTTATTTAGTGATAGACTTTGATTGTAGAAGTCAACCATTAATGTTTCTCCTACTGCATAAGAGTATATTTGTGAACCATTTTCTATCTGATATGTATAAGTTTCTGCAATCGTAAGTGGCCCTAGAACAAAAGAAATCGAGGAAAAAACCAAGAAAAAGCTAAACAAGAGACTAGATAAAATTTTTCCTGATCTTAAGAAATTCTTCAAACCCATTTTTACTGAAGTGCCAGCTTTTCTAACTATTGAATTCAATTCGAATATACTCTTATATTTACTCAATTTACTAGTAGTTTCTTCAAAGTCTTTTTCACTTACAAATCTAATAATTGTGTAGTGAGCTTTTAGATACGAAATAACTAAAATTATTAGATTTGCTCCTAATATCGGCATAAATAGAATATATCTGAAAAGAGAAATATAGTTAAACGAACCTAGAATAATGAGTAGAAAAACTACCCCTAAAATCATTCCTAGAAATAGTACAATCACTGCTGTTAGCATTTGATTAAAAATAAAGTAACTATATATCCATCTACTCTTCCCCCCAACATTCTTCATTATTCCTATATCTTCTTTCTGATTTTGAAATTTAAGTTCTATTGATCTAGAAGTAACAACACCACCTATTATTATACAAACAGCAATAAATACTGCAGCAATTATCATATAAGATTTGAAAAATGTGTAATTAACAGTCCAACTTAGAAACGGTTTGGATATAGAGTAAATTCCTATACTTATTGTGATTGCTGAATATGTTATTATCTGGCTAATTAAAGTAAAAGCTGAAGCCAGGAAGGATCTTTTAAAATCAATCCAAGCGAATTTAAGTTGACCAATCATTTAAACCAGTTCCACGTTTATGTTGTTTACTCATCTTTACTTTCTAATTCTGTTTCAAGAAGTGCTAATTCCTCTTCTGACATACTCATTATTTCTTCTTCAGTGTAGATAAGATCTTTTTTCGACATTTCAATTTCTTCTTTCATTCTTTCTATGGAGTCAATAGATCGATATTTTACTGATTTTTTCTTCTTTCTTCTTTCAGGTTTCTTTTCTTCAAGAACAACCTTCTTTGATCCTACTCTATAGATGGTTGTAGCTATGTCCATCATTTTTTGATCATGAGATGCAACTAGTATAGTCATATCGGTTGTAAGAAACAAATCTTTAACTAATTCACACAGTTGATCTGCTGATTCTCTATCTAGATTCCCTGTAGGTTCATCTAGAATCAAAATGTATGGATCGTTCGATAGTGCTCTAGCAATAGCAACTCTTTTTTTCTCCCCTCCGCTCAACTGAGCAGGAAAACTATCTTTTCTATGATCAATTTTAAGTTTCTTTAGAAGATCTTCAATTTTTGTTCCATTATCTTCAACTTTGATTCCACATAATTCCTGAAATAATACAATATTTTCTGTAACTGTTAATGTTGAAATGAGATTATTTTCTTGAAAAACAATACCTAGATAATTTGATCTAAAGTCTGATTTTTCTTTATCATCTATAAGATCGATATATAATCCTGCAACTTGAATTTCTCCTTCATCAGGATCAAGCAATCCGACTAATAAATTCAACAGAGTTGTTTTACCGCTTCCACTTGGGCCATATAATAATACTAATTCGTCTCTGTTTATCTCTAAATCTACTTTTTCTAATATTAAAACGTCTTCCCAGAACAATTGAAATTTCTTTGTTACTCCGTTGAATTCAATTATCTTATCCATAGATTATTACCAGAACAAAAACCAATCAAACGTTTATGAGTATTTCTTTTTGATATTAGTACAAACTTTGGGAAAGTCATTCTCCTAAAAAAATAAAGGCGAAGTTTCGAAATGAGATTGTCATTCAAGGCTGAAAGCTTAAGTCAAATCCCACACGAGAAAACTTCGCCATACAAAATAAAGTATTGTTGCTAATAAGTTCTACCTTTTGGAATAAAAGATAATAATTGGCTAGACTGTACGAAAGTCTATGTTAATGTGAATTAGATTTATAGTCAAATCAAATGTTGCAGGAGCTATTGGATATTCAATTACTTGTGAGAAACCTGTTGTTCTTGCTTCAATACTCAAGTCATCACTTCTATTTCCTGGGTGATAAATTTCTAGTAGTTGACTTTGCTTAGTTATTTGGATTTTAGTTTGAGTATTAATAATTGGGAAATACTCTCCTTGCCCTTCGACTGTCTTTGTTGTATTTAGATGGATTATTATAAAATTAATTTCAATTTCGCTGTCACTAACCTGTTCAATGTTTAAGAAAACACTATAATATAATTTGAGTAATTTATAATTATCAAAAGTTTGATGTACAATATTTGTCATCTGTGTTGTTCTATTAATTGAATATACTAACAATACTGGACTTCCAAAATCATATATAGCACCACCTAAACCTTTGAAGTTTCCTTCTAGTCTATAAACTACTTCACCTGTGTAGCAAGTATAATTTAGCAATTCTTCTCCACCTGATTTAACAACTAGAAACAGTTCGCGATCTTGTAACAAATCTAGAATTCCATTGTTTATATTATACCTTATAACACTTGATGAGTTTTCAGGGGTGTTCATGAGATTTTTAATTTCAGAATCAAATGAAAGAAAGGCATTTGTTGCAGCTGTTAAGTCACTTTCTGTTTGGAATCTTTCCATCGATGGAATGATTTGAGATAAAGCTAAACCTAAAGCTCCTACCATAACAGTGAAAATTACAATTGTTGCTATAATGCTAGTAACTCCACGCTTTGATCTTAACATTCTTCTCATGTACTTACCTTTTTATTTTCTTTATTCTTTAATTTTGTGGAAGTGTTTTCCAGTAATTATTGTTGAATGAATTTCTTCTTTTCCTCATTCCGTCATACAGAAATTACATTTATTCTTAGATTGGAAACTAGTTATGTAGCTAAACGTAAAACTGAAACTACAGAAAGTTTAGCTCGCAAAATCTTTTTTTTTGCTTCGAATTGACATTTTTTTTCTTTTGAGGTTTAAGTATTATTCTTGAACGATAATATAAACAAATCAAGAGTGATACGAAATGAAATACAAACACGATCCTGAAGATGGAGATGAAGATATAACACCACCTTTTTGGTCTCCTGGATAAATTGATTTATCCTTCTCTTTTTTTTATAAAAATTAAATCCATCTTAAGAATAAATTTAGTATTTCCCTCCTTTATAAATCATTTTGAACATAAGAAAATAAGTATAATGAGTGTGCTCTGTGATGAGGAAAGAACTTGTAAATGGACTAATAGAAGGAATTACCACAAAGGACGATTTAATAGAAGTTATCCACATACTTCGTCCAATTGCTGTAAATAATAAATCTAGTGAAGTATTGTGTTTAATAAAAAAAGCACTAAAAATCAGTAAATGCTTTGACGATACCAAATTAACCTTATATCTTTATGATTTACAAATCAGGCAAATCTATCATCTCAATGATAATTTGAAACATGTTTGTGAACTACTTTCTGAAATGAATATTCTAGCTAAAGAACTCAGAGATGATAGTTGCAATGCGCTAGTTAAGCAATTGACTTGGCATATTGAAAAATTAAACGGTAATAAGAAAAAAAGCTTGTTGGCAATCAATGATGCAATAAGATTAGTTAATGAAGATCTTGTAGATGATTTATATACGCTTCATTTTGTAAAATATTCATATGCAATTGAGGAGTGGCTAAGTAATCATAATTCAGAATGTTCATTAATTTTGGAAGAATGTCTAGACTATTTCTTTAAGGGAGGATTTTATAGAAGTTTTTCACAAACTATCGCTGTATTAGGTATAATATATACAAGATTGCAAAACAGTCAAAAAATTTTGGGTAAAAGTAAGAGCATTATTGCAAATAAAATTATTTTCGAAAGATTACCTTCTGATGTAAAAGCAATTTCATATTATTTTGTTGGTTTGGGATTTATGTTAAATTTAAAGCTTAACTTTGCTGAATCCTATTTTCAAAAATCCTATAAAATTCTTAAACCAATATACAAAGAGAGTATCTATTTCAGCAATTTCATAATTCTTCATTCTCATATGGTTACAGTTAAGGCTTTACAAGGAAAAATCGATCAAGCTTGTGAGATATTAAAAAAAGTTGAGGATATACTTAAACAGGAATTTTTCAAGAAAAATCTTAATTCAAGCACTAAAAAACAAATTTACCATACTCTTAATTTAAACAAGTTCTATGTTCATTCCCGTTTAATAGACTATGATTCGGAAGAGATGAAAGATTTAATTGAAGAGATATTAATAGGAAGTAAAACGCTTTATAGTAATTTTATGCTCTTGAATGAGTACATACTTAATTCAAATTTATCATCTTCAAAACTTAAAGAACTCATGACTACTGACAACTTTAGTATTAATCGTATTAAACACATAATCTCTATTGAGCTTCTTAAAAGGACAAAGGAATATTTCAATGAACAGCGAGAATTAGACATAATTGAAGTATTAAAAAATAGAGAAAAAACCACTGAGACAACTTTCACTGAGGATGTTTTTGCGGATTTACTTATTGCACAACAATTATTTTCTTTGAAAAGATACAAAGACATTTATCCTCTTTTAGTAAAATACAAAAATCAACTTGACAGAATCGAAGTTTTAGAATTACGTATTTTCATGGAAGCTTTCATCCAAGTAGGGGCATATAAGATTGGTGATCCTCTTGGACCAGCACTTCAGTATATGGCTATAAAAAAATGCAGACAATATGGATTCAGTAAAATGGAGAATATTCTACTAAATTACTTGAATACTCAAAGAAAGGAAGTTCTTCAGTCATTACTTTAGAATTTTTGAAAATCACAAGTATTATAATTGTATTATTATAGTATTATATTTGTATCCAAAAGAACAATTTTTATTTACAAAAAAAATCAGTAACTTAACATATTACATCAAATTTTTTTAAATTATCACAATATTTCCAAATGTTTTTGATATTGTGTAAATATAGATTTATCATTATTTTTCTTGAAGCGTATTCATATCTATCTAATTTCAATTCTGTTAATTCTTCACAATAATCACAATTACATTCATTTATTATTTGATCGTTAAATCTGCGTTTCATTAATTTTGAATCAATCCAATATAATTCTGCAGTTAAAGCTCTCACAATTGTACTATCAAAGGAGTCTATTTGTGCACATCTACCATAGCACTTTATTTGATCCAAACCCACAATTCCAAAAGCATGCAATGTATTCTTTGTGGTAAGTTGTCTAGAATAAGTTAGAACGTTGCAATACAAATTGTTTTTTCTTTTAATTGGGATTAATCCTCCTCTTGCAAATATTGTTATGCCATTTGACTTTTCAAAATCGTAAATCTCATCCATCGTTTCTTTTTTTGTTCCTTGAATCACACCAACAATTTTCAGTTTTGGAAATTCATCTAGAGTTTTTAATATTCCTTCTTTTATCTTCTCTGTTTTTTCCTTTACAACTTCTTCTTTCTCATTTGGCAATATTATCTCATCAGGAGCAACTAAATAATCGGGATCTATTAATTTGTACCCTTCTATTATCTCTTCAATTGGAAGATTGACATTTGAAAAATCCTGTTTGAAAGTTTTACTTTTCGTTAACTTAAACCATTCAAGCATAAAGATTCCAGAGTCTGCAAAAATCTTAGTTTGTTTTGGAAAACCATTTTCTCTCATTAGTTCCTTCAATGTCATAGAGTTTGAGTGAAGGAAATAGATCAAAGCATCATTTCTTAATAAATCATAAGCTGTTAGAAGAATCGTATCAGTATAATTCCACTCTATGAAAATAGGATCCCAAAAAGAGGGATCGGATAATAAATAATGCTTTGGAATGAATTTCATTCTTATTCACATGCAGTGTATAACGTTCATTGATCTTCTTCACTTGTTAAATTACACAATATTATATAATTCATTATTTAAAGTTGGATGATAC
>JAEOTE010000047.1 GCA_016839945.1 Candidatus Heimdallarchaeota archaeon | reverse complement strand
GGATCAGTAGCATTTTTATTCTCTATTTTGAACACATGTGCAAGCATCTCATAATTAGTCTTATCTAGAACTGGTAAAGGACCAAAAAGACCTTCTTGGTCATCAAAACCTTGAATTAATCCACTAAAGATATAGACAGTAACTTTAACTAGAAAATCCTCAAGCTCGTCTTCTTTAACAAAATTGAGATTATCTGTTGTAATTATCTCCCCTCCTAAATCTCCAAACTGAATGATAGAAACTTGGACTTGATTCAAAACTAAATCCAGAGGTTGTTGTGACAAAACTCTCGCTTTATCTTCAAGATCAACTTCTGATATTATTTCGATATATTTTTCCAATTCACCTTCTTCATTTGGAATTGGAACAAATTGTATCTCAACATAAATATCTTCTCCACCTTCGCTGACAGTTTTTCTGAAAATTTTATGAAATTCTGAATCTTTAAAACCAACTGCAGCTGGACAGTCGGGACAAGGTTCTTTTCCTCTATTTTCTAGATAATGCCAACGGTTGTAACATTGTCTGTTTAGATAAGACCCAACTAATTCTTTCATTTTATCATTTTCATAAATGATTTTTCTATCTATTGTCTGAACAGATACTCCAAAAGGTAGATTATCAAGGAGTACATTCAAGTCGACTTCTTCTTTCATCTACGCTTAGCACATAAGATTCTTCTTATAAGAATTAGGTTTCTGCAATAATTAAATTCTTGCAAGAAGTAATAAAATAAATATTACTCTTCAAAAGGTAATTTTGTTCATATAAACACTTTTGTTTTTTGAATTTAGCTAGCAAATCTTAAAAAAGTGTGATAATAACTTCAAACATCTCCATGTCAACATTACGCAAAGAAAAGAGAATTGATTTTGGCTTTATTATTAGAGATCATAGAAGATATATCAATTTTGAAATTTTATTGATATGCATTATCTCTATAGCATTATTTTCTTTAGCTATGTATCTGAAAGACATTATTGGAGAAAGAATATTTAATGAAGTACAATGGTCTTTTAGCTATACTCATATGACTGAAAAAGGACCAGTTATATGGTATTTTGAGATTTACCAAGACTCGATTTATTATTATGATAGCTTTCTTGAAGCTTTTCGTTATGATGGATGGAATCCTTATGCTCGAACTGAAGGAGAATTGGATTATTACTTGTATGGTCCTATTTTTATCTATAGTTTATATTTTACATCATTGTTCGTAAGTGCTTTTGAACCAAATCTAGCTAGAGAGTTTTTACTCCAGAAATCAGTAAAATGGACTGCATTAACTTATGATGCTTTATCAGTAGTTATGATTTACATTCTGATTCTATGTTTAAAAGATTTCAAAGATAAAAAAATTAGAAGACACATAATTGGATTAATTGCAGCATTTGCTTACATCTTCCTGCCAGTTAATTTATTGTACATAGATTCGGTTCATCTGAATGGACCACAAATGACTTTTTTTACATTAGTAATGTTAATTTTCTTTCTTCGAGAAAAATATAGACTATCAGCTTATTTTCTTACAATAGCATTCTTATCGAAACAAATACCTCTTTTCTTCTTGATTCCTTTATTTTCAATTCTCTGGAAGAATCATGATCTTTCATTTGCGTATAAAAAATTCCTAAGACCTTTTCTTTTCTCGAATCTGTTATTAGCTATACCGTGGATATTCTTAACACCTCATTTGTATGTTGGAAGAATTTTTGCTGCGGGTCGATCTTTATGGTATGTTACATTGACGGAAGAAGGGATTAGGCATGGAGTTACTTTAGCACATTCCATTCTTCATCTAGGATCAAAATTCTTAGCTAATGTTTATATGTACATCAATATTCCAATGATACCATTTATCCTCTTCTATGGAGTAGCTTTACTCGTAGGTCATTTTAATGCTCAAAAAATAAGTAAAGATGAGACTGTATTTATCAGCTATTTAACATGGTTATTACTTATAATCCACGTTTTCATGGCAAGAGGTATTTTCAAGTATTATGATATATTCCTATCACCATTCTTGATACTATTCTCTCTTCTGTTTGTTAATCGAGGACTAATAAAGCTAAAGAAAAGCATTGATAAAAAGAGAGGAATAATCATCCAGAATAATGATGCAAGTGAATCTGAAGATGTTTTGTTTTTCTCTTTATCAAAAGAAACTCTCTACTTTGTTGCGTTGTGCTTCTCTTTCTTAGTTTGTATGGTTGCAGTTTATGGAATAAATTGGTTCATAATGATAACAATCAGATTCATGCACCCAACGATATTATTAGGGTTAACATTCTTTATCTCATTCTTTATACCATTAGATTTTTACAAGAGTTTGATTAAAAAAGAGAATTATCGAATATTGAAGGAAGATATCAAATTTTTCTTTAAATCTGCATATTTGAGAATTGTAAGATTCTATAGAAGAGTTTTCAGAAGAAATAGTAAGAAAAAAGAAATAGAAGAATTCTAATCTACAGGATTTCCTTCATCATCAAAGAAACGATTTTTACGTCTCCATGCTGTCATCATTATCCAGAAAAATTTTAACGAACTATTGAATTTGATTTTCTTCCCAGTTCCTTTTATCTCTCTGATTTTTGGTACAAGTTTCTTAGCTATTGTCTCAGGTTTTTCTGCAGTTATGTTGAAAAACTTTTTAGCTCTTGCATCAGCGTTTTTCAGTAGAAGATCAGTTAAAACCATCCCTGGGAGGAGTATATGGACACCAATTTTTTTGTTCTTTGTTTCTTTGATTAGAGTTTTTGTAAGTTGAGGAATTGAGCTCTTAGTTGCTCCATAGGAAGCTAAGTTTGGAGAAGCCATTCCATTAGTACCATATCCACCTAAATTGATAATTTTTCCTTTTCCTTGTTTTAACAATACTTTGAGAGCTTCTCGAGAACCAAATAAGGTTCCTAACATATTTGTTTTTACAGCTGTTTCAATCGCTTTATCTGAGATATTGATGTGTTTATCATATTCAAATCCGGTAGTTCCTGCATTATTTATCCAAATATCAATAAATCCTAACTTATCTAAAGAAAAATCCACTAAAGTTCTAATATTGTCTGGATTTGTAACATTGCATACAATTCCATTCACATTTTCTTCTGGAAATTCCGATTTTAAATCCTCTATTGCTTTATTTATTCTATCTTCATTACTAGAGGAAATAACTACTTTATCCCCATGATTTAAGAATTCTTTAGCTAGCTGAAAACCTATCCCTTGTGAGCTTCCAGTAATTACGATATTCATTGGTTTTTTCTTAATATTCCGTTCTTAAACCTTTGTTTACTTCTATTTCACAGATATGATACTATATCCGACAAAAACATTCTTAGAGCGTATATCATCTAAATATTACAATACGTTATAAAAAGGAGGGACCTTCTTACAACTATGCATATTAATGTAGTTACTTATGTTAGAGTTAGTACCGCAGATCAAGAAACGGGAAAAGACACTCAAGTAGATGTTATAAATAAGAAAATACAATCAATAGGCTATAGACATATTATGCAAACTTTTGTTGATGAAGATGTTTCAGGCGATAGTCACGTGGAAGAAAGACCAGGTTTTAGAGAGATGATGAATTTCATTTCTGAAACTCTAAAAGACCATCCAGAAAATCCAGTAAGAGAAGTTTGGGTACAAACAAGAGATAGGATCTCCAGAGAAGTTGACATGCTTGGATATTCATCGGTACTTCTTAGAACAATGGGTGTAGAAATCAGAGCAACAGAAGAATCTGATGAAATGCTGGTTACTAGAATCTATGATCTTCTTGGAGAAGAAGAGTTGAAAAAGTACAGAGCTAAACGCATGTACGGTATAAAAAGAAGGATTCAAGACCAAAAAATAATGAGCCGTCCTCCTTACGGTTACAAAATCGAAGATGGTAAACTTATTGTTGATGAAGAAGTAAGACCAAAACTAGTTGAAATTTTCCAGATGTTTGAAGATAATGTCACTATGTCAACAATCAGTAATAAGTATGATATCCCTAGAAGCACTTTAGCTTACCTTAGGAAAAATCCTATTTACAGAACTGGTGAGTATTTCTGGAAAGGTAAAATAGTCTATCAAGTAGAACCTGTGATTAAAGAAGGAGATATTGAGATTAGAGAGGAAGACGACTTCTACAGCTAAAATCTCTTTTTTCTTTTTGATAATACTATAAATAATTATGCCTTAAGCAATACTTAGCATTATGAAATCAATAATATTTTTAATGCATTTTTTGTTAATCTTAGCACTAATAAAGACTGAACAAAGTTTTTAAAGAAGCTTGAAAAAATTGCAGTTATGATAACAGTTGATGTCATTTGGGCAACAGCAATTGGTTATTTTCTAGGTTCCATTCCATTCGCTTTTATTACTGTTAAAATCTTCTTAGGAGGATTAGATATACGTACTATAGGATCTAAAAATGTTGGTGGAAGAAATGTTGTTAGAGCTTTTCAACACAAAGAGAAGCCAAATAGCATAGCTTATACTGCAGGAATTGTTGTTGCTATATTGGATATACTGAAAGGATTTTTTGCAATGTGGATAGCTGTTATTATCTCTTATACAGTTGGACACAGTGATGCATGGGTTATTACTTTTGCAGGACCAGCTGCAATTCTTGGACATAACTGGTGTATATGGTTACTTAGCCACGCAGGTAGAGGTGTAGCTTCAACATTAGGATCAATGATATTTTTCAATCCTGTATTCTTACCTTTATGGCTTGTTTCATTCTTTGGATTAAGTATGGTTTGCTTCTATAGCTCTATTACTTATATTGTCAGTTTCATTGTCATGGGAGTTATATTCTTCTGGTGGCCTTGGTTCTTATCTCCAATGGGAATGGTAGCAGATCCAAATACAATAACGGATCCCACGTTTGGTTTAGTAACAATGATTGCAATGTTTGCAACAACAATTGTAGTAATAACTAGACAAAAAGCTAACTTTGACAAGATAAGAAGCGGTGAAGCATCAAGAATGAAACTTTGGAAAATATTCAAAGGAAAAGCTGATGAAGCTCTTAAATAATCCTTTTTTTTCTTTTTCTTTTTTAATAAGTAGAATATAAGATATCTATGGCTTTAGAAATATCTTCGTCAGCAATTGAGCAATATGCAACTCTTATGCCATTTAATCCATTCTCGTTATTAACGAATGGAACTGTTCCTAAACCTCGTTCTAAAAGTTTGGATCCAATTTCTACTGCTGATTGATGAGTTTTTATTAGATAATAACTGAAGAAACCGGAATTAAATTTAGCAGGCAAGAGTATTTTACTTTCTTTTTCTTCAGATAGTTTCTTAATTTTGTAATATCTATTTTTAAGAACCTCAAAAACATGTTTTTTCTCTTTTTCAATTTGTTCATTTTTCTTTTCATCTGTAAAAATGTTTAGTAGAGCTTCTTGGATTCCTCTAGGGGGAGAAGAAGTAGTTGATCTAGCAATTTTAGCTAATAATTCTCTAACTTGAAATTTTTCTTGATCCTCAACTTCAGAACCAAATCCAACAGTTACAAGTCCTAGTCTTGCTCCATAGGCACAGTACCTTTTGGATGCTCCATCAACTTTAGCTACTATTACGTTTTCATTCAATCCTACTAGATGGGGAAAGAGTGAATGATTAATTGTGTTTTCTTCATACACAAATCCTTCATAAGCATCATCCAGAATAACAATTGTTGGTTTTGATAGCTCTGAAAGGGTTTCTTGTAGATGCTTTAATTGCTCAAACGTTGGACTTATTCCAGATGGATTATTTGGAAAATTGAGGTATATTCCGAGTTTCTCCTCTTCGATTGATGCTCTTTTTATTTGAGCAGATAAATCAAGGAAATTAAGGTTCCCATTCTCATCTAATAAGTTATAATTGATACCTCGTAATTGTTGATTTTTAAGAAAAACATTATCAACGTTTCCCCATCTTGAATTTGGAACGAGTAAAGCTTCGCCAGGATTAAAAAATGCTTCACCTACAATTGACAATCCTCCAGTTATACCAATGGATGTTATGGGCAAAGTTGAATATTGATCAGTCTTTTCCACAAGATGATTAGGAAAACTTTTCATTGTGTCTTTTTTCCAAGCATGAACAAAATCAGACATACCACGTAAATGGGAATATCTGAATAATTGGTTTCCTGATAAGTTATTGAATTCTTCAACTAAAGTAGGCATTGTTAGAAGTGATCCTTCATTATCACACCCACTCCCTATTGTTGCATCAATAAAACCTTCAAATTCTCTAGATCTCTTCTTGGCTCTAAGGTTCCATGCTAAAGTACCAGCTGAAAGATCTATTTTTTCATCAATATTTTGTCCTTTATTTGATAAATAATTACGAAGTATCATGAACATGAATACGATTATAAAGAGAATTTAAACATTCAGATGAGACATTTCTTAGACTAGTAGATTTGACAAGAGCAATCATCTCTATCAAAGTATTCTTCTATCTGTTTAGCGTGTCCTCCTTCATGGCTCTCTCCTTTATATTTGTACTCAAAAAGTGATTTTACAGTTACAGGATATTTTCCATAATCGGCTTTACTTCCCCAATAGAAGTTTGATTGAAAGTTCCATTCATTTTCTGATAGATCATTTATTCTATCAATCAGGGATTTGAAAGATTTGTGCCATTCTTCAGTTATTTCATCAAGTGAATAGGATTTCCTCTTAGTGACTTGAATTTTGTTAAATTCTTTATCACCAGTATTAAGGAACCATAATTCTTCATTCTTTAAAATAATATCAATAGATTTTGTTAATTCGAGATTCCAGGCAGAAAGATGAGCTATAACATCTTTAATGCTCCATACATCTAAAACTCGTATCTTCAGCATTTCTTCTTTGGTTAATAAACTTACAACAGTTTCCATTTTTTTGTGATCTTCGACTAAGATTTTTATTACATCTTCCTTCTTCATTCAATTTTATGCAAAAAATAAAAACTTAAGAGTTTTATGTTTATGATGATGCATGTGAGGAATCTATATGGACGTAGTTTTGTATAAAGGAACTTTGCAAAATTCATCAATTACTTTTGGATTAATAGAAAAAAGAAAAGTATTAGGTTTTGAAAAAGAAGGAAAGCATTTAGTTCCTAGAGATAGAAACAAACAATTGATTGAATTACCAGAAGATATTGATTTGAAGAAAATAAAGAAAAATACTAAAGAATCTATTCAAGCAGTAGAATATTACTTGAATAATCCTGATTTAGAAAAAACTGCTTTTGGATCATTTTTGATTGATTATTATATCAAAGAGATATCCAAGAAGGATGGAATATTTGAAGAATTAGATGAAGAAGGGAAGAGTTTCTTTGAACCTTTTTTTACTCAATTTTTTAGCACTAACTTCCTTAAAAATTCAGCATTTCATTATGATTATCATAAGGAATCCAAGGTAATATCTAGATATTGTTTACTAGACTTAGAACTAGTATTTAGTACAATAATTAGAGATGTTGAAGATTTGGTTTTTAAGGATAAAAAACCAATAGCTATCTTTCCTATGAGGTATTCAACAAGAGAAGTGAAAGATGAAGACCTAAACAAAATTTCTGAATTAGTGAGTAATAGAATCGAGAAATGGTTTACATGGAGAAAAATAATTGGAAAAGCACCTTATCTTTTCAACTATATTGTACACTGGATTCATCAAGTTTTAGAAAAAATGTATCCTGAAGACAAAGAAGCTGTTAAAGATATTTCAGAGGATGCTGAGAGAGCAGAGGTTCTATCCAATGCTGCAATATTAAATGCTCTTCAACAAGGAGAGGATTTTGAAGCTGATACTTTATCTCAAGCTAGTTTAAACAAGCATATTCTTCACTATCTTTCTATGCAGTTCTTGTTTGAAGATAAACAATTAATTTTTAAGAAATACAAAAAAACATTGAGTTTCGGATATCATGATATCCTTATTTCTATGGCAAACATTTACACATCTATTCCTCTCTTTACAACATTCAATCCTCCATTTTCGATGATAGCAGGAGGATTAACTGAATGGGTTGACAAAGATTTAAGTTTTCAAGCCTTGCAAGGAAATAGACAACTTGATCCATACAATATAATCCCAAATGCGTTTTCCTTCTACCTTTCCATTGTTAGCTCGAAAAGTAAAGTCCTGAAAGAGAGAAAGTATTTACTTGCCAAATCTATTGAGAAAATTTTATCTCCTACAATAATCAAAGAAGGATTGAAGTGGCAGAAACAAACTAATCTCGCAATGCAAGGGAAAGACGCAACAGAAGAAGAAATAGAAATGACTGATGAGGATTTGGAAACAAAACAGAAAGAAATACATGAAAAGCTAGATAAATACATTAAATCTCTAAGACTTCGAACTGAGAAAAAAACTCCGCTCGATAAAATTATTGAAAAAATGGAAACAATCAACAAAGATTATGAAGAAATGAAGGATGAAAGAGATAATTTCTTGAAAATAGAAGAAAAATATAAAACAATCTTAAGTGATTTTCAGAAAGACTTCATTTTATCTACTCAACTTTTTGAAACTGATGAAGCAAACCTCAATACTCTTGCTCAACTTTTCGATTTTATTAACAAATATATCTTATATGGAAGTAGCTCATCCCTTTATGGTTTCGCTGTTTTAGTTTGGTTGATAAGTATAACACAAGAAGGTTCTTGGAAGTGGATAGGTGAAAAAATAGAATCTCCAATTAAGTTGAAAGAAGAGAGTACAACAATAGCAAATGTTTGTACAAAATACAATACTTCTCTTCAAGGAATGTTAATAAGAGGACGACCACTAATAGAAACAACAGCTCCAACTATTATACTACAAATGACTCAAAATCTATCTGAACTTCTTATTACCAAAGATATTTCTGAAAAAGAAAAATACCCTTTCTATTCAAATACTCTGAAGTATATTTCTGATGTTTATTCAGAGTAAGTTTTCTTCCTTTTTTAATTGATTTTCTACAAATAAAGATTTATTAAGAGTTTAATTTCTCTAACTTCAATGCATTATTTGGTGGACCTAACAATACGAGTAGTCGTTATTTATGCTGGTATAGCTGGAGGATTTTTTCTCCAAAAATGGCCTCATGCAGAGAAAGCTGGGAAATGGCTTTTATTTGTGGGAATGAACATTCTAACTCCAATATTACTGATTTTTGTAAGTTTAAACATCGAGTCTTTTAGTGATGTTAATTGGTGGTATATAGTTCTAATTGCAGCTGTTTCAATGTTAGTATCTATGATACTGGATTGGATAATTATTAGGAAAAAAGATATTCCTCAAGACCAAAAAGGTGCAGAATTATGTTCAACAGGATTTATGAATGGACTTTTTTATCCATTCCCAATTATAATTGGAATTCTACCAGAAGAATTACGAGCAGAAGGTTTGCTTGCAGCTTCTTTATTTTTAATCGCTCAGATGATATATCGAAACAGCTTTGGTGTTTATCTAGGAATTCATTATGGTACTAATTCTCATAGGTCAATAATGAAAATAATCAAAGATTTAGTACTCTTTCCTCCAACTATAGGGATGATTATTGGTTTGATCTTAAGATTTTCAATTGGTCAATTTGATACAAGTGCTATGTTAGCTATGGATATTTTCCGAGATGGGACAATGGTAATTATGCTAATCATTGTAGGATTAGGATTTAAGCTTCCAAAAAAAGAAGAATGGAAAGAAATTGCATTATTCAGGGGAATTTTTACTCGTTTTGGAGGGGGATTGTTAACCACATTGATGATTGTTTTTTTACCAATTCCCTTAGTAACAAAAATACCAACAATTGTGCAAAGTATGTCTCCTCCAGCTGTAGCTAATTCAGCTTATGCAAAGTACTTTGGATTAGATGAACTTCTAACAAGTAGATATATAGCATTATTAACGATTATTGCACTACTGTTCTTACCTGCAGAAATAGCTCTATTGGTATGGTGGCAACAATCAGTTTAATAAAAAAACTAAGTTTTCTTTTCTCCTTTTTTAATATGTTCAATTATAAAATACATTGTGTTCTTATTTATAGAACTCAGTGTTTTATTTTATTACCAGCTATCTATTTTATGACATTTCAAACATTTTATAAACAAGCATTATGTTGAGCTAATAGCGCTAAAACCTTGATGAGAAATAATGAAACAAGAAAGTGTTATTAGATTTGTAGGTTCTGCTGGAGACGGCTTAGTATCTCTCGGTTTACTGTTTAGTAAAATCCTTAAAAAACATAATTTCAATGTCTTAGGATTCCGTAGTTATCAATCTGTTATTCGTGGAGGTTATAACTCGTACCAAATAAGATATTCTCAAGATGAAGTTTTAACACCAGGAGAAAATGCCAATATCATTGTCCTTCTAAACAAACATGTTGCAAAGATTCACAAACCATTAGTGAACATTGGAGCTATGGTAATTTATGATAATGAGTCAATTGACTTGAAGGAGTTTGAGTATCCAGAAGAGATTATTGATTTAGGGATGCCTTTAGGCTCAATCACTAAAGAAATTTCAAAACTAAGAGTATTAAAAAATATTGTAGGCTTTGGTGCTATTAGTTATCTACTAGGATTAGATGACGAACTTATCAAGGAAGTAATTGTTGAGCAATTTGGAAGTAAGGGAGAAAAAGTAATTGAATCAAATTTCCAAGCCTTGGAAAAAGGATTGGAATATGCAGAAGAAAAAGGTTGGTTAGCGATTTGGGAGAAACATAAGTATGAGAAAGCTCAACAAATGGTTATTGGTGGGAATGAAGCTTTAGCCTTGGGGATGCTTTCAGCTGGACTCAAATTCTATAGTGGGTATCCAATGACTCCAGCAACAAGTCTAGTCCATTATCTTACTAAACACTTACCTAAATTGGGAATGATTGTTAAACAGACAGAAGATGAAATTGCAGCTGTAGGAATGGCCGTGGGTGCAGCTTTCTGTGGTGCTAGATCTGCAACTGGAACATCAGGTGGAGGTTTTGCTTTGATGACAGAGATAATAGGAATGGCTGCTATTGAAGAAATTCCTTTGGTTGTTATTAATTCACAGCGCGCTGGTCCTAGTACAGGTATGGCAACAAAAACAGAACAAGCTGATTTGTTTCAAGTTTATGGAGCAAGTCAAGGAGAATTCCCAAAAGTAATAATTGCTCCAGGTACAATTCAAGATGCTTTCGATACTGGAATTGAAGCTCTAGAGATTGCAGAGAAGTTTCAAGTAGTAGTTATAGTTTTGATGGATCTTTATTTATCAGAACAGATTGCAACAATAAGAAAATTAGATATGAAAAGAAAAAATCCTCGTTTTCAAATCTTAGATAAGCCACCAGATGATTTTAAGAGATACTCTCTAGATACTGAAACAGGAGTGACTTCAAGAACTGTTCCTGGAACAAAAAATGGAATGTTTTTCACAGGTTCAAGTGAAAGAAATGAAGAGGGAACATCATTAGCTTCAACTCTTGCAGGACTTCCAGAGACGCTTCCTATAAGAGAAGCTATGATGGAAAAAAGAATGAGAAAATTAGATTATATTATCAAAGAATTTAAAGTACCAACATTGGAAGGATCTAAAGATTCAGAGATAACATTAGTCTCCTGGGGTTCAACTAAGAATATTGTTAAAGAAGCTATGATGAAGTTAGAAGAGGATGGAGTAAAAACAAATCATCTTCATATAAAATACGTTTCACCATTTCATTCCGAAGAGATTGAAGAGATATTGAAGGATGCTAAAAAGACCTTGATTATTGAACAGAATTTCACTGGGCAAATGCATGATTTCATCAGAATGAAAACAGGAGTAAATATAGGACACAAACTTTTGAGATATGATGGAGAACCAATAATTCCTTCGCAAATCGTAGCGAAGGTTAAAGAGGTGATTAAGGAATGAGTGACAGTTTTAATTATAAAATAAAAGATTATGAAAGTAATTTTCGACCTACATTTTGTCCAGGATGTGGTAACTTCAGTCAATATAGAGCTATAAGACAAGCTTTAGTTGATCTAGAAATACCCCCAGAAGAGGTTGTTTTAGTAAGTGGTATTGGTTGTGCTTCTCACATGCCTAATTTCGTGAATGTTTATGGATTACAGACAGTTCATGGAAGAGGGATTCCAGTAGCTACAGGAATTCGATTAGCAAATCCAAAACTAACAGTTCTAGTTTATGCTGGAGATGGTGATGTTTATGGTATTGGAGGTAATCACTTTTTACATTCGTGTAGGCGTAATGTGGATATAATCACAATTGTTTCAAACAATTTTGTTTATGGATTAACTACTGGTCAAGCTAGTGCAACTACACCTGTTGGAACTCTTACAAGAACAACACCTAGAGGTTCAATTGAAAATCCAATCAATCCTGTAGCTGTAGCTCTTTCAGCTGGTGCTACATTTGTTGGTAGAGGTTTTTCAGGTGATTTAAAGCATTTAACTTGGCTTCTAAAGGAAGCGATTGATCATCGAGGTTTTGCTTATGTTGATGTTTTTAGTCCATGTATAACTTTCAACCGTAATCAAACCTTTGATTACTTTAGAGATAAAGTTTACAAAGTTGAGGAATCTGGACATGACAAAGAGGATTTCCATAGTGCTTTAGAATTAGCAAATCAGCTTGTTGTTAAGGATAAATTACCTATAGGAATTTTTTACCAAATAGAACACAAAACCACATATGAAGAAAGAGATTTTGCTCTAAATCAAGGTATAATTCCAGCTCATTCACCATTGGAATTGACTGATGAACAAATTGAGGTAATTACAAAGGAGTTTTATTAAAATATAATAAGAGGGACATTTAGATGGAAATTTCAAAACAAGATATAATCAAAATTGGAGTAACTGTGGCACTTTTGGTTGCAGCTATAGTGATTCCAATGACAACTGTTAGAGGTACTGCAGGTGATGATATCAATCATAACGTGGTATTGAATTATTATTATGATAATGGTGAAAATCAATACAATTCTACTTATCACTTTTCATTTGAACTGATAAATTCTACAACACATCCAGAAGCTCTTGAATCATTTGATTTAGGAAATAATCTTACTCTTTGGATAGCTTATAGTCCTAAAATCCAAAAAGGTTATAACAAGCAACTTATTGTTCGAGCAACTATTTTTGATGAAACAAATAGTACAGTTGATCCTTTACCTCAAATTGGAAATTTCAGTCTTGAAATTGAAAGTCAAGCTGATCCTGAAGGTGAAGGAATTAATCTTACTTTACCTGCATCAAGTCTCAGGAAAGATTATAGAGATCAAAGATGGGTTACTTTCACTTTTCGATTACCATATAAGACAAATATTGTTCTATCTTTATTGTTTGTAGTTGGTATCCTTTGGGTAATGGAAGCAATACCATTAGTGGCAACAAGTCTATTGATTCCTATTGCAGGAGTAATATTTCTTAGTCTTAGTGCAAAAGGGTTATTGGCTCCATTTGCAGAACCAGTTATCTTCCTCTTTCTTGGAGGATTTATTATTTCAAAGGCAATGAATAAAACAGGTTTAGATAAGTGGATATCACTAAATATTGTGAGAATAAGTCCAGATAATCCTCGAATACTAATGTTGCTAATGATGATAGTAACAGCGATTTTATCCATGTTTATGAGTAACACTGCTACTGCTGCAACAATGATTCCTATAGCTGTTGCTGTAACTGATAAACTCAAGGTTAACAAAGAAATAGAAGAAGAAAAAATCGATAGATATTCAAAAGCTTTGATTCTGGGAATTGCTTATAGTGCATCACTGGGTGGAATAGGATCAGCTATTGGAACACCAGCAAATCCAATTGCAATAGCGTTGTTAAGTCAATATGCTGGTGTTCAAATCACATTTACTCAATGGTTTGTTTTTGGATTACCAATTGTGATTTTAATGCTACCTTTAATATGGGTTTATCTCTGGATAGTTTTCAAACCTCAAGTCCCTAAGGAAAGTATAGAAATTGCTAAAACAGCTGTAAAGAAAGAATTAGATAACACTGGAAAACTAAATAAGAAACAAATCTATGTTCTATCAGTATTTATCCTTGCTCTTATTTTATGGTTTTTAGAAGGAGTAATTAAGAACAATTTATTTCCAACTTTCTCATCATCTATCGTAGCTATAATAGCAGCTGTTTTGTTGTTCATTCCTGCAGTATTCGAGAAAAGCACTGTTCTTAAAGGAAGAGATATTAATGATATAAATTGGAATGCTATTCTTATATTCGGTGGAGGTTTAACTCTAGGAGTAATTCTAACGGAATCAGGTGCAGGAGATTTAATAGCCTTCTCTCTGGAAAATCTGAATATTGCTAGTAATATACTTTTCATAGCTCTTATAGCAGTTGTAGCTTTAATATTGACTTTTATGGCTTCAAATACCGGTTCAGCTTCAATTCTTGTTCCACTTGTTATACCACTTGGTTTACTATTTCGAATAGATCCAGTACTCTTAGCTGTTGTAGCAGCAATTGGTTCAAGTGTAGACTTTATGCTACCACAAGGAACTCCTCCAACAATGATAGCCTATAGTACGAACAAATACACTGTCAGAGAAATGGCAAAAATAGGATCAATAGTTGATATATTTGGATTACTGCTTCTTTCTTTCGTGTTACCATTCTTCTGGAAATTGATTGGACTAGTGTATTTCTAACTCCTTCCTTTCTTTTTTATTGAAAAAATAAGAGAAAGAAAATCATTCAATATGATTCTCATCTTTGGTTGGTTCAGGTTTTTTCGCAGGCCACCAGTTCCACTGCGATGCTAGACTCATTATGGCTGGAACTAAAATTGTTCGAATTATAAAAGTGTCAATTAGAACTGCAACACACAACATAAATCCAAACTGATTTAGAACCATTTCTCTTGAAAACATCAATCCAGAGAAAGCTATTGCCATTATTATACCTGCAAATGAGATTATGTTTCCTGTTTTGAATAATGCTTTGTGAATTGAAGCTTTTTCTGTGAAACCTTTATCTCTAAATTCACTTATTCTACTCAAAATGAAGATGTCATAATCGAGTCCTAAGCCTAGTATAATTGTTAATGACATTATAGGAGTTATCCAATAAAATCCTTGTACACCTTTCAGTGCAGGTATTATATTATCAAAATATGTAGTTTCGAAAACAAAGACTCCAAGACCATAAATCCATGACATTGTTAATCCTATTGTTAAAATCAATCTAAGAGGAATGAAGATTGACTTAAACATAATAGCTATGACGACATAGACAACGATTACTGTTATAATGATCATAAGTGGAAAAAATCTGTATACTTCATCGATTGCATCTAACATAAAAGCTGATCCTCCTGCTAAATGTACATCATATCCAGTTTCATCTTCAAATTCCTTCAAAATGGTTCTAGCTTCTCTTATAAATTCCTCAGCATCATCTCCCCATGGATCAAAAGGAGTTTGAATTTCTATCATTGTTGTCGAATTCTCAACATTAGTGTATCTATCGAAAATATATCTGTACATTACACCTAAAGAAGAATCATAACTTGCGGAAACATTAAACAAAAATGGTAGAGCCAAAGTGAAATCTATCCAAAAGTCACCAGCTTTCACTATTGATGTAAAACTATTATTGTTTAATTCCGTTTCACTTGAAAGTCGCGTTAGGAGCGTAATTGAGTTGAGATAAAAACTAGAGTTGAGAATACCATTTGTTTCGTTTGTTCGAATTATTAGATAGAAGGGTAATAATGTTCCGGGATCAAAATCTTCCTTCATAGCAAT
>JAEOTE010000046.1 GCA_016839945.1 Candidatus Heimdallarchaeota archaeon | reverse complement strand
TTAATCCTGATGGTGTATATTAGATCCATTGTCCATTTTTTTTGCAAGAAATTCAGTGCATTGTTGAGAAATTGGAGTTCTTTTTGTATATGAGCATCATCATGCACAAAAACCTCAAAATCTCTTTCAAGCCCTTTCTTCACTGCTTCACGCATCAAAGGTATAAGTTCATTAACCTCTTTCCAGATGGTTCTCAGTTCCTCTTCCATGAAATTTCAACTCATTTCTGTTATATAATTATGTTCCTCTTTTCAAAGACTGTCTACGAAGGTCTGTATGTTTTTCATAGCTTGCTTAAACTCAGGAATCAGTTTTCCAATAATTGGTATTGTACTAAGGAATAGAAATGCATGAAACATTCCTTCCCATACATCCAGAGTCACATCAACTCCTTGTTCTTTCATTTTCTCTGCAATATTTAGAGAATCATCTAGACACAATTCTCTAGATCCCACTTGTATAAAGATACTGGGCCATCCTTTGAAATCTGCAAACAAAGGAGAGATTTCTGGATTTTCGGGGGATTCTGATCCTAGATAAGCTAAAGCACCAGTTTCTATGTTCTTATAGTTGAAAAAAGGATCTTCTTCCCTTTTTGTCTTAAAAGATTCACTTGTTAAGGTTAAATCAGTCCAGGGAGATAAAGTTATGACTGCTTTAGGTTGAGGTAAATTCTGTTTTCCAATTCGAACAAGTAAAGCTAATGCTAATCCTCCTCCAGCTGAATCACCCATAAGTATTATGTTTTCAGGGAGAATTGATTTCTCTTCCAAAAGCCATTGATATACAAATAAAGCATCATCCAAACCAGCAGGATACGGACTTTCTGGAGCAAGTCTATAGTTTATACTGTACGCATCACAATTCAATTTCTTACATAATTTAGACACTAATGCTCTATGAGAAACATAAGATCCAAACAAATAACCTCCACCGTGTAGATATAATATCACTCGCGAAATTGTTTCTTTAGAATTATTTGAGTATTTTTCAGCAGCGATACTTCCTATATAGATTTCTTCATGTTTAACTCCTTTTGCAGGTTTAGCCTTCGACCCCATCTCGTCAAATACTTTTCTAGTTTCATCTGTTTCCTCCAAAACAAAAACATGGTCCTTATTTTTTTCTAACATCTTCATTAACATTTTTGCAAATATACTTACCATTTTCTAAACACTTCCTTTATTTTTTCTTTATACTTGAATTTTGTCATTTTTTACACCAGATTTATTTTTTCAAGTAGGTTTATTTATTAAACCTAATATACAATAAAACTACATGCATTTAAGGACTAAAGTAATTTGATTTCCACTAAGTGAAATAAAATTCACTTACTCTGAATTCCATATGAGATGTTATATTTTCCATTTCCCCGCTTCATAAATCAATTTATCATCAGCAAATATCTTGGATTGAGAACTTGTCATATCTTTCAATATATCTAAATGGATTGTGCTTATAGCTTTGGATCCAGTTTCAGGAAATCCATTTCCTAAAGCCATATGTATTGTTCCTCCCATTTTCTCGTCAAATCCCATACATTTGGTGAATTTTTTGATATTGTAGTTTGTTCCTACTGCAAATTCACCTATTCCATCTGCACCTTCGATTTTAAGAACAGCATTAAGTAAATCTTGCCCTTTAGTAGCAGTGACTTTTGTAACCTTTCCTTCAGTGAATTCTAAATAGATATTTTCTATTTCATGCTCCATACGTATTGCAGGATAAGTAAATCGTATGAAACCGTTAATGGAATCCTCTTCAGGGCTAGTGTAAATTTCTGAACCAGGTAAGTTTTTTCTACCTGAATCAAGTACCCATGTTCGTCCTTTGGTAGTAAATGTAAGGTCAGTATCCTCTCCCAGAACATGGAATTTCTCGATTGTATTAAGGTATTCCACAATCCGTTGCTGTTCTTTTTCAACAGTTTTCCAATATTTCACAGGATCATCTTCATCTAAATGCATTGCTTTTTTATAAAAATCTCTATAAGCAAATAAGCCCATTCCGGCATCTCGAGCTAAACCAATGGACGGATAAGGAAATGCACAAGCTGAGAATTTTCCCTCACTCTCGCGTTTATTTATAATCTTGTAAAATTCAAGATTTTCTGGAGTAGAATTCTTTATACGCATTCTTTCAGGATCAACGTGGTTCAAACTTTTCGTATTTTGAGGAGATTGAATAATTATTAATTTATCGATTTTTTCTGCAATCACTTGATCGATTGGGTCGAAGTATTTCAATTGTTCATCTGATCCGAATTTAAACAATAGTTCATCTAAACCAGTAACTCCGACTAAGGCTGTCGGGAAGGCTTGTTGCTTTAAAACCTCAATATAAATCGCATGTATTAAATCTGGAACTTTCTCATTTCCCCAAATAAACACTGAATCTTTAGGCTGAACAGAAACAGAATAATTTACAACTAATTTAGCTAATTTTTCATCGAAACTCATAATTATCCTTTAAAAGATTAGAATCTTTTAATATTTAAA
Organism: Candidatus Heimdallarchaeota archaeon; assembly: GCA_016839945.1. Lineage (GTDB taxonomy): Archaea > Asgardarchaeota > Heimdallarchaeia > Heimdallarchaeales > Heimdallarchaeaceae > UBA460. Next base: position 5,960 of record JAEOTE010000046.1, on the reverse strand, counting down.
TTCTAAGTAGATTTTGATTCTTTAACCTATCAATTCTTCAATTTCTGGGATTCTTATCTGTGTCCTCTCTACTAAAAATTCGTATCTTTCAGTTTCTATTTTTTTAATTATGATTAGAATTTTTTGTGTCAATAATTTTAAATAATAAATACTAAATTCTGAAGTACTAGAATACATCAGGATTAGATTGTTTGTAAGAGTGAATAAAGATGAGTGAGCTAGCAGAAACTGAACAAATTATTGAGAACTCTGATGTTATTGTTACTACAAAAGAAGAAAAAGGACTTGGTTTATTTGAAAAGCTACTTCCTCTTTGGATTGCTGTTTGTATGGGATTAGGAATTTTACTTTCACTTTATGCCCCTAAGATAGCAGAAAACCTTGATAGTTTGCAAGTTAGAGGAATATCTATACCTATAGGTATTTGCTTGTTCTTTATGATGTATCCTGCTATGCTAAATCTGAAAGCATCAGAACTAAAAAAATTAGTTCGAAATCCAAAACCAATTATTCTTACCCTTATCTCAAATTGGCTTATTGCTCCATTCGTAGGTTGGGGACTAGCAAGATTATTTCTAGCAGGACACGAGCAATTGATTTTTGCAATTATTCTACTTTCATCGAGTCCTTGCACTGCAATGGTTTTAGTATGGGGGTACATGGCTAAAGGTAATCAAGAGCAGAATGTCATAACTACTAGTCTAAATACAATTACAATAATAATTGGATACGCTCCAATGGTAGCACTATTATCAGGGATATCAAATATTTCGATTGATGTAATCTCTTTGATTATATCAGTATCATTCTTCATAGGACTACCATTAATACTTGGAACAATAAGTAGATTATTGATTGTTAAATACAAGGGAGAAGATTGGTTCAAAACCAAATTTGTACCAGTTGTTGGAAAGATCTCTATCGTTGCACTTTTGACAACTTTAGTAGTACTCTTTTCACTTAATGGAAATGTTATGATATCAAATTTCAATTTACTTCTTCTAGTTTCGGTACCATTATTACTTGGATTTGTTATTGTAGTGGGATATAACCTACTAATCACTAGGTTTACAAAGTTAGCTTATAGAGAGGGAGTAATAACAGTAATTATAGGATCTTCCAGTCACTTTGAAATTGCTATTGCAACAGCAATTGCTATATATGGAGTAGGATCATTAGCTGCATTAGGTACAACCATGGGACTTTTCTGGGAAATTCCAATAATGGTCGGATTAGTATATCTAGCTAGATTCCTAGATAGGAAAGGTTGGTGGAGAGGTACTACTAACTAATCCTTTATGAATTCTTAAACAAAATCCAACAATAGATAAATCAAGCTAGAAGGTTTGAAAAGGGACTTTTGACCTTGCTGTTTGGTTACCGTTTATTTGCAGGGATAAAATTTCTAGTAATATAAGAGATTTTTGAGTATTCCAAGTTTATATATTTCTTTAAATATTGAAAGAAAAATAAAAAATAGTATAGAAAATAGAATAGAGTTAAACTTTCTCTATCTTCTTCTGCGTTTTATTTTTGAAATATATATACTAGCTATAGTTATTGAAATTACAAATAATGTAATATTGGGATGAGCAATAGTACTTATGATAGTACTTGTGAAGTAAAGAGCATCTAACCACTCTACAGATGCATCTAAATCATAATTATATTTGATTATATCATTATAGTAGTAGAATGCAGTGTACGGATAAATCACACTATTAGCAACCAAATACTCTCCATCATGTAATTCTTGGTTCATCTCATCACGATCTATTGCATAATTAATTGCTTTACGTAATGCTACGCCTTTTGTGTACTCTTCTTTACCAGGAGTAGTAAGAAATTCATTGCTGCTGATATCACTTATGAAGTTTCTTTGTAAATTGTAAAACATAAAAGTCATGCTATTCTGTAGTTTACTCTGTACATCGTAATGTGGATCATCTTGCATGATTTTTCTTTCTGCTGGAAAACCTGTAACATCAGCAACATCAAGATCACCATCTTGAAATTCCTCAAGTTCATGGGTTGAATCAGGAACATATTTTACTATGACTGTAGCAATGTCTAGATCTTGATAAGTACCATTTTTAATTCCTATATTCATCCAATAAGGACTAGCTTGCAAAACAGTTTCAGAATAAGGGGAAGAATAATCTAACATATATTTACCACATCCAAATGCAGACTCGCTAAATTTCATCCAAGGACCAGAATCGTATATTCCATCATACAACCCAACACATTTAGCTCCACCTAAAGTATAGGAGATTGTTGGGTTTGTTGAGTTCAGGAAAAATTCAGGGAGAATACTATAAGTTAAATGCGTCCAAAAATCTGCATAAAACTCATTTTCAAGTGTTTCTGGATTTCCATCAATTTCAATGTGGAATGCTAATGGGTCTACAGGATCAACATAACATGCAGATATCCAGTTATGATAATTTGGATTTTCACTGACTATTGGATTTGCCCAAGCAAGGTAGGTAAAGACTGCATCTTTAGCTGTTACTTGTTGATTTGCTCCATCGCTTACTTCTCCATTCTTAAGACCTGACATAAGAGGAGTGGAATAGGGATCGAGTGGTGAAGAAAAGGGATCTCTATCAACAACATAAAATGATGGATTCCAATAGACATTGTCTCGCATGTTGAATTTGAAGTGGAATTCATCATTTTGCTCCCAATTTGTAACAAGAGCTGTCTTTAATGGAGCTAAGTCAGGAGACCAACCCACAATTGGTTCAGATATTAAACGTGATAAAAATCCGCTCGCACCATCATACATAATAAGTGGATTTAAATCTATCCAATTTACATCTGCTATAGTAAATTCATCTTGTCCATACTGAGCCCCAGTAAATTCTATATAAGGTAAAGAATCAATTATACCCCAATTATTGTCAAAACCAAGTGTATCGGCAGTTGTTACAACATATGAGCTTGATGCAAATAATGGTAAGATAGGAACGATCTTGTTCATGACAAGTTGCTGCCACTCGTATAAGTATGCTTGTCTTTCATCTGGATCTACCATTGTTTCCTGTTGTGTTTGATATACTTCTGATTCATTTTGGTATGGTATATCTGGTCCAAGTCCGAATATGTTTAGAGAACCTGTCGTGGTCCACACATTTTTACTACCTGGATAAGCTCCACCACCTGATAGTGCTACTACACCTATATCGTAGTTGTGTGTCAGCAACAAAGTAGTTCCTAGAAATACTGACCATTCTTCAACTATTACGTTCACTTCAATACCTAACTCCCTAAGATATACAGCAATCATATCGCAATAATCTGGTCTAACCCCACCACTATTTGTTTTCAAATCTAAAGTTATACCAAGGTTAATTTCAGTTGTCTTTGACTGACTCTTAAGACTTGAAGTTGAAATAATCAAAAAAACAATGAAAATACTCACCAAAGCACTTTTCATCAATTTCATTTTATGATTTCTAATTATCAACACAGTAGGTTTGTTAAAATAAATTTTTATAAATATTTTGCATTAATTTCTCTTGTTTTACATAATTTCTTCGTTTAGAAGTGAGTTTTTATATATCTTTCTCAGTTTTATTATCATCTAAAATTCGTTTGCCTTTCCAAGTTTTACCCATATCAACAGGTTTCTTAAATTAATGAATTATAGGCTTTTAATAAGCAAATTAACCTTGCCACAAGGTTACACTAAATTTTTTCACATAACCTTCTTGTCAAGAGGACTTTCATAAGAAGGTGGGTTGACAACAAGGTTATGCTTTTTTACTTTTTTTTAAGTTTTGTTCGTATATCTGCTAAAAGTATAAATACAAAATCCAAATATAACAATGTATGAGATTTGGACACAAATTATTTTCTTTAATTCTTATCTTAAGTATTGGTTGTATGTTTAATTATCAATTCAGTCAACTATCCTATGCAACTGGAACTGGTGATTGGCCTCCCCCTCCTGCAGCTCAGTGGGTTGTGGATGAGGAAACAGTGATTGAAAACGAAGTATTTACTCTAAATGATTCTGTTGAAGTTCAAGCAACAGGATTATTGATTTTGAAGAATTGTAATGTCACTATGAACAGTAGTACTTCTCATGGTGAAGTGCATATTGATGTTCTAACCGGTGGGAATCTAACTATTCTAGATTGTAAATTTACTGCAGCAGGAGAGTATACTTGGTATGTTGATGCTGATGTAGATACTTTTGTGAGAATAGAAAATTCAGAATTTGTAGGTGCTAAAGATCCTTCTGTTTCTCCAGATAGTTTATTTAATTTAGATGGTAAAAACACTATCTTTGTCAATAATATCGCTCATAATAATACTCAAGGAGTAGAATTTGGACTTCATGCTAACAATAGTATAATTACAGATAATCATTGTTATAATATTGAACAATATGCCCTTTATCTGACTTGGAATTACAATTCAATTGTAGAGAACAATGTTGTTGAAGATGTGGAAGAATGGGGATTAATTACCTATGGAGTTCAAAATGCAACAATAAGAAATAATAATGTTACAAGATGTGGTTATGGTCTCTGGACAACAGTAAGTAACAACTATACTTTAGAAGGTAATATTGCAAAAGATTGTGGAGTTAATTCTATTTACCTAGGTACATCAACAAATGGAACAATATTGAATAATGAAGTAATTAATCCAGGTGCTTTTGCTTTTGAAACTCAGAACTCGCATCCAAGTTGGGAGAACAATTATGTAGATGGAGAAGAAGTTATTCTATTAAATCAAGTAAATGCGTTGTATATTGAGGAAAATCCTATTTCCTATCCTAATGGCATTGGAGAACTAATTTTAGTAGATTGTGATAATTTAGAAATAACTCAATTAGACTGTAATAGTATCTATATTATATCTTCTTCGGAGTTATTGATTCATAATAATCTCATAGTAAGTGGAGGGATATATACAAAAAATTCAGATAATATTGTAATTACTAAAAATAGTGTTTATGATACTGGTTCAGTAAGTTTGCTAAATACTTATTCAACAAATATGACAATCACAAATAATACAATTGAAAATGCTTCCTCAGCTGGAATTTCTTTGCAGGATGGATCTTATTCTGAAATTCTGGGAAATACATTAAGAAATTGTTCTTACGGTATTTATCTAACAGGAGGAATACAACAAATCATTGCATTGAATTATATAGAAGAATGCAGATACAGAGGTGCTGTGTTAGGAAATACTGATAGTCACTTTTACTCAAATTATCTAGAGAATAACCAGTATTCCTTAGATGTTCAAGGAAACAATCTTTATGTTTACAAAAATGCTTTCATTAATCCAACTATTAATCAAGGAGAAGCGATGTTTGCAACTAATCTGCAAATGTATTATAACTTAGTTGGAAATCTCTGGTCAGATCATTCAGGTTTTGGACCATATAATTTTGATGGATATGATGATCTTTATCCAATTCAAACTCTCTCAGAGTTCTGGGATTACTTCTATGATAATTATGGAATTCTTGATCAAGATTCTCCTCAGATAGAAATAATATCTGTTACTGAAGATATCACTCAGTTGACATCAATAGAAATCATAGCAGAGATTGAAGATATCCTACCCCTGAATGAAGTAACACTAGGTTATTCTTTAGACAATCAGTTAACTTGGACAAACTTGTCTATGTTTATATTACCTAATGGAAGTTATGCAGGATCTATCCCTGCAGGAATACCTGCAGACACACTGGTTTACTATCAAATAACAGCAATTGACCTTGCTAACAATGTAGGTACATCAACAATAGAGAGTTTTGAAGTAGTTGGGATAGATAACGAAGCTCCGATTGTTGATACTTACATTTTACCAGACATTCCAGTTCAAGGGCAGGATATAGAAATTGTTGCAATAGTTCAAGATAACAGTGATATTGCTCATGTAAGAATACACATTCTATTAGAAGGAGAAACTAGCTGGTTTGTAACTCA
>JAEOTE010000180.1 GCA_016839945.1 Candidatus Heimdallarchaeota archaeon | reverse complement strand
TCCCAAACTCAACATCTTCAAATTCAGGTCCTTCAACTAATCCTTTTTCTTTTGCTTCCATCGTCATAGCTATAGCACTACCAGTAGAGATTGTGTCCAATCCAAGTTGATTACAAAGATAATTAGCATGAATAACTGCTTCAGGATCATTTATCCCACAGTTACCTCCTAACATTGCTAAAGTTTCATATTCAGGTTTTGCTATTTCTTTTCTATCTTTTGCAACCCAATCAAAAATAGAAGCGTCAAGAGTTTCACTACAACCTATAGGACATTGATAACATGGTCGTCTGAAGCGCTTATATTTTTCAGCAAACACATCATGACTTAACTTATCTGCATCCTCGAATTCTCCTGCTTGCCAATTTCGAGTTGGATAGTGATCAAGATCACTTGATTCTTTCACTAGCCAGCTAGTTCCATGTTGATGAAGTAAATGCCCATCTTCTTTAGCATTTTTTGCTCTTTGAACAATATCCTTCCTGATTGTTTCAATTTTTTCTTGATTACCATTAGTTGGTCGTTTCGAACCTTTCACAGCTACTGCTTTAAGCTTCTTTGATCCAAAAACTGCACCTAAACCACCTCTACCTGCATTTCGAAAGTTATCTGATGTTGTACAAGCAAATTTAACTAGATTTTCTCCAGCTGGTCCTATTGACAGAATTCTCATTTTAGGTTCTCTTTCTAGTTCCTTAATCAAAATCTCAGTTTCATAGACAAACATACCCCATAAATCTTCAGCATCTTTAATTTCGATTTTATTGTCTTTAATTGAGATATAAACTGGTTTTTCTGATTTTCCTTCAATAATGATTAAATCATATCCAGCAAAACGAACTTCAGGGCCAAAGAAACCTCCAGCATTACTATCAAGATAAAGACTAGTTAAAGGTCCTTTTGTTCCCATTGCATACCTCCCAGAAATAGGTACTTTAGTTCCCTGAAGAGGTCCAGGTGCAATGATGATTTTATTATCTTCAGAAAGAGGATCAATGTTTGGTTTCAACTCCTTATACAGGAAATATGTTATATAACCTGTGCCCCCCATATAGTCATAAACAACAGATTCAGGTATTTTTTCTGATGTTATTTTCTTATAAGTTAAATTAATCCTTAGAAGCTTATTATTCATGCATGTAGAAAAATTAGAATTCTTATAAAGATTGTTTTTCAACAATAGAAGGTTGTTTTATTACTTAATTTCTTTTCCCCATTAAATTAAGTTTAAACTTTCTTACTGTTTCTGGTTTGATAATGTCCCCTTTTCTATTCATGAAATATAGAGCATCAAAAGGACATTGCACAATACAAGCACTGCATTGAACACAATATTTCTTTCTTGGCATGGTTATCTTCTTCTTTTCTGTATCCAATACATAGCAATTACGTGGACATACATCAACACAAATTCCTGTTCCTCTACATTTTTCAAGGTCTATTTCTACATCGAATAGCTTATCCGCATGAGAATCACTTTTGTATGTTGAAGATGATCCCTTAAGTTCCATATTTACTAATAAGACTAGTAAAAAGGATACTATACACCATCGAAGCAACATCCATGAATAATCTTTCTGATAAATTACTACATACAAAACTACTCCTATTGATGCATAAACTAGATTTATCAGAAACACCACTAAATTCCCTAAAGTCAGAAAAGCTTTCTTCTTTTCTACTTCTTTTAGAAAGATTCTTTCAAAGAGTGGAAAAGAGATAAGAGCTAAGAAATAAATTAAACAAATCTGTGCTAATAAGAATGCAGCTTCTAACTTAAACAAAGGTCCCCATATTGGCATTAAAACTATAGCTGCAAGAAAAATCCACATAATTGCCATTTCTATTCTCTGAACAAACCGAAACTCTACTTGCTTCATTTCCGCTGATTTTTCAAAGTTTGCTTCAAAATAATCTAGTATATCCTTTGCATCAACAGGTCCCCAAAGAATTTTCCACCCAACACGTTTCTGAATCACCTTTGATTCTATTCCAGGAGCAGCTAATTGTGGTAAAATTATATTCTTATGATTTACTTTATCTTCTATTCCAGAGGTTTTGATGACTGATACCACAGAATGATTATTCAAGCTGTCTCCTGTCGCTGCGCACCAGACATTGATTCCTTTACTATTAGCAACTAAAAGATGATAGTTCAAGCCCCTTGTTGCTTTTTTCAATCGCAAGATTGTTAGATGAAAATTACATGTCAATAAAACTGGAGAATTTTCATCTGGATTACCTATTCTTTGATAACCTGTTTTAGCTGGAAAGGGAAACATTCTCATTAATGTTTCCACGATTGTAACTAATCCATAATAAATATAATATGAAATTCTCATTTTTTACCTTCCTTAATTATAATTAACTCAACAAAATTATCTAGGAAATTTGATTTTCGAGATTGAATTACTAAACCAGATCCTGTAATTCTTTGTTCAATGTTCTTTATAGCTCTAGAAGTGGTTTGAGTAAGAATATATGTGATAATTACAAGTGGTATTCTTAGAAACCAATTGATAATTCTCTTAAATAAAGATCTACTTTTTATCTCATCAGCAAGTAGAAATTGCCCTTCTTTGCTTAATATTCGTTTTACTTGGTTTAATGTGAAAGTGATTTCATCTTCACTTAGTTCCGAGAAACAAAGACCACTCATTATTACATCAAAAGAATCATTCTCAAAATGATCTAATTCTGCGACACCCATTTCAAGAAATTCTATTTTTTCTTTTATTTTGAGTTCTTCAGATCTTTTCCTTGCTATTTCTAACATTTCTGGATTAATATCAATACCAGTTACATTTGCTCCTTTGAGAACAGCTCTAAAAGATAGCATCCCAGTTCCACATCCAATATCTAAAACCTTGTCATCTTTCTTTATTGGATCAACTAGTCTGTCATATGCTTTGTCAATTTTCCCTAATGTAAGAATCTTTATACCTTTATCATATCGATAAGGTGCAGATTCAAGAATTTTCATTAAAACATAACTCATATTTGGAATCAAGAACAAGATGCAAAAAAATAATAAAAACCTTTCTAGAATAATAACAAAGTAATAGAGTTTCAACTTTATTCGATTATATCTTTTTGATTTCTAGATTTTATTTTCTTTACTAGCTTTACCATTCCAATTGATAATGCAACTAAAGCCCATAATGCAAGTAAGCTAAATACACCAACAAGAATCCAAAAAAAGATTACTAACCCTTGAAACCATGGAGGAAATGAGATAAATGCTTGTGTAAGTTTACTTGTCAATAAAATTTGAAAAAAAACTATTGCTATGAATATTTTTCCTTTAGTTATGTTTTTTCTTTTCAAATTTAACCAAGTATGATTCTTCTTTTAATTGTATTTAAACTTAGTTACGTAATATAATACTATATAATTAAAAACTCATAATAAGGCTTATCTTGAATTTTCATTTTTCAGAAAGCTTTCTTTCAATTTATAGTAATCGACATTATTAAATGGACACACTTTAATGCAAATACTACAACCATATTGATTAACGAAATAAGGCATACATTTTTCATTATCTACATGAGTTATTTGACCACTTGAATGCATAATAGGTTCATCTAAAATAGCTCCTCCTGGACATTCTTTTATACATTTACGACATGATTTACAAAAATCACGAATCCAGCTATGCTCATTTTCTGATTTCATAGGTAAGTTCTCTATACTTGTATAGATTGCCGTAAGACGAAAACGAGGACCGAATTCAGGTGAGATTACAATTCCAGAATATCCCAGAAAAGCAATTCCTGCTAGTTGTGCCATGGGTGGATATAATGCTGCTCCCATTAATGGATGTCCAGCATGAGCAGCAAATCCTTTCTTTCTTAGAAATGCAGCTATTTTGTTTGAAACAATTCCTAATTTGTCATAAGTTCCCATAACCTCATGTTGACACTTTATATGAGGTGCAGTATCCATCTTTTTTTTATCCATTTCATACCCTAAAACTATTACATTCTTACTTAGAACTGCTTTATTTTGAAAAACAAGATGTTCTGAAATTTTTGTGAAACCTATTATTCCTGCACCTTTTTTGTTAGCTAATTCAACTAGTTCAGTTATTTCCTTATCTGTAATTTCAATTCGAGGTTCCTGAGGATTATTTTTCAATGTGTTCTGTACTTTGTTTTGATTTCTTATAATCGAAACCATTAATGGAGCAACTTTTGGACCAAAACCTCTTCTTTTTCCATATTTATT
>JAEOTE010000045.1 GCA_016839945.1 Candidatus Heimdallarchaeota archaeon | reverse complement strand
TACAGTAACAGAAGTAGCAGATACAACCAATCCTATTATAGATAGTCCGATTGATGATAGTTATGTAGAGGGTACAACTGGACATACAATAGTCTGGAATGCTACTGATACCAATCCTGACACCTATGTTGTCTATAGAAACGGTTCTGTTTGGGATAGTGGTTCTTATACTAATGATACGTTTATAACTATTAATATCGATGGTTTAAGTTTAGGTATCTGGAACTTTACTATTTATGTTAATGATACAAGTGGAAATTTTATAACAGATATTGTTTGGATAACTGTTGAACCTTCAACCACTCCTACCGGTACAGATGAAACTGATTTTGGAACTTATGAAATGCTTGGAATCCTTCTTGGAGCTGCCGGAGGGACAATACTAATAGGTCTTCTTGGTTATCTTCTTTTTAGAAAGAAACTAGTGTAATTTATCTCCTTTTTCTTTTCTTTTTCTTTTTAGTTTTTCATGCATATAGTATCTTTTTTAAATTTGAAATCAAAAGAGAAATCATTAAAATCTCACAAAATCTACATAATGGTGCATGAAAGTAATGAATGATGAAATAGAAAAACTCCTGAATAAAGTGAAGGATAACAATAGAACAATTTTAACTTATGAGGAATCTAGAAAAATAATGAACTTAGCAGGTATTCCATTAAATAAAATGGAAATCGCTAAAGATTTGGATGATTGTTTAGTTAAAGCTAAAAATATTGGTTATCCCATTGTTCTCAAAGTTGTTTCAGAAGATGTTTTGCATAAATCTGATTCAGGAGGAGTGAAAATTGGTATTAAATTTGCTGAAGATCTAAAGAAAAGTTATGAAGAAATGATGACTAAGGTCAGAGGATTTTACCCGGATGCAAAGATAGACGGTTTTAGTATTGAAGAGATTGTTGAAGGAGTTGAATTACTTATTGGAACAAATACTGATCCTCAGTTTGGAAAAATGATAGCTTTCGGAATTGGAGGTATTTTTGTAGAAGTATACAAGGATGTATCCTTTCGTCTAATCCCTGTGAAAAAAGTGGATGTAGAAGATATGATCAATGAAATTAAAGGTAGAAAGATGCTAGACGGTTATAGGGGAAAACCAAAGGTAGATAAGGATGAATTAAAATCTCTTGTTTTACGTATTTCTAATCTAATTGAGGCAAATCCAATAATCAAAGAAATGGATTTGAATCCTGTTGTTGCAACAAAAAATGGATTAAAAGCTATAGATGCTCGAATAATCTTAGAGTAATTTAAAATTTACTCATTCCAAATATTTTTATTATGTTTAGTAAATTTGGTGGTGTGATATCATGTCCAAAGTAAAAGCAAGTCATATACTAGTTAAGAAACATTCAGAAGCATCTAGAATTCTTGATGAAATAAAGAAAGGTGCTGATTTCACAGAATTGGCAAAAAAGCATTCTTTATGCCCTTCAGGTAAAAAAGGAGGAAATCTAGGATTTTTCCAAAGAGGGCAAATGGTTAAGGAATTCGAACAAACAGCTTTTTCATTAAAAAAGGGAGAATTATCAGAAGTTGTTAAAACCCAGTTTGGATATCATATAATTAAAAGAACTGGTTGATTTTTTTTCCTTTTTTATTCTTGCTTAAGCAAAAAATTTAAAAGAGGACTCTCCTAATTTCATGTGTGCAAGCCTTATACACATAGGTGATAAATATGTCTTTAGAAGTTGATGACAATATAAAACGACAAGTAAAAGAAATATTCCAGCATATGGAAAATAAAGTTTATGTTAAACTTTTTACAGATAAAGATCGTTGTTTGACATGTGCTCAAACAAAAGAAATTTTGGAATTGCTAGCTGAATTGGCTCCTGAAAATATGATAGAAATAACTATGTACGAGAGAGAGACAATCCTCCTGAAATAGAAAAGTATGGAGTTGAGAGATTCCCAACTATCCTCTTACACGGTGACACTGAACACAAAGTTGTATTTACTGGGATACCAAGTGGTTATGAATTTGGATCTCTAGTAGAAGATATTTTAGATATTTCTGCTAGAAAAATAACATTAAAGGAAGAAAATCTTGAGAAAATTAAGAAAATAGACAAACCAATAAAAATCCAAGTTTTCGTTACTCCTACATGTCCATACTGTCCTCCAGCAGTGCGTTTAGCGCATAAGTTAGCTATGGCTAATCCCAATATCCATGGAGAGATGGTTGAGGCAACCGAGTTTCCTTTATTATCACAGAAATTCTATGTAATGGGCGTTCCAAAAACAGTAATTAACGAAGGGGATGTTCAATTCGAAGGAGCATATCCTGAAGATGATTTTGTAGAAAAAGTTCTTGAAGCCTATAAGAAAGCAAATTAGCTTTCTTCTGACTTTTCTTCGTTTTTAGTATCTTCAGTCTCTTCTGTTTTTTCTTCAGTAACTATTTCTTCAGTTTCCTCTGTCTTTTCTTCTTCCCCTTCTTCTTCCCCTTCTTCTTCTACTACTTCTTCTACTACTTCCTCTACTGTTTCTTCCTCTTCCTCTATCTCTTCTTCTCCCTCTTCTTTCTCAAACTTACCTTTTTCACTCTTTAATTTCTTCATATTTTGTTCCAAGACGTCAATAATAGTCTTCTTCTGAATATCTAATTCTCTTATTTTTCTGCTAACTTCTTCATCCTGTAATATCTCTTTATTTTCTTTAGTATCCTCAACTTCAAGAGATTTGACATAATCATTCATCATGTTTAATCGAAGATTAAGAGTCCTGTATGATTCATGATCATTTACTGAATCAATAAGAGGAGTGACCCCTTGTAATTCTAAGAAGTATTGCTGTAATCGAATGGCATCTTGTTCAAGTTTATCTATCATGCGAAATACTTTTTCTCTAAATTCCTTCTCCTTTTCTTCAGCGAGAGTTTCTCTTAGTTTTTCTTTCTTTTCTTTAGGTTTTCCCCACAAAAGAATATGTACCTTACCATAAACATACAATAGGAATGGTAAAGCAAAGAGCATGATAAATATTGGAATATAACATAACAATGGGATTGCTGCTATCTCCGACATTCCTTGTATTCTATTATTAAAAAGTGGATCTAAAGCATTTTCAAATATTTGTATGGTTTGATGTAATATTAGAATAATTGCGCTGTATAATAATACTACAGGTATAGATATTAGAAGAGATTTAAGGAGAGATCTTAACATTTTGAAGGTTGAATCTAATGATACTTCATCTCTATAAGAATAAACACATTCTGTAACTGCAATAAGAGCAACTAGAAAAGCTAACGGAACTTCAAAAATGGCTAAAATAAGAGCATCCATTGAGAATAATGCAATTAAAATTCCACTAAATGCAGTCCCAATGATAAAAGAAAAAATACTTTGATTTAAATTACGTGTCATTCTTTCGTATGGCATAATTACAATATAGTGAGAATTGTAAAAAAAGGTTTTGCATGAAGGAAATGGATAACTTACTCTTCTGATATTTTCTTCTTCGTATAAGTCATATTTATAATAATCAAACTTCATTATTATTTGTTAATATCAAAAAGAGTAGAATGTATATGTTAGAAATTAACAGATATAAAACACCATTAGCTGAGATTTTTTCCGAGAAAAAGAAGTTTGAATTACAACTATTAATAGAAAAAGAACTTGCTGCAGCTAATTTTGAACAAGGTAAAATCCCCAAAGAAGCACATGACTTTATTCAAGAAAAATGCAATTCAAACTTTGTTAAACTTGAGAGAGCTAAAGAGATAGAAAAAGAAATACATCATGATTTAATGAGTGTTGTAAAAGCAATTTCTGAACAATGTGATAAATTTGGTGAGTACATTCACTTAGGCGCAACCTCCTATGATATCCAAGACACAGTTAGAGGTTTACAACTAAAGGAAGCAAAGGCAATAATTTTCCAAACTATTAAAGAAACCATTAATATCGTAAAAGAGTTAGCGGTAGAACACAAGGATCTTATCTGTATAGGAAGAACACATGGAATTCATGCTGTTCCAACTACATATGGGATGAAATTTGGTAATTTTCTGAATGAACTAGTATTAGCAAAAGAAGTTCTTGAAAATGCTAAAGTAAACTATGGTAAGATGTCTGGTGCAGTTGGAACTTATGCATCTTTTGGAACACAAGAGATAGAAAAACATGTGCTGAAGAAAGTTGGATTAGAAAGGTTACCTATTACTACACAAGTTGTATCAAGAGTGATTTACTATAACTATATCTCTGCATTGAGTTTGATAGCTACAGTTTTAGATCATTTTGCTAGAGAAATACGAAACCTTCAGAGAACAGAAATTGATGAAGTTAGAGAAGAATTTTCTGAAAAACAAGTTGGTTCTTCTACTATGCCACAAAAAAGAAATCCAGAAAAAAGTGAAAGGATTTGTGGATTAGCTCGAGTAATAAGAAGCAACATACAGGTAGCTCTAGAAAATATCTGTTTAGAACATGAGAGAGATTTAACAAATTCGAGTTCAGAAAGAGTAATTCTTGCAGAAACTTCCATTTTGACTCATTATATTCTATTACAGATGAATACAATTCTAAGAAATATCTATTTAAACCGTTCAAAAATCGAAGAAAATCTTTTTCTAAAGAAAGGATCGCAATGTGCAGAACATTTGATGATTAAAATGACAAACAAAATTGGGCGCCAAAAAGCTCATGAATTATTAAGGCAATTATCATCTGCTGAGAACTTTGTTAAAGCTGTTAAATCTAACACTACTATTAGCAAATTCTATACAGAAAAAGAAATAGATGAAATACTAAATCCTGATAATTATTCTGGATTAGCTACAGAAATAATCGAGAATATGGTAAAAACACTTTCAAAATAAATGTAATTATAATTTCTTTCTTCTTCTACATTTGTTGGAGTATTTCTTTTTCAATAGTTAGAAGATTCTCCAAAATTATCGCTTTTCCGGTTTTTTCAAGTATTTCCATCAGAACGATTTCAGGTGAATCATATTTCTTAGGTGTTGCTAGAATGCTATGGATTTTGGTGTCTTTTTGACCAAACCATTCACCAATATTATATTGAAGAATAAGCAAGAAATTACCAAATTCTTCAATTCCTGTGCTAGCGTAATACTCTGAAGCTTGTACAATTATCTCGTTATAGTCTTCATCTTCTGATGCAATTAATTGCCAAAGTAAGTTGACAAGATAAAGAATTCCTTTTAGATAAAAGAAATTGGATTCTGTTACAATTCCCTTTATAAGACCAATGTAATTCTTTACTTCCTCTGAGATAAATGGTTGTTTTAGATTTTCTTTGTAAATTTCAACAATTGTTCTAATTAAGTTAAATAAAACTCCAACAGAAATAAGACTATTAGTTTCCAAAGTAGATTGTAATGTTGTGATTAGATTTCCATATGCTTCGTTATATTCCTTGTTTTGTATCTGCTTCATTCCATTCAAATAAAGTATCCAAACATCAGCATCTTTTTTACCTTCTTCAGCTCTCTCCTGTAGCTCACCAATAATCTCCTCAAATAACTCCTCTTCTTCGCTAAAAATGTAAAGAAGTCCTTTTTCAGCTATTATTTGTGTTAGGATATCATCAAGATTATTTTCAAAGAAAAATCGTTCTGCAAATCTATATTCTACTTTTGTTTTTTCATAGTTGCCTAAATACTGATTAATTCTTGCTCTATTTAGACTTATAATGGAATTTTCTATATTGTTAGACTTATCTGGCATTAATTCCTGAACTTTTCTGTATCTTGCTAAGCTCTCTCTAAAATCTCCTTTAACTGCTAGAATATCAGCAATTTTTCTTAAACATCTAACTCTTTTATTTCTATCAAAGACATCAGAAAAATGGCTATAAGATGATCTTAGTTTTACTAAAGCTTCATCAAACCTACCAGACTCAATATCGAAACTAGCTTGTAATTCCTTAATTTCTGCAATTTTCATGCTATCTGATATTTTTAGATAGAAATCTTTTGCTGAATCAAGGTGAGATGCCGCTTTTCTAGCATCACCCAATCTAGTATAAGCTTCTGCAATTAGAACATCACAACTCGCATGACTCTCTTCATCTCCAACTTCTAAATATAAAATTTGACATGCTTCAAGAGCGAAAATTTGTTTCTTTATGTCTTCGTTCCTATTGATGGCAATCTGAGCTCTTAAACGGAGAGCATCAGTTTTTCCTTTTTGATATTGAATCTCTTCCGCAAGAGTTTCGATTTGATTAATTCTTTTTTGAGCGTTTTCTAGATTCCCTTGTCTGTAATCTCCTACAGCGATATGAACTAGAGCTTTAGTAAACTGTCTTTTATTTGCGATGTTTACAACTTGATTGTATGCTTTATCATAAACCTCTTGAGCTTTTTCTCTCTCATTAGTAATTATATGACTATCAGCAATAGCAAGTAAAGCCAGAAATCCTTTATTGTAGTCATGATATTGATTAGCTAATGAATAAGACATTTGAAGACTTTCTCTTGCTGCTTTATGCTGACCAAGTTTTGTGAGAATTTGGCCTCTAACATAGTTAGCCTTGGAAAGATAATATTGTGATATTCCTTGAAGTCTATCGATTATTTGTGCTGATAGAATGTTGCCTTTTTTCAATTCCCCTTTTAGATAATAAACAGTGGTGATACCAATATCAGCTGCACCTAAGAGTGCTACATTTGATAAATTGTCAGCAAGATTCCTAGCTTCTTCATATATTGCTTCAGATGAAATAAAATCTGAAGAATCAAGTTTTTGTTCTCCCAAAGTTAAAGTAGCTATTAGTTGCCAATATTGATCATTGGCTTCTTTTCGATTCTGCAAAAACTCTTCCACTTGTTTAAGACCTACAATATTGTTTGCAGATTGAAGTTCTACAAGACCTTCAGCAAAATCCTTTAATTCTTGATGTTGTTTAGGGATTAATCGAATATTCCTTTCATCAAATAATGCTCCTAAAAGATTCTTGTAGTTATCAATGCCTTCAGTATCGCCAACTAGTAATTTTAAATAAATAACCCAGAAGATTGATTCAATTAATGGAAGTAAATCAGTTGTTTCATTCTCTATAACTTGGTGTAAATTGCTAATCGCTTGATCAACCTCACCCACCTCAAATAGAGCTACACTTCCCCATACTTTAGTGCCTGGTATTGACTCTGTTATACATTTTATGGCTAAATCATATTGGCCTACCATTACGCCAATTTTACTGGCTAAGTACTTTAGCTCTTCATCTGTTTCATAAACAGGATCATCAACTAGATTCCACAGAATTCTCCCGATTTGTTTTGAATTTTCATTTGAGAATTTTTCTTCGAGGGTCTGAATCAAGAACTCTCTTAATTCTGGACTGATTCTATTCTGATGAGCTAGTATTTCAGGTGGAATGGTTTCAGGCATTTAAGTATCCTCTAATAATAACAATCTAATGATATAACTGAAAGTAGATAAAAAAACTTTATGTAAATGCTAAGAAGGCTTTAATGATTCTAAATTCACGTTTACAACTTGTGTAACACCAGGAACTCGTTCTATTAGAAGCTTTTCAACATAACCAGTAAGAGTTAGCTGACTATAAGGACAACCTCTGCAAGCTCCTTGTAATTCTACTCTTACAACTCCACTTTCTTCCTCAACATCAATAAGTGCAATATCTCCACCATCTTGTTGTAGTGCTACACGTATTTCATTTAAGGTTGCTTGAACTTTATCTTTCATAATATCACAATTTGATTTGATTGATAAAGAATTAAGTGTGATATTTATAAAATATGTCTTTTATACAAAATTCTATTATGATATTCTTTCTAGCTCTTTGTATGCTTTGCTTGTAAAGGGAACTAATGCTATTATTATCTCCCTCTTGAAGACATCTTTCCTTTGAATTCTATTTCCTGTGAAAATAGCAGTACTTCCTCCTTTTTGTTTTATATTTTCTTCATGTGCAATTCTGTCCATAATGTTCCCTAGTTCAATATCCTTATTGTGTGAAAGTTCGTCATAAATTGCAACTGGAAGTGGCATTCTCCCACCTCCTGAAACTGACTTCTTTCCAGAATCACTACTTATACATACGTACCATGTAAGAAATGCACCATACTCATCCTTTGCAATTCCCCCTTCCATACTAACATAATAGCTAGCTTTCTCTAATTTTCGAGCAATTTTTACTCTATTAACTGCAGATTCAAGAGTCTCTCTAGCATTCATAGGTTGTTTTGAAACTGACTTATATTCATCAAGATTTATTGTTTTGAAGATTAAATCTTTGAAATATGAGGAAAAAGCCTCCTTAGCCGCTAAAATCTTAACTGGGTTCTCTGAACATATTACTACTGATAGCATAATTAAATAAATGCAAAAGATTATCTTTTTTAAGGATAACTTCAAAAATAACATAAGATAGGTGTTTCATTATGGTAGAATGTCATTACTGTAGAAACCCGGTTCAATCACATTGGAACTTTTGTCGAAAATGTGGAGCAAGGTTGATGCATAAAGATGAATCAGAAGAATTAGTTGTAAAGGATGAAGTCATAGAAATAGCAAAGGAAGATCCAGAATCACCCACTGGAATGATTTATGAACCTCTTGAAGTTGAAGAAGTGAAGGTAGAAGAAGAAAAGGATAAGAGAGACTTAACGGATGAAGAACTTGTTGAAAGAATCGCTGATGTAATAGTAAAACGCGAAGATTTCAATGCTCTTCTGAAGAAAAAAGCAGATTTAGATGATGAAATAAATAAACTACTTGATAGAGTTAAGAATAAACTTGTTCCAAGGGATGAAGCCTTACCTAGAATTCAAAAACTCAAAGAAGAAGTTGAAGAAGTAGATAAAAAAGAAAAGGATTTTGAGGATTTTTCAGCTATTCTGCCCATAGAGGAAATAATTGAAGATAGAAATAATGAGAGAAAGAAACTCAAGAAACTTAGTGGGCTTAAAGGAGATAAAGCAGTAAGCAAAGCAACATTAGAAGAGATGGAAACTAAATACAAGAAGAATATTGAAAATCTGACAATTAAACTGAATGTAGAACTAGCAAAAATGAGAAAAACTTTTGATGCTTTAGAAAGAAAAATGAAATCATTACAGAGGGAATTAGAGGTATTGTATGTAAATTCTCAAACTGGAGAAATCTCTGAAAGAAAATATAAAGATCATAAACAAGAGAAATCTATAGAAATTGAGAAAATGAAGAAAGTTAGTAAAACAGTTGCAAATATCTTAGCTGAAGCAAGATAAGGTGTAATAAAATGATATCGGAACCAATTCAAAATATTCGTGACAATTTAACAATAGTTGAAGGTCCATCAGGTGATGGAGGAGAAAGAAATAGAGGATATCTATTAGGTAAGGATTCTTTTGTGATTATAAATACTGGAAGACGAGGTTCAATAGAAAAAACTTTCCAAGAAGCAGTTTTTAATAAAGGGAAAGATGTAAAAGATGTCAAATATATTTTCATAACCCATCCATATCCTGATGTTATGGGTGGTGTCTATAAACTGAAAGATATATTTCCAAATGCTAAAATTGCTATTCATGAAAAGTGTAAGAAAGTTATGGAAACTCCAAGATCTGTGCTAAAATCAAAACATTTCAAATTCACAAAGAAAGAGAAATTGTATTTTGCAATAAAAAAAGATCCTTTTGATGATTTGGATAAACTAAAGCCTGACATATATTTTAAAGACGGAGATAAATTTGAATTAGATAAAACTCGCTTAATGGTAATTAATTTTGATGGAAATAGTTATGGTCATAGCATGTTTTTTGCTACATCAGAAAGAGCTATGTTTACTGGAGATGCTTTGAATATCTATCCAGCATTACCGCATAGTTATCTAATAGATTTTTCTGGGTCTTACAAGGAATGGTTCAAAAATATGGCATTTTTAGAAAATGCAAAAATCTCAATCATCTGTCCTGCTCATGATGGGTATCAAGAAGATCGACACATTATTCCTTACATTTCTGACGTTAAAGAAGCTTTTCTACAATTTGAGAACCAACTTATTATGGCAATGCTTGAACAAAAATATTTAACCATTGATGATTTGATTGAAAGAGTCCACAATGCTCAGGGAATTGTTTGGTATCATCCATACTCTGAACTAGCTCCACGAACTAATATGGTTTCTCACCTGCAAAAACTAATAGATGAGGGAAAAGCTCAAAGAAATGATAAAACAGATCCAATAACTTACACATATATTGGTCCTAAGGAAGATTATCTGTATTAAGAAGTTAAAACCGATTTAACTAATTCAAATGGTTTGTCAATATCTTTAACAGAAACTTGAGCAAAAGCTGGATTTCCTCCTCCTTTTTTACCTGTTTTATCTATTATATTTTTTACAATTTCTTTAGCTGATAATCTTTCATCTGTTGAAATTACATACAAGATTTCATCTCTTCCAAGCAAAGCAACGAACACATCCTTTTCTAGCTCTTTTAGAGAAGCAAGAATAGCTTGACGATCTATTTCAGGTAAAGAGAGTAAAACTAAGTTATACTCGTTAATTTTTTCACTCCATACTTTGATTTTCTTAAAAATCATCCTAAGTAAACTGACGTTGCTTTCTTCAAGAATCTCATTCTCCTCTATTTTGTTATTTATCATTTCCAGAAGTTTAGTGCCTTTTTTAGTTGTTATATCCTCTATTTCAATCATCAGTTTTCTCTGAAGATTTGCAAAAGCTATTCCTTGTTTATCGACGTGCAGCTTAAGAGTATATTCTTTCAGCGATTCTAGAAAAATTCCATTTATTTCTGATAGATTATTAACATGAATCCCTCCGCAACATGTCAAATCTATTCCTTTTTCACCAAGTTGAATCATTCTAACATTATCTTCATGTGATACTTTACCTCTAGCTTTTTCTAGATACTCCTTTCTGTATGTTTCTTGATCAACAATTATTGATAACACTTCTACTCCTTTAGAAATCAAAGAATTAGCTTCTTCTAATATTTCTAAACATTGTTCTAGAGATATTTTTTCTGAAATTATAATCTCTATTTTTCCCTCTTCAAAATTCGCTTTCTCAGTATCACAGCTGAGTGATTTGTCAAGTAAGTGTGAAACTAAATGTTGTGCAGAATGAGCTTTCATGAAAGAATATCGTCTTTTCCAGTCTAGTTTGAGGATAACATCTTGATTCTTTTGAAGTAATCCCTCATCTTTTATGTCTGTTTTATACCATATTCCACTCTCATCTTTGTACGTTTCAAGGACTCTATATTCAGTGTTATCAATGGTGATTGAACCAGTATCAAATAATTGCCCTCCTCCACCTGGGTAAAATAAGTCTTGAGATAATTGTATGGATGTTCCTTTTACAGATGATATATTCGTTTGGATTTCCTTTTGATAAGGATTTTTCCAAAAAATAGGAACTTCTTTCTTTTTACTCATAAGGATTGAGAAAAAGTTAAAATAAAAAAAGTTATGTTCTTTACTTCATCGGGTTTTGAAGAATTTTGGAATCTGTAAAAAAAGCTCAGCTATTATAGTTGAGCTCCACAATTAGTACAAAATTTATCAGTTCCAGGATTACTTGCACCACAATTTGGGCATACTACAGATCGTGGTTGTGTGGGTTGAACTACTTTTGGTTCTCCCACTGGTTCATATGTGGGTAACTGTGTTGGTTGATATGGTCCCACTGCAGCTCCTCTATCGACAAGTTCTGCTTGCTTATCTTTCCAAATTGATTCTCCAATTGCTGAACCAATCGCTGCTGCAGCTACAAACAGACCTCCTACTATGAAACCTCCTATTATCATTATGATTGCAATAATAAAGAAAACCGGGGCTAAAGCTGCACCTGCTAATGCAGTGAATATATCTTGAGAGAAAGCTTCCATGACCTCTTCTCCTAATGAAAACATTAGTACTCCTACAACAACTCCTGCTACAGCAATTAACGCAAATATTATACCTGCAATCTTAACACCATCATTTTTGTAAGCAAAGAATCCCAAAATCGCACCTCCAGCAAGAATACCTCCTACAGTTAATACAATTGAACCTCCAGTGCCAGGAGGTTGAATGAAGAATCCTACTAGATATGCAACTGCAACCCCTAGTCCTATTCCAAGTAAATCAAAGAGAAATCTATTTCTAGGCATGATTATTCATATATAGTCGTATTATATATTTGTTTGGAAACCAGAAAACACATTATAGAGTACAAAAGTCTTATTCCAAAAATTTTTAACCAAAATAATTAAATGCAAGTTGATAAGAATGGCACCAAGACTTGAAAAATTCTTTGCTGCAAAGACTTTTTGTGTTGTAGGAGCTTCAACAACTGAACATAAACCTGGAAATGTTGTTGCATATAATTTCGTTAATCATTTTCCAGGTAAAACATATCTCGTAAATCCAAAAGGTGGTCAACTTTTTGGAGAGAAGCTCTACACATCGTTAATGGAAATTGAAGATGAAATAGATGCTGCTTGTGTAATAGTTCCAGCAAGATTTGCACCTCAAACAATTGAACAATGTGGTATGAAAGGAATTACTAATGTGATAATAACAACTGGCGGTTTTAGTGAAATTGGAGAAGAAGGAGAAATTCTTCAACAACAAATAAATGATACAATGAAAAAATATGGGATAAATGTAATAGGACCTAATTGTTTGGGTTTGTATTCTCCAGCTCTTGGGTATGATACAATGTTCTTGCCAGTTACAAAGTTAAAAAGACCAAAGAGTGGTCCTGTGTCAATTTTCACTCAAAGTGGTGCATTTGGGGCTGCATTTATTGATCAATTATCCAATTTGGGAACAGGAAAGTGGGTTTCAAAATTCATTTCCTATGGAAATGCTAGTGATATCAATGAAACAGATTCTTTAGAATATGTTGGGGCAGATCCAGATACAAAAATGATTTTAATTTATCTTGAAGATTTTAAGAAAGGCAGAGAGTTTATGGAGGAAGCAAGAAAAATTTCCCTTAAGAAACCTATAATGGGTATAAAAGCAAATCGAACTGAAACTGGAGCAAAAGCTGGTGCTTCTCATACTGCTGCTTTATCATCAAATGATGCGATTGTTGATGATTTATTGGATGAAGCAGGAATTATAAGAGTAATAACTTGGGATCAACTTGAAGATTGTGTTCTTGCATTTGGAACTCAACCTTTACCATTGGGTGATAATGTTGCGATTATAACTGATGGTGGTGGAGCTGGTGTAATGGCATCAGATATGGTTACTGACTGCAATCTAAAATTAGCTGAACTATCACCTACTGTTCAAAAGTATCTGGATGAAACCTTTCCATCCTTTTATGCTACAGGAAATCCTATAGATGTTACTGGAAGTGCTACTGCTGAAGACTATAAGATAGCTTTAGAAGTTGCATATAATGACGTTAATGTTGATTCAATTGTAAATATATGTCTTCCATGTATCCCTGATTTAGATATTGATGAATATATCAAAGTCACTAAACATTTTGCAAGAAGAAAAGAAAAACCATTTGTAACTGCACTTATCGGTGGAGATGAAGCTGACAAAGCTGCTGCTCAACTACTCGCAGAAGATATACCTGTTTTTCCAAGTCCTGGAAGAGCTGTGAGAGCTCTTGGAATGCTTACTGATTATACTAAATATCTTAGGAAACATGGTATAGATCCAAAAACTATTCTTGTGGAGGAATAAAAATGACAGATAACAAAACAATCTTTGAGAAAATTAAACAAGAAAATCGAAATGCTCTTCTAGAGCATGAAGCTAAAGAAATTTTGAGAAATATTGGAATTAAAATCCCACCTTCAAGATTAGTACAAACTGAAACCGAAGCTGTACAATCAGCAAATGAATTCGGTTACCCTGTCGTTATGAAATTAATGTCAACACAGGTTTTGCACAAAACTGATGTTGGGGCAGTTGTAATTGGCTTAAGCTCTGAAGAAGAAGTAAGAAATGCTTTTGCTGATTTTATGAAACGTTTTGATGATGTAAGAATCTCTGGTGTTCTTGTTGAAAAAATGGTTAAGAGTGGATTAGAGTTAATTATTGGTACAAATATAGATCCAACATTCGGACCTGTTATTCTTTTTGGGGTTGGAGGAGTTCTTGTAGAAGCTATAAAGGATGTTGTTTTTAGGATGTGTCCTACAACCAAAGAACAAGCTCTAACAGCAATTGATGAAATAAAAGCACGAGTACTTTTAGAAGGATTTAGAGGAATGCCAAGGGTAGATAAAGATGAATTAGCTGATATCATAGTTAAATTATCAGAATTGGCTTGGGAAAATCGCACTTATATCTCAGAAATGGATATCAATCCTATCATAAGCAATGAAGATGGACTTTTTCCAGTTGATGCAAGGATCATAATAAAATAGAACTTACAGTGCTCTTCTATATTTCTAAATCTCTTCCAAATATTCTTCTTTTAGGTGCTCTTCTTCTTCTGTTTTATGGAAACTTTGATCTAAGATAGATATAGTATGTTTCAAAGTTTCCAAAACTTTGGAATCATCTTCATAATGCTGAGAATCTATAACACGCTTGTATATTTCTTCTGGCAAATCTTTGAAATATCTTAAACCATATGCTATTGAATCCCTTACTCTAGGATCTATATCGTTCTCAAGTATTTTCACAACTCTTTCTAGGGTTTCATTATCATTAAGATATAACAGAACTAATGCACCTGCTGCTCTTTCGATTGGAAAATTACTTGTGAGCATTGAAATTGCGTTTTGTATTGTTGAGATTTTCTCTCCTCTTTTTGTTAGTATTAAAGCTAAATAAAATTTGAATATTGCAGGGGATTTATGGAAACTCTTTTCAAAATAATCCAAATCTAAATCTTTCCTGTTTATCAATTCCCGTAAAGCTCTTGGTTTGTTTTCACCAGCTAACGAAAGTAATAGAGTTCCTATCTTCTTTTTGGTGAATATTGGAATAATTATCAATGGGATAAAAAAGATAGTTATGACAGGATAAACTCCCATATTATTGTAAACAAGATTATAGCACGAATAAATAAAGTAAATAATTGACCCAATTAAACCTAAAGCTTTTAGTGGATAACTGAAATGTCCTTTGATTAGAGGATCTCGAACAAAAAAGAAAGTTGTAGCAAAAGATATTATGGCAATCGAAATTGGCAGAGCTGTAAAAAGAAAGATGCTTTCCCCAATAGATGTTTGAGATGTTATTGCAGTTGTTACATACATTATAAGGAAGTATAGGACAACTGGTAAAACAGTTCCCAAAGTTATTTTGATTATATCTCTTCTTTTTGTTCTTTTCTCAAGAAGTTTGGTTTGCTTTTCTAATGGCAGAATTACTGATTCACTCATTTGCAGCGTAGCTTGAGACATTGATTTTAGTAAAGCTGTATAACTTTGTTTTCCATATTTTGAAGTAATTAGCATATTCACTACAAAAACCAATCCAATGAATATTATTAGAAATAAGAGTATACCCAGAAACTGACTTATGAATTGGATTAATATCTCAATTGCTGCAACTACAATAGTAAAAACCAGTAAAACTAACCCTTGTTTCTTGGCAGTATCCCAGAATTTCTTACCAAATTGAATAGTATCTTTGTAAAAAATAATAGGATAAACAATCATTCCAAAAAGACCTGCATATTCTAATCCTTCTAGTGTTCTTGCTAGAACATCTGAAATAGTAGTAATATTATCAGAGAAGTTTGGAAATCCCCACTTTAATGCAATTATTTGTAGAAAAATATTTGTTGGAGAACCATATCCAAAAGCAAATCCTAGAAATAACACAATAATTGATAACTCGATTCTCCTACTCTGGTGATAAACTAGAATTGTTATCAAAGCTACAAGGAGATAATATAAGAAATCCGTTAGAAAAACTAAGATTAGGGAATAAGATTTCTCCGTAAAAGCTTTTAGAAGATACTCGGAAATTGAAAATTGAGATAATAAATAAAATGTTAGGAGAATAACAGCAGATCCTATAGCTACTCCTACTTTTGTTTTTACTTTCATGTTGATAGAATATACAATGCCAGCATAAAGGAGAGCAAAAATAGCAGTTGTTAACATAATTACTGCTAAAAGGATAATATACTCATTTGTAGTATTGAAATCTACAGTCCCCGCTCCGTTTTCTCCATTTCCATTCACTCCCCCATTTCCATTTTCTGGAGGGAGTATCCCCGCAATTTTGTGAGCTGCTGGCGCTAAATGACCACCATATAGATATGCTATTCCTAGAATAAAAGAAATGCCAAAAAATGCAATTTTTGTTATATTCATTTTATTGCTTGATATTTTCTTCGGATGGTTTATACGGATTCCCAATCTTTGAATATAGTATATGCTTAATCCGATCACTGCTAATCCTATCCCAACTTGAAAAACTAAGTAGACTGTAGAATTTATTGATCCACTTCCACTGAACAACTCTTGAAATACATTTACTCCTACTATGAAACCTAAAATTATCCCTACGAGTAAACCTAAGAGTTGGCCCCCAAATTGTATTGTCCAATCAATAAAAATCAAATCTCTTCCAAGGATAATACCAAAAGGAACATAATCCTCACTTTCTTCCTTTTTAGTGATTTGTTCTTTGTCTTCAGGATTTGAATCTTTCTCTTCTGGGATCATTCTTAAACCTCTATGTCACTTAAAATAACATCGAAACGAGTTTTACTTCTCTTTCTATGCCTTCGAACTCTTCTTATTACTCTATAACCAATAAATCCTATTACTAATACAGCTATTGCTACTGAAGTATAAATTATATTCCAATTACGACTAATCTTAATGAAATACTCAATAGAATTATCAAACTCATATAACTCAAAAATCTGGTTTTTAGAATCTGTGTAAATAGAAACATTCAATGATTTAAGTCCAAATCCTTGAAATTCTTCGTACGTTATTGGAATCACTTCAAGTATATCCAATCCATCTAACATTCTATGTATCTTCAAACTGTCATTTACATATACAGTAACCCAAAATGGTGCTGAAGGAATGGATCCATTATTCTGCACCATAATATCTAGTTGCAATCTCCTAAATTCTGTTGGTTTTGCAGGACTTGGAATGACTTCTTTAACATTGATATTGGGGAATCTGTACCATGATGGAAAGAAAGTTGAAGTATTATCAAAAAAGGAATATAGATTTAATGGGTATAGGATATTTGTTGAACTATTCCACACTTCAGCCTCTGGTAGAAATGTTTCCATGAACACAAAAAATGAATCGTTACCAATGAAACCTATCGATTCATTACCCATATAATCAAAGTATTCTCCCTTATTTTTTATTGTTGAATTATCTAAGTCAAACCATAGTGTGCTATTTTGAAGAAATAAAGGTAAAATTATGCTTTCGTCTTCTAGAATTATACTTCTTAGTTTTTCGTTAGTATAATCAAGCGAAGAAAAGAACAATTCCGCCCATTTCATTTTATCTGATGCAATATATTGAATTGCAGAAAGATGAGGAGTTGAATTATATGCATAATTATACAGAATTGATAGTGAATAATTTGTGTAAATACTATACGTTCTCTCAAAATATTCATTGGGATTAAGTAAACCATTTGGAAGCTGAGCTGTTCCATTATCCGGTAAATACACCAATCTATCTTCATTTAAGTTAGTTTCTGAATGAATAAATTCTCCTTCTTCTTGAGTTGTAAGAATTATTTCAGTTTCTCCATCCAACAAAGGAATACTATCAGTCGAAGATGGTGGAGAAATATAATACTCTGTTCCCCAAAGGTATGCTGGAATACCAGTATAAGCATAAGATCCATCATTTAGAGACAAGGAATAAAAAACAACACCAATTGGACCATTTGCATTAATAGTTGCACCTTTTTGAACCTCAATATCTAATGTTTGCCCTACTATTGGTAAGTCATAATATTGTATGTCTTCACTAGGGGTTATAACATCTATTTCTGTTTGATTGAATCCAGCGACGATCATTGCTCTTTGATTATCAAAAGGAGATTGATGTTTTCTTCCCCACATGGACATAACTAACACCGAGTAAGCAAAGCTATCATCAAAACTTTGAGATGTAGTATTGTGGTAAACTGTAATTTGTAACGGGGTGAAGGATTGAATTAAAGAGCCATTGATTAGATTGGGTTCAAGAGTTGGGTCTATAATTAATGTATCACCCATTATCACATCAACCATATTTCCTGTATATTGTGTAGAATTAAACCCAAAAATAATAGATGAATTCTGCATTGCAGTAATCGCTATCAATGTAGGTGCATAAGGACCCGATTTGAAAACAAGAGGGATTCTATAATTGAGATATAATCCTCCTGCAGCACTTCCACCTCCAGTATCTTCATTACTTGGCGGTGGAATATCTCCTGAACTTGAGCTTCCTGCTATAACAGAAGTAACATTTATTGAAATAGTTAAACTGAACGAATTTAAAAGAAAAAGTCCTAGGATTAATGCTAGTTTAAACTTTTTTCTTTTCATCGATATAACCCCCTTCTTTTAGAACCAAAGTAAGCTAACAATAATTTTTCAATTAGAACTGTGGTTGGAGCATCAATTACATCAATATTCAAACCTCTTATGTTTCGCTTAAATTCATTTATTTCTTTTATTTGTAATCCAAGTTCAAACATGAATTTTCCGCGTTCTAATAGGTTACTGAAATTAACAACCATAATTTCTCCTGTTTCAGGATCTTGGAATTTAACTTGACGTGGTTGTTTAGGAAATAAAAATTCTTCAGGATCGTGAATGTGCATAAGTTTTATTTCGTGTTTTTTTGCATTTGCGACCTTAAAACCATCCATTGCTCCTTCAAGATCACAATGAAGATCTGTAAGAATGATTATAATCGATCTGCGTTTTTGAGCTAATGCAATTTCTCGTATTGCGTGACCTATATTAGTACGACCTAAAGGAGCAATTTTGAGCATTTCATTGAAGACATGGTAGAGATGAGTTTTACCCCCTCTCGGAGGTACATACTTATGAATCTTATCAGAAAAGGAGACCCAACCGAAATTATCCCTATTATTCATGACTGTATAAGCTAACGTTGCAATAGCTTCTACAGCAATTCTAATACGAGGTGTCGGTTCACCTAAAAGCATTGAATAGCTTGTGTCCATCATTAAAATAACATTGGTATTTCTCTCTTGTTCATAATCTCTAACTATTAGTTTAAATGGTACTCTTGAAGAAGCATTCCAGTCAACAAACCGAAGATCATCACCTTCTGTATACTCTCTTAAATCAGCATATTCAGTCCCAGGTCCTCTGAAGATGGATCTTCTGTGTCCTTGAAGAAAGCTTGTAGATCTTTCCTTAGAAATTATTTCCAATCTTTTTAATTTCTTTAATGGAATTTTCACTCGCTCTTTCTCTTCTCGAATGGATTTGGGTTCTCCTGCAAGAGTCATTCAATCACCTGTTCTTTATAATTTCATCATACACCTTTTCAGATATTTGTAGAATTTTTCCACCATCTTTGAGCATGTATTTATCATCCCAAAGAATACTATCAACTACATCAAAAAATGTAATTGCTTCTTTGTGGAGTTTTGTATTTTCTTTAATGATATCCAATATTTGTGAGTTAATGTTTGCAAGAGATAGAATATTCATCTCTCCTTTCACAACTCTTGATATAATCTTTTGATAGTTCTGGATTATTTTTACAGCTTCCTTCCCTTTTCCTTTTATTTTCTTAATGTCGATTATTAATGGAGCTTTCTCTTTCACTTTATCCCTTAATTCCTCATCAAGAATTTCTTCTAATTCTTTCTCGACTCCTCTTGTTACTCTTACTTTTTTCTTCCATAAAACTGCTATGTATGAGAATAACGGGAGTAGGCTGAAAATCCAACTTGGTTCATAAACTCCTTTTTGAGCAAGATATTTCTCGAAATAACGATTAACCGAGAGTATTACTACAAACAAGATAAGGAACAAGTGACATATAATCATCCAGGAATAAGATGAATCATTTGCATTCATAAAAATCATTACTACATCGCTGAGAAAAATCCAAATTGTCATAGCAATGAAGATATATCCTTCCTTCTGCCAGAACAACCATACTCCAATCATACTAGAGACTATTGTAATTGCATAAAATATGATTACTTGGATTATGGAAATACTAGACCAAAATGTGAAGTAATAAATTGAAAGCATGAAAGTTGACATTAAAGCAGCTCCAATTGCTACTTGAACAAATTGTCTAGTCTGTGATTCAAGCTTTATATCATGTCTCACTTGTTGTCTATCAAGACTACCTCTGAATTTTTCATAATTCTGATATAGTGTAGCAAACATCATTCCTGAAATAATAGCTATATCTAGAATCGAGATCAAAGAAGTGGTTTGTAATAAAGATGCTGCACCTACTTCATAAACCTCTATGAAATTTCCAAAGATTTCAGTAGAAAATGACATCGGAGCAAAAATAATAATTAATACTACATACATCAGCCAAATTAGATTATTTGCAGAACTAATAATATCTAGAACAACTGGTGGCTCCGCTATATTCCATTCTGCACCGCTAAGGAATCTAGGCATTCTATCTTGAATATATCTAGCTCTTATGATCCTTTCTAGAATTTCAGCCCCCACTACTATAATCCCAAGAATTGGTAAAACTACCCACAATCCTACTAGACGAGGTTCTGGACCGAGTAGAATAAGGAAAAGATTAATTCCAGTTGCATCTGCTATTACTTCACCTGCATTTGGAACAAAACGTTGTAGTAGTGAAAACAATAAAATGATGAAGTATGGTACTAGTTTTAGAAGAGAAAACCAGATTTTTTCCAAACGAATTCTAATACCTACACCTCTTGCTGTTTCAACTAAAGTAGCATTTAATTCATAAGGATAAACCTTTCTTGTACCTTTAACAACAGCTCTAGTTGCCCCTTTAAAGATACGGGTTCTCATACCAAAAGATCTCATTAAAACATCCATTTTTTGAGTGGATCTATCTAAAGGAGATGATGTTTCTTTTGAACTCATTTTTTCTTCCCTCCTTTCGCTTTTCTATTTTCGACTCTTTCTTTAATCTTGAAGGAAAGCACGAATATCGAAGGCATTGAAATGAGAACGAATGCCACACCAAAAATAAAAATCCATCTTAGAAATGTATTCGCATCTGGAAAACCTGGCAAATTTATGATTGGTAAAACAATATCTTTCTTTACTTCAATGTATTCCACATCACCAGGGAATTCAGATTTAAACAATTGATTATCGGGAGATGTTGTACTTCTTACTACTATTTCTAGTGAAATATTAAATTGATCAGCATCAGAAGGTGCATATAATAGGGTTTTTTGTTCAAGTAATTCTTTTTCTACAGTCATGTTTTTGTTTGGAGTTAATATTTTAGGATATTCTCCATGTGGATCATCTGGTTTATTATACACTATTGAAATACTTACAACTGTTAGATTCATTCCCGCAGGAAGACCTGTTGCATTGATATATGCAGTGAAATTTACTGGAGAGTTTAACCTCCAAGTTAATGGTGCAGTTGAATAAACCGTGAAATTTGTATTAGAATCAACTTCAAATAAAGTAGTAGGTGAAGTATAAACTGATTCTTGACCATTAGTTTTCAAGCTGTAAAAAGAGCACAATAGAATGCTAAAAAATACAATGCTGAGAGAAGCATAAAGACGTTTGTTTTTCAAGATTGTTCTTTCCTCCATTTTTCTGATTTTTCTATTAACTTCATTATTGACTCAAGATAATCTCGAGCTTGTTGTCTGTTATAGTAAATTTGTTCATTATTCTCCCAACTCTGAGATATGGCTCTACCAATAGAAAGTAATTCAAGTGTTTCTGTGATTAGAAATGAGGGTATATACTTTCGAATAGTATTTTCATGCAAATCTTCATTCATAGCTAGAAGGTTCACAGGAGTAAGTCGACTCAAGTAAGCAAGAAGTTCCCAATATTCTCCCAACATTGCTTTCCATGGTTCTTTTTCAAGATCTATCTCCTTAGCTTGTTTCATTGCGATTAATTGAATTTCCTCAACAGAAATCAACATTTCATATTTTTGTTCTTCTTCCTGAATTTTTCTAATCATTCTTCTCCGAATAATGAAATAGGTAAGTAGAAACGCTAGAATTGGTGCAATTATTCCTAATAAACTTATAAAAATTAAGTTTCGAATAAGAGAAACTTGTTGTTCTTGAGTTATTTCCGTTTGAACACGAAAATGCTCAAATCTCGCAGATTGGTTTTCGATTGCTTCTATAACATTAAAGAAGGAATAAGTAATTTGTGAAGAAAATAATTCATGATATGGATCTATTTGTCTATCCATATCTGTAAAAGTGATTTTCTTTCTCCCTTCAGGAGTTTGTGATATCGTCATAATACTCTCTGGAGATGCACTAATTAGAGCTGCTCCATCAGGTATAATTACTGTAAATTCTATATCAGCTCTTGAATAGTTTCCTAGATCTGGATCAAAAAACAGCAACCAGAAATAATCCAAATAAACCAATATGTTGCTATTATTATAGTAAACATAAGGTCTCACCATTTCATATTGAATGTATCCTTGTACATTTTTTACTAGGAAATGATCGTCAAATTCTTGAAATGAAACAGGTGCTCCAAGATCATTATAGACTCTAAAATCAAGAACTTCTGTTGTATCCACCCATATGCTATAATTATCTACAGTATAAGGCATACTCATAGTTATTCTTTCATATGCTATACCATCTCTCCCTAGATCAACTATACTTTGATAATCTATATTTCGACTTGTGTCTTCCATTGGAGTGGCATTATCCATCGTTATGAATCTATTACTAGTAATAAAATCAACACTATTTGTTGTATACTGACTAGCTTGAAAAACTGGTGATATTAATAAGAACAGAAAGAAGAAATTAAACAATGCAGATACTCTTTTACTAGGATCTGTTTCTCCTTCAATATCTTTTAACATCTTTTTTGGCATGCTTCGAGCTTCATTCAAACGTGACTTAAATTTCCTTTTAGCTCTCAGATACCCGTATAATGCTGCGATTAAACTTATCGCAATTGCTAAGAATGCTATTAGTTTGAAATATGCTTTAAGTAAATCTAGTAAGTTTTCTATTTGTTCAAGTTGTTCTTGTTGTTGCTGATTTTGAAACATTTGTTCTGTAAACTGTAAATATATAGGGTCAAAATTGTAGGTGATTTCATATGTTAAAGGTTCATGAAAAGGATCCATAGGCCTTTCAGTATATTCCCATATAACTCCAAATGATTCTCCTTCTTTTACAATAACTGCCCCATCAGTTGGTGCATAGCTTACTAAGCCTGCTTTTTCAGGAAGTAATTGTTTATTATGATAGTTAATCGGTGCATACCTTTCTTCTCCTTCAGGTGTTAGATAACTGAATTGAGCCCAAAAAGTATCAAAGATTACTATGAAATTAGTATCCAAGAAGTAATCTGGATAATAATTACTCCTTATCTGATAGAACAACTGTGTAGTTCTTATTGTAATCACAACCCTATCAGGATAAACAACGTAATCGCTACCTTCTGTTAGATTGCCCATTCCATCCCAGAAAGCTTTTTCGTACATATCGGATGTATTTCCGTAAAGTATCAAATTTCCTCCTTCTAGTTCTGCCCAATAAATATAGCCATTTGTTCTCATTGTATCATTTTTAAAATATAATTGATCTCTTTCAATTGTAACAGTTAAGTCTCCAGTTTGAGCTTGAATACCATTTACTAGATTGTCTGATTTTGAGATTATTGTGTGTGAACTTAAAACAGCTAAACTAATGATTTCAATACCTATGATAATTAACAAGATTAGTTTTCGCTTATTATTCATAGCTATCTAGCTCTACGATGTTTCAATACTTGGGGCTGGTGTGTGTTTTAGAATTCTATCAATTATTATTTCAGAAGTAGTACCATCAAATTCATATTCTGGCTTAATGAGAACTCTGTGACGTAAAACATTTTTTGCTATTTTTTGAATGTCCATAGGATTTACATAAGCTCTACCATCCATTGCTGCAGAAGCTTTTGCTGCAATTGTCATCCAAAGACTTGCTCTTGGTGATGCCCCCATGTATACCTCTTCGCTTTCACGTGTAAGATTAACTATTCTCACAATATATTGTGATAATTCTTCAGATATGGCAACATTTTTTCGAACAATTTTTTGAAGCTTAATAACCTCATCATCAGTAATAACAGGTTTGATTTCAGCTAGTTTGTCGTAGGAATCATACTCTCCTGTAAATCTGTTTATAATCTCTGCTTCCTCTTCTTCGTCAGGATAGGTAACTAAAACCTTGAATGCAAAACGATCTATCTGAGCTTCTGGAAGAGGATAAGTTCCCTCTGTTTCTATGGGATTTTGAGTTGCAAATACAAGGAAAGGTTCAGGTAAAGCATATGTTTTTTTCTCAATTGAAACTTGTTTTTCTTGCATACTTTCAAGCATTGCAGCTTGAGTTTTAGGAGGGGCTCGATTAATTTCATCACTCAAGAGAAGATTTGTGAAAACTGGTCCTTGTTTAAAATAAAATTCACCAGTTTCTGGTTTGAAAGCCATAACTCCTGTAACATCTGAAGGCATTAAATCAGGCGTAAATTGTATTCTTTTAAAATCTGCAGAAATAGCTTTTGCCAGAGCTCTAGCCATAAGAGTTTTTGCAATGCCTGGGACACCTTCAAGTAAAACATGACCATCAGCTAACATAGCTGTGATCATGGCATCTATTACTTCTTCTTGACCAACAATCACTTTACTAATATTGTTCTTAATTTCATTAACTTTCTTTGAAATTTCTTTAATATCTACTTTTGTTGTTTTTGAGCTTTTCTTAGTTGAGGTTTTGCCCTTAGAACTCATATCCAACACTCCTTATGTAGTTGGCACTACTCCACTTATAAATGTAATACTTCGACACATTTATTCCTAGTTGTGCGTACATATGCACAAATGTAAAAAAAAATTTTGAAAATTAGGTCTTTTCTACAATTTCTTGTTTTTTCGGAGGAGATATTTCTTCTTCCCATTCTTCATCAAAAGTCCACTGAGAAAGTGAGATTGTAAACGTTGCATCTTCTTTACCAGGACATTCGATTCTTACTGTTAAGTGATCTTTCGATATCTCTTCGATTTCAGGATGTAAACAATTCTCTTCAAGTATATCCATTAAAGCTGCAACATAAGTATTAGAAATAGTGTTTATACTATCTTCTTGAATTTTCAACCCTACTTCTCCAAGTCTATAACACGTTTTACGACCAATTTTATAACTCTCTAATAGAAAAGCTTGTTCCATTCTGCTAGTGTGGTGTCTAACCGTGTCGTGATGTATACCATGCGCTCTAGCTATCTGTGTTTGATGACATCCTTCATTGTTCAAAATGTATGCAAAAATTTTTCTTGCAGTTAAATGCTTGAGTACAACAAAAGCTTTCTCAACATCTTCAGATCGAAGAGTCCTAGAGAAGTAAACTCTTTTCCCTCCAAACTTAGTAGATTTTATAAGATTAGCTTCTTCCAGTTTTCTCAAGTGCCAATTAACAGTACCATGAGGAGCTGTTAACTCACTAGATAATTCAAAAAAATATAACCCGGGGGTCTCACAAACAAGACGGTAAATTTCTCGGCGCAATGGATGGAGAAGCAAAGTGAGACGTTTTTCCTTTGTCTTTCTCCTTCGAACCAACGAAGGTTCACTCCTTTAAACTTTAAGCGATTCTACCTCAACACTCGAAACTCCTTCAATACGCTCAAGCTCATCTTTGATTTGATCTATACTGACTTCCTTCAATTCATCTGAATCGATGTACCCTTCGTAAACACAAGCACTTTGTGTGAAACAGAGACCTGTACTATAAAGTGTTTTAATTCCTAATCTAATGAAAATAGAACCCATTTTACGAAGGAAATCGGGAGACAGTTTCCCTATATTGATGTTGATTTTTGCAACTGTATCAGTACTAGTTGGAATAATCCTTATGATTCGGGTATTGGGAGCTAATATCAAGACAGCATATGTTTTGCCATCTGGTTTAAGAGCTGATAAAAATTCTTCTGGAAGTTCGATTGGCTTTTCAGCCTCTAATTTCACCATCTTTGCAATTGTTACTGATTGCTTTTCACTGCTCATTTTATATTCTCCATCAGTTCTATTATTGAATATTGTATATAATTACAGTATTAAATACTTTATGCCTTTCTTAAATACTTTACGCTACTTCGCGTAAATTTATTTTTT
>JAEOTE010000044.1 GCA_016839945.1 Candidatus Heimdallarchaeota archaeon | reverse complement strand
CTAATTTACCAATAGAATCAGGAATTGTTCTTAGATTATTATCCCGAAGAAAAAGTCCTTGCAGATTTTTAAGTTTCCCAATACAATCTGGAAATGAATTCAATTCTTTTTTTCTTAAACTTAGTGCCACAATTGATTTTTCTTTATGAGTAAATCCTGAAGTGTACATTTGTGCACTTCCAACTTCTAGAATCTTTTCTCCAATTAGATTTTCTAATTCCAATAAAACATCTATTTCTTCTTTAAACAGTTCTACACCATTATAAGTGGATAATTCTTCTTTCAACTTCAATCCTCTTTTAATTTTCTTAGATTTAGGATTCTTTCTTCTAACCAACTTTTTAGGGGATCTTCAAAAGGTATTTTTTCAAATTCATATCCTTCCGTCAATTTGCTAAGATAATATCTAGCAGTTACTAAATCGTTTATACTCTTGGGTAAATATTCTTTTGAAGTCTCCAAATATAGATTCAATGGATAATTATATTCAAAGGGTAACTCTTGCATTTCATGATTTTCTAGTGTTGATAGTATTACTCCTGACAGTATTGCTTGATGAACAAATGTAACATAAAGCTTATCTTTTTCATAGAATTTCTTAAAATCAGAGTCTTTGTATAGAACTTTGTATTTATTCCACCATTCTTGTAATAATCCTCTTTCTGGTCTTACAATAAGGAATCCTGAGTTAAAGTATGGACGAAGAATTTTCCCATCAACATGTGTTTGCATCGGAAAAATCTTATCCTCTTCAATATTAGTTTTTTGAAAAACTATTTTCCAAAACTCATCTATAGGTTCATCAAATATTGAACCTATTAGGGTGTGATGAACGGGTCTATAACCTAAGATTTTGTTTGTATCTAGAAGGAATTGATTAGGCTCATTAATAATAATTCCATTAGTACCTAACCATACAAGAAATTCAGTTTTTCCTACAGCTAATTTCTCAGCTTCTGCTGCAGCACTTACAGTATCTATAAATGAAAATTTTGATTTATCAATATCAATAGTGTAAGAAATAATTTCTACATCAAGAGAAGAGAGTTTTTCAATTATATCTTTTTCAAGCTTATCTTTTGAATAAGGAATGAACATCCAAATTCTACACTGCGATAAATTTCCTGCAAAGCTCCTAATGCTCTCTGGGAGAATAATAGTTTCAGGTTGAGATTCCAAAGCAATATAAGAAAAAATAATTTTTTCTTTATTACTCATATTTATAAAAAGTACTTGAGCATTTATAACTCATTTTCTTTTTTCAGCATAAAATAAATTAGGACAAGGTTATAGTATTATTTTGACATAAAATTTATATTAAAACGCTTAATATAATAGCTTAAGAGTAATAATGAAAAAAGTAGGAATACCTAGAGCATTGCTTTATTACAAATTCTCAGAAATGTGGACAACATTTTTTAAAGAATTGGGGACAGAAGCTGTTGTATCACCTAAGACCACAAAGCAGATTAAATTTGACTCAGTAAAAAATGCTCCAGATGAGGATTGTTATTCAACAAAACTCTACTTTGGTCATGTTTTAGCTCTTAAGGATCAAGTTGACTATCTTTTCATTCCTAGATTTGGAAGTGATCATCATACCTATGTTGGTTGTCCCAAATTCATAGGATTAGCAGAAGTTTTAAGATCACAGATTCCTGATTTACCAGAAATAATTATGCCACATTATAACAAAGCTAAAAGTGGTCATAGAAAAATAGCTTTTTTCAGAAAAGCATACAAAGTTGGATTGAAGTTCACAAAAAATCCAATCAAAATTATTAGAGCTATAATAAAAGCTGTAAAAGCACAAAAAAACCATTATAAAACGATATTAATTGATGAAGAAACTCTTCATAAATGGGAGCGATCAGAGACAATATTGAATGAACCCCCAAGATATGTAGAAAATGAGAGGCAACTAAAAATAGCTTTGGTAGGGCATTCTTATGTTTTAAATGATCCTTATTCTGCATTAGGTATTCGTACATCGTTACAGGAACACGGAGTTGATTTTATAACTTCTGAACAAATGCCCAGGAATTTAATTGACAAACAAATGGATAAACTGGATTATGATCTATATTTTCTTTATGAAAGAGAAATACTAGGTGCTATCATGCATTTTATGGAGAGCAAGACTGTTGATGGAATTATCCATCTTATGATTTT
Source organism: Candidatus Heimdallarchaeota archaeon (assembly GCA_016839945.1). GTDB lineage: Archaea > Asgardarchaeota > Heimdallarchaeia > Heimdallarchaeales > Heimdallarchaeaceae > UBA460. Next base: position 10,779 of record JAEOTE010000044.1, on the reverse strand, counting down.
TAGTTGTGGTCCTGATTCTATCGCTGGTGAAGTAGCTGCTAGACTATCTAAGAGAGATCCAATTGTTCCATTACTGCAACTAGTATTCGATGAGTTGACTGCAGAAGCAGGTATGAAAACAAGAATTGAAGCATTCATAGATATGCTAAGAAGGAGTGAAGATGAGCAAACTTTGCTTCTAACAACAAAAGTTCATATTTAAAGGAGGTAAAAAAGTGCCACTAGGATTTCCATATCTCGGAACTTTTACTCATGTTATGGAATCAATAGCTAGAGGGATGAATAGAGATGATCTTATACTTCCAAATGAACCAACATATAGAACCAAACAGCTTGGTTCTCGTCATGCTTCTGAATTTGTTTGCACACCATTCAAGATAATTCTTGGATCACTGCTTGAAGTTATAGAACGAGGTGCTACTCAAGTAATTGGAACAGTTCATGTTGATTTTTGCAGACTTGGTTACTATGCTCCTCTCTGGAAATTAATTCTGGAAGATCTTGGTTATACTGGTGATATAATATGTTTGAATTGGTTTGATAAACCTGATTTTTTCAGAAATTTCAAAAAACTCACAGGTGATTTAAACGCTATACAAGCATTTCAAGCTTTCCGAATTGGGTGGATTAAAAATCGGTATTTCGATCTTGTAGAAAAACTACTTTACAGCTATGGAGCCACTGAAATTTCTAAAGGTTCTGCAAAAGCAGTAGCTGATAAACTCAACAGAACAATTGTGCATACTATGGGTGAAAGAAACGTTAGAAAACTTCCAAGACTGATTAAGGAAACGTTTAAAGAAGAAGTTGAAGTTGATGAAAAAGCTGATCCTCTTAAAGTAATAATTATGGGAGAATTATACGCTGTAATTGAGCCTGCTATAAATCTATATGTTATGAGAAAATTAAATGATCTGGGCGTAGTTGCTTATACACCTATTACTTTCAGAAGATGGATTGATTTAGGATATAGATTAAATTTCTTCAAAAGGAAACAACATGATATTGCTATAAAGAAAGCTAAACCTTACTTGGGACATCGTCTAGGTGGAAAAGCAAGAGAATCAATAGGATGTACAATTTATTACAAGGAAAAAGGATGGGATGGATTGATCCACCTTTATCCATTTACTTGTATGCCTGAAATTATTTCTCGTAGTATATTGCCACAAGTTAGTAAAGATTATGATATGCCAGTTCTTTCTCTTGTTGTTGATGAACATACTGGTGAAGCTGGTTTCCAAACTAGAGTGGAAGCATTCGTTGATTTATTAGAACGTAAAAGAAATGAAAATGATAAAAATAAGGTGAAATGAGAGTCTTATAAAATGAAAGAAAAAGGTAATAATTATTTCTTGGGAGTTGATGTAGGCTCAATCAGTACAAATTTAGCTGTGATTAATCAAACACAAGACTTAATTGAATCAGTTTACATCAGAACGGAAGGTAAACCTGTGGATTCTGTTCAGAGAGGGATTAAAATAATGCAAGAAAAACTTGGTAACAATTTAGAAATAACTGGTGCAGGATCAACAGGTAGTGCAAGACAACTTACAGGAGTAATTGTAGGGGCTGATATTGTAAAAAATGAGATCACAGCACATGCTTTAGCTTCATTGGATCTAAATCCTGAAGTGCAAACGGTTATGGAAATTGGAGGGCAAGATAGTAAAATAATAATCATTAGAAATGGTATTGTAGTCGATTTTGCAATGAATACTGTTTGTGCAGCAGGAACAGGTTCATTTCTTGATATGCAAGCAAGTCGATTAGATATTCCTATCGAAGACTTTGGAGATTTAGCTTTACAATCAGATAATGCTGTCTCAATTGCTGGTAGGTGTACGGTATTCGCAGAAAGCGATATGATTCATAAACAGCAATTAGGTCATCCTGCTAAAGATATCATTAAAGGATTGTGTGAAGCACTCGCTAGGAATTATTTAAATAACGTAGGCAAAGGAAAAGACATTAAACCTCCAATCATGTTTCAAGGAGGAGTTGCAGCAAATGCAGGTATGAGGGAATCATTTGAAAAATACCTAGAGTATGAAATAATGATTCCTGAAAATTATGATGTAATGGGAGCAATAGGAGCAGCAATTCTTGCAAAGGAAGAAATGAACAAGCGACCGAGAAATACATCATTCTATGGTTGGGATATACCAGAAATGGATTTTAAAACAACAGGATTTGAGTGTGATGGGTGTCCTAACATTTGTGAAATAGTTGAAATTCGTAAAAATGAACAACTAGTTGCACGATGGGGAAGTAGATGTGGTAAATGGGATTTAACAGATGAAGAAGCTGCGTTTATCTAAGAGATAACCAATCATTCCGATATTATGAAATCTCTGTTTTTTTCTTACATTAGCTACAATATTTTATATATCATAGATTTAATTTGTCTCCATGCTAGATTTAGAATTTAAGAAAAAAGTTTGTGCTTATATTGATGATAATAAGGATATACTTTTTGAAATTAGCAAAGAAATCTATAACAATCCTGAACTTGCCTTTAAAGAATATAAAGCTTCAAAATTATTAGCATGTGAATTAGAAAAAGCTGGTTTCCAGGTAGACTTAGGAGCAGCTGAATTAGAAACCGCTATTCATGCTATACATCCAGAACAAACTGAAGGACAAACAGTTGCTATTCTAGGAGAATATGATGCTCTTCCAGAGATAGATCATGCCTGTGGTCATAATTTGATTGCTAGTGCTGCTCTTGGAGCTAGTCTTGCATTGGGTTCATTGAAAGTTGAGTTACCGGGTAAATTGATATTTATGGGAACTCCAGCGGAAGAGGGTGGAGGAGGTAAAATTCATATGATCAATGCAGGTTTATTCAAAGGAGTAGATGCAGCAATCATGTTTCACCCATCAGCAATTCATACTTATACAGGAAGAGGAGGATTAGCAGTAACTCATGTAAGGATAGAATTCTTTGGGAAATCAGCTCATGCATCTGCACAGCCGGAAAAGGGTATTAATGCTTTAGACGCAGTAATTCAGACTTTCAATAGTATAAATGCTCTAAGACAACATATTCCAAATGATGCAAGGATACATGGTATTGTAACTCGCGGAGGAGTCAAGCCCAATATAGTTCCAGATTATGCTGCTGCAGAGTTTTATGTTAGAGCTCTTGATGATGATTATCAAAAACAACTTGTGAAGAAAGTTGAAGATTGTGCAAAAGGAGCTGCACTTAGTACAGGTTCAAAGATGAAATTCGAAGAAGTTGGTTTAACATATAGATCTAGAAAAGTAAACAAAGCACTTGGTGATGCTTTTATTGAGAATCTCAAAATCATTGGTGAACCAATTAGACCAAAACCTCCAGGAGGAGGATTGGGATCTAGTGACATTGGAAATGTGAGTCACGAAGTTCCAACAATACATCCTTATGTCGGAATAGCAGAAGAAGATATACCAAGTCACTCAACTGAATTTGCAGAAGCTTCCATTTCAGACCGAGGTCAACAAAAAATGCTAGTAGCAGCAAAAGCTCTAGCAATGACAGCCATTGATGTTTATACTAATGCAGAACTTGTGGAAAAAATGAAAAAAGAATTTAATGAGTGAAATCTTTGCAATTATATATTTTTTATTTTTTCTATTAAATTTTTTAGATTGCTAGGAACTTCTGTATTCCTGCTTTTCTTCATACAAGAAATACATTTATCATCTCCTGCACCAAAACAAGCTTCTTGAATCAAACCTAATCCAAAGATTTTACTTTGTATATAATCAACAAAATTACAATAATATGCCATTTCAGGAACTCCTAGATCATGAAAGAAGCTTACAATGGGGCAATTTTCCCCGATAAGCATCAAATCACACTTCTCCTCTTTTTTTCTGAAATATTCAACTCCTCCTCCTTCAGTATGTTTTGAGATATTTCTGGCTGAAATTTGTGCTATTTTAAAGAAGAAGTAACTGAAGAAGATTTGTCTTATTATCCATCTGAAAATTCTAGGTATTTTCTTGTGCAATTCCTCCACATATTCATAGAATATTAATATGGTCTCATCTACTGTTTTTTCTTCCTTTTTCATCGGTTTATAAAAGGCAATAGCCCAAGAACCTATAACAACAATTTGTCTGAAAATATTTATCTTCCCTGGATAGTAAGGAATTTGAGGAATTATCCTTTCAAATTCAAGCTTTGATTCCTCTCTTATTTTTTCTGCAAAAATGCTATCATAATACTTCGAAATCTTTTCTTCAATTGATACAGAAATCTTATTGAATCTTTTGATCATTTTTTTCTTCTTTTTCACATAAGGTGATTCTTTCACTCTTTTCCCTTCTATAATCATAGAAATTAATTTACAAATTCTTATTAACCTTTTGTTCCTTTTTCTTCTTTTTTTCTTTTCCTAGAATTTTTCGAGCTTCTTCTACTTCTTCATCAGTTGGATTGTATAATTGAGCTCTCATGGTTTTTACTTTTCTAAAAGGTCTAGATGTAACTATTATTGCATGTTCTAATCCGAATTTATAACCAGATTTAGACCAGAAGAATACTGCTAATCCCCAGAAAGAGAAGAGTACTACTTCATAAAGTAAAATAGCAGGAACATTAGACATAAAAGGATCAGGATTTCCAAATCCTGCAGAAAGATCACCAAATATACGGTGAAAGACATTTGCAAAGATATTATTGAAAAATGGTTCAAAGAAATAAATGGTTAAAGATGCTACACCAAATCTCCTGATAAAAAGAGTTTTCCGAGATAATAGAACTTTCTTCTCGTAGGATGCATACTCAAACTTCTTAGCTAACCAGATTAATATAAACATCATACATCCCAAACTAAAGAACAATAATTCTCGAGGATATATCTCGTAATCTAAAATTCCAAACAAACCAGATTCAATATCTGATGCTTGAACTAATGTTAAAGCTGTTGTAAGTATAAACCCTCCTGAGAATAGAGAACCAAGACTCAAACCATACCGTTTTATCCACTTGAAGTCTTTTTTCATCGCAAACAGATAACCAGGTATAATACCAAAGATCCCATAAAGACTAATTGGAAAGAATGATAGCTGTGCACTTACAAATAGTCTCAAAACATAAGCAAAGAACGCAAATATTCCTCCCTTCAAATATAATATCTCCACATAAGGATGTAGAGCTTCATTAATGAAATTAGAAGCAACTATTAAGGAAAACCCAAGTGTTATGAGAATGATTACATTTCTTTTGATTTTTTCTTTCCCATCTTTTCTAAAAAGTAACCAAAGAAGTAAAACTGTTAAGAAACCACTCAAACCAATGGAAGATAGAGAACCGATTTGCATAATCCTCTCAACACCAGGAAGGATAAATTCACCTTTTTCCAAAAGACTGCTTAGGACAGAATAATTTATTCCTTCAGTAAAACCTGTAGTCCACGTTCTTCCAAAAAGAAAAGCTTTCAATGGATCTAGAAGAAGAAGTATTGTGCTGTTTATTAAAATTGGAACACATGCTTTACGCAAAGAAATCCCTTTATCCATTCTTCTGTAAACATTATAAGTTCCTACTAAACTACTAATGAGTGGAAAACCTCCTCCCCATGTTCCCATAAGAATAATGGGAATAAATACAGCTATAACACCAATATGAACTATATTTAGAGCATTTGTTTCCGTATGCCAGATGCCATAAATGGTTGCATGAATGAATAAGACTCCCATAATAGCTATTCCTCTCACAACATCAACAGATACCAATCTTTTTTCTAAATCAGTCATTAGCGAAGAGAAAAATTACATTATTATAAACATTATTCAGAAAGGAACTAAATTAATAAGAGCTCTAACTAACAAATATATGGTTCACTTATAGGAGGAATCTAGCTCTTGAGAATTTCCAAAAAAATATTTCTGATTTTATTTTTATTAACGCTGTTTATCTGTAGTTTTGTTATTTATCATCCACAAGCGAAGAAAGAAGAAGTTACTTTGACAAAAATTGGAGAATATAAAATTAGTGGTTCTCTATTTGATATTCAAGTCGTTGATGACATTGCATATGCTTCAGAGTACAGTAGAAATAAGTTCTACATAATCGATGTGAGTGATCCTAAAACTCCAAGTTCTCTATGCAAACATGACTGTAAATTTACCACATGACTTCGATGTTGAGGATGAAGTGGCATACATTGCTGTTTGGAATCTTGGTATTCTAATAATTAATGTCAGTGATGCATCAAATCCTTCTATCATTAAAGAATATACCACTGGTACAATTGGTCATTTAAACGTTGAAGAGAATATTGCATTTGCTGGTGGATTATATGGAATGAACATACTTAACATAAGTAATCCATCAAATCTTGAGAGTATAAACATTTTATGTGAAGATATGGGTGTCCATAATTCTTTCATTCAAAACGATATTATTTACATTCTAGCATGGAATTGGACAACAGATTTTGATTGGATTTTCGCATATAATATTAGTGATATTATGAATCCAATTAGACTTGGTGAATATGAAATAGGTTCAACTTCTACTGATGTATTCGTAGAGGATAAAGTAGCTTACATAGCAAATGAGTATAATGGAGTACTCATGTTGAATTTCAGTGATTTCTTGAATCCATCAATTATCTCTAGATATGATGATGTGGGATCAGCATCAGAATTAGAAGTTCACAATAACATTCTATATCTTGCTAATGGCTATACAGGGGTAGAGTTGTTAGATATAACGAACAAAAGTAATCCAATTGTTTTAGCTGAACATTTTGATGGAGGACAATCTCACTCACTAGAACTCTATGATGATTTGATATATGTAGGAGATTCTGGTGATGGATTGGAAATCCTGGAAATTAAAGGCTTAAGTACTGAAACAGTTATAGGATTTGAGTTATACTTTATTCTTCTTTTAATCCCAATTATTCCAATATATAAGAAAAGAAAAAAATGAAAAGAGGAATTAACCTCTATTTTGGTTTTCGAATAAATTGCACGATAGAAAATGAAGCCCAAGCTACACCTATTATACTAGCACCTACTAGTGTTCCCCATTTATGGAAGAATGATACAAAAGCACTTGGAGGTTCGTAAACCGTTACAAAGATGTCAAAACTTGCTTCAGCAGTATTTCCTGCAAAATCATGTGCAATTACTGTTACAACATGCAATCCACTCTCTTGTACTGGTGTAGCATTCCAGTTGTATATGTATGGAGCTGTATCAATTGCAGCAACAAAAGTACCATTGTCTAAAATATCGATAAATTCTATCCCACTACCTTCATCAGTACAGTCTATATGAATGCTTGCTAAACCATAGTCTGCGTTTGTAGAAATACTTAGAATATTAACAATTGGATCAATATCATACAGTATCGCATAAGAGTAGTAAGCTCCTCCATTGTCATCAATGCTATTTCTTCCAAATATATCCCACATCTGAATATAGTATTCTACCGTGTTTCCATAGTCATGTGCAGGTATTGTGGCTCTGAAGTACATTCCAAACATTGATGCAACAACATAATTCCAAGTAGTTGCTGTTCGATAGTATACTCTCACAGACATAACTCTAGACATTGTATCGACACACATCATTTCTAATAAAGCATCTTGATAATATGTAGGATCATTAAGCATCATTAAACTAATTAATCGAGGTCCTGTAGTATCTTGAACGAAGTGGATATCATCAACGATAAGTGAAGTTACAGATGGTCCCCAAGAACTACTTTCTATTTCAATACGTGTAATGTTCCAGTTCCCTATACCAAAAGCAGCTTCAAAATCTACAGCTATGTTTCTAATAAGATTGAACCAGACGCCAGTTTGGTTGAAGTTTTCAATGTAGAAGTAGCAATAATTTGAAGAATTAAACTGAGACAAAATGAAGTTCTCACTTGCTCCTAACATATAGTAAATTTCTTTACTCTCATCTGTTTCAACTTTAATCCAAGCATAGTTATCGTCATCAAAAGAGTCGATTTCATCTAACCTCCACCAGAAATCTGTGAAAAGACTTGGATCTGCATTTAAGTACATATTACGATAAAGCATAACATTACCTATACTACCATATGAAGTAAGATTTGCTGCTATATCTCCAGATTTCGCATCAGTTGTGGAACTGATATAAGGTTCATCTCGATTATCATACCAAGAAGGAATTGGGTTAGTTGCAATAGATTCCCAATCCTCTTCAAAGGAAGGATCAACTGTAGGATAATTGGTTAAAATTAGATTGTCAATTAATAGTTCAGATTTAGCATTTACTGTTCCATATGAATTTGCTTGTATACCATCACCAGTGAAAGCTATATTGGAGAGATTGTAATGAGAACATATATCATATAAGTCTAGACTGAACAGATTCCAGGTGTCTCTATCACCGAAACCATCTGCAGCAAAATAAACTTCTCTGTCAGTAGGACTTGTATAATTACTATACAGAATTGTATCAGTCCCGCTTCCAAAGAACCATGCTGCAAAGAAATCATATGTACTGTTACGACCAGAAATATAAAAATAAGCAAAGGTTTGAATTCCAGCATTTTCATCATTGTATTTCCAGTCAAAGTTATACGTAAATTGTCCAGGCTCTTTGGCATAATATCCCATAGGTGGGTTCCATCGTCCCAAGCTATTAGACAGATATGCATATGATTGAAGACCTAAAGGACTGTATGATGTCATGTTTAAGGCTTTATTACCCTCGGTGTGATCATCTGTTTGATAAAGCGAACCTATACCTGTGCTATATTGACCCCATCCAGAACCTGTTCCTGATTCAAAATCACCATCGCTAGGAATGTAATCATGATTTGTGCCATTTTCTAAGCTGAAATCATCAACAATAACTTCTGTCATTCCCGAAGGTTTCGATGGAGAAGTTGCATAAATATACATAATACTCACATAAGTGTCAACTGGAGCTGGACCAAAAGCTTGAGTAAAATCATTGTCAATATCTCTTGAAAAAGCTTCCCAACTTCCAAAAGGACTAGTGAGGTCATAATAAGCATCATCAGTGTCATTAATAAAAGAAAAAGTGTCAATTGAGAAATAGTAATAGATATTCCAATTGGTTGAACTAGCATCATGATAGCAATTAAGTCTTAGGTAAATTGTACCTCCTGATGAAATATCAGGATTATTAACTAGATAGTAAAAGAAATCAAAATCTATATTTTCCTGAAGATAAGCTCTTTCAGAACTACTAGTAAAAGATCTGGATAAACGAGGATTAGAATAGAATTGCCCTGAACCTAGACCTTGAATCGAACAAGCAAATGATGATCCTCCATATGTAATTACTGTATATGCCATATCTACATATTGGAATGCATTTGCATAGTAACTGAAAAATTCTGGTCCTTCATCATAGGAATCTACTTCCTCAAAACCACCATTTCTAACAACATTAGTTATCAGTTGTTCTTCCCCACCCGCACCAACATCTTTCTTTACAATGAAATTATTGGAGGTAGCTTCGATCTTGAAATCATTTCTTTCTGTTTGAAACAGAGCACTTGTAGTATTAGTGACGAGGAAAGGTTGTAGAAATAGTATTAAAACTAAAATTGAAATAAAATATTGTTTTTTTTTCATATAAATCCCCTGTAACCTTTCTAAAAGGTCATTATCTCTATATTCAGTTCAATGTTTTATTTAAATCTTCTTAACAAAAGAGATAAAGTAAATTATACATTTTAGAAGGATGTTTGTATGAGAAAAAAGTAAGGAAAAAATTCTTTATTAAAAAAATAAAAAAAGAGAAAGAGATTGTGTTATTTTTTGATGCTTAATAGATAGAAGATTCCACCTACTAGTACAAGAACTCCACCTAATCCCAATGTTATAAGTCCTATAACAATGAAAATAATTCCTAACCACATATTATCCTTGATCAAAACACCAATTTTCAGTAAATCTTGAATCCAAGCCCAAATCAGTATTAGGACAAAAATTCCGAGTAGCATTTGAATAACTGCATTGAACCAAATAGCCCAAGTTCCTATTGAAAATAGGAAGAAATTAGAATTTCCAAGGAATTGAATTCCAGGAGCTAATTGCCAAAAGAATGTGAGAAATCCTTGTACAATAAGTACAAATCCACCAATCAAAGTATTCCAATAACCTGCAAATTCCCAATTTGATTTAACTGGTTTCTTTGCAGGAGTAGTTGTTATAGTCGTTTCTGACATAGATTATTATATGATTCAACTTGAATTTAAGTCTTTAGTTCTCTAATCTGCAATTAGAACATGAATAATGTGAGCAATTATGATACCTAAGAAGAGTATCATGCTTCGATGAATTTTATTTAGAATTCTGACAGCTTTTTTTGAAGTCCATATAGGTTTTATCTTCAGTTTTAAAATTAAACCTGTTAAGATATAAAAAACATAAACTCCGGCAGTTAACCAACCTAAGATTACAGTTTCATCATCTTTTTGTGTTAACTTAATACCATGAATAACCAAAACAGTAACAGCTGCTAAACCTATAAAATAATGGATGAAATTCAAAGGTTTGCGAGTTTTAAGATAGAATTCTCTCGTTGTTTCCTTGATCTTACTAGCACCACTTTCTTCAGTAATGAATCTTCTAGAAAGTTTATACAGATACAATATCCCTACATTTACAACGCTAGCAACAAAAAGTGCAATTGCAACAATTCCTAGATCTTTAGCAAAATCTTCTCCGTTCTCCTCGTCATCATCTTCCTCATCAGCAATAACTAATGGATTTATTGTAAAAAACAATATGAAGATAAATGAAGTGATGAAGAGCTTCT
>JAEOTE010000043.1 GCA_016839945.1 Candidatus Heimdallarchaeota archaeon | reverse complement strand
GAACAGATCAAAGAATTGTTTCGTTTTCAATGGGTTTAGGTTGCACATGGCAAGGATATGCGATAGCTACTACAGAAGGATGTTTAGCTTCATCTTTATTAACCACTTATAGTGGAAATGCATCAACGGTTGTAATGGGAGAAGGAGACAGAAAATCTGCATTTGATTTCATAGCAAGAAGAGAAATATCTAGCTTAGAAGGAATAGGAAAAAATGCTGTTGCTAATGCTCTCAAAGGTTTAGGTGCTAAAAAATTTGAAGGTACTGAAGTACTTCCAACAATTTGGGGACCTAGAGAGGTTGGAGGTTTTATAACTGATGCATTAAGAATACGAATGTTAGGATCCGCATATGTTGAACAAAGTAATCCATGGAAAGACAGTCTTGATCAAGAAGTAGCTAGTAAAGATTTAACCTTAATAGACGAAGGTCAAAAACCGGAATATTCTGCTACTCAAGCAATCGATGCAGAAGGAACTCCTAAAAGAAGTACAACATTAATTGAAAAAGGCATATTGAAGAACTTCTTGTTTAATCGGATGTTCGCTCATGCAGCTGGAAAAGAAACAACAGGAAATTGCCAAAGAGGAGGAGGAATATTTGGAGGAGGGGTTCCTTTTGAAATTTCTCCTGCAATAGGTCCAAACAAAATCCTAGTAGATAATGTAAACAAAACTCTTGATGAACAAGTTGCAGAACTAGATAGAGGTATTTTGATAACAGGACAACCTATAGGTTTGTTTGTTTCATCCAATCCTATAACTGGTGACTTCAGTGTGAACTCGAATGAATCATTCTTGATTGAAAAAGGAGAGATTTCTCATCCTCTGAAAGCTGTTAGTATTGCAGGAAATTACATTGAATCATTAAAGAACACTATGTTTATTGGTTCAGATAGAGAAATGACATTCTGGCCAGTTGATTCACCAACAATAACCTTTCCAAAACACACTATTACTAGTTAGGATTTTTTTTCTTTTTCTTTTTCTTTTTCCTTGTTTTTTCTGTAAAACGTAAAGTAGTTTTTCTATCTAACTCTACAATAAAACTATTCAAGTGATCTTCTTTCTGGTATCATTTCCACAAATTTTGAGAAATCGAAATTTGGATCAAAGTATAGAGAACAGTAGCAGTAACCATACTCCTCTATATCCAGAGGTGCATAATCACAAGGACACATAATATCTCTATCTAATTTCATATCTTCTTGCGATTCTCTACAAGGACAATTAAAATATCCAACCATGTTGAAATAATCTCTTAAACCTTCAACTAACATATCTAATGTAGAATCAGTTTCAGGATTAAGCTTCCATCCTCTCTTTATAGATACACCTTGAACATATTTAATGACATCTTCTTTTGTTTTGGTTTTGTTCATAACGATCAACTATTCCGAAAACATTTCTTTCCAATTGTCAATATTAAATCCAGAATAAAAATTCATCCCATCAATAACTAAAAACGGATAACGGATAGATAAAACATTAAAAACTTCTCGTAAATCACTTTTCAGTTCTCGTTTTTCATCAAGAGGAAGTAAATCAACATCTACATATCTATATGTATAACCATTGTCTTTAAGCCATTGTTTACCTTTCTTACACCACATACAAGTGCTTAATGCAAACACAAAAACTGAATGCATTTTCTTTTCTCCTTCAACAGCAACTATGTCTCCAGGAATCTTAATTTCTTCAAAGTTCATATAATTACCAAGATAATTTCAAAAATAATTAATATAAATATGTCTCTGTTACAAGAAAAATCAAAATTATCCTTACTTCAAACTTATTCAAAAGAAGTTCAACTGAATCAAACAAAACGACTGATTAATCCAAATTGAACGTCCAAAGTACATGAATATCTGAAAAAATGTTAGGTACAAAATAGCTTATACATTAGTTGATCCTACTTTTTCCTAAGTTGTTGTAATGCTTCTTCTACTTCTTGTTTAACATAATCGCTTTTTTCAGTTTCCAATAGTTCTTCTAATGGTTTGATAGCTTTAGTATCTCCTATCTCTCCCAAAGCTCGAGCTGTGTTTCCTCTTATTGTTGCATTTTCGTCTTTTAGCAATTTAACAAGTGAATCTACTGATTTCTTACCCATCATTTTACCCAATTCAATTATAGTCTTCTTCTTTTTGATTTCAGAATCTTCAGTTTTGGTTGATTCAGTTAAACTTCTTAAATCTTCAATTAGTTTTACAGCTTTGTCTACTTTTTCTTCAACTTCTTTATCTCTTGAATATAATATTCTTCTAACACTTTCTCGAACTTTTCCGTCACGATCGTTAACAAATCGTTTCAGGAAGGAAGAGACATCATATTTATTCTTATAAGGAGCAAGAAGTTTAATTATTGCAATTCTTACATTTGTTTCTTCGGTTCTAATTCCATTTTTTACATAATTAAATGAATCTTCACCTAATTCTTTTACAATCTGTGTATATCCCTCTATCTTATCTTCATTCTTTACACTTTGGATTAATTTTAAGTAAGGATCTATTTTTTTGAATATTACAGCTCGTTCTTTATTATGTTGTGCATGACTTTTTATACTTTTATCACTTGAATTGGATTCTCTTTCCAAAAGATTCATTGCTCTTTCATCATAGTGATATTTTGCAAGTTTTCCTATAATCATGTATTTTATAGATTTATCAGCGGAATCATATTCTTTGAGTGCTTTTTCTAGAATATGTTTCTGATATCCCTTTGATTCTAGATAATTATGATATTTAGAGCTAAAAGTATTGAATATTGCTCCTAGAGCTATTTCTTCTAGTTTAGGATATTTCCTTTCCTTTAGTAGTTCAAATGCTTTTTCACTCGCTTTAAATATATTAGCTTTAACAGTTTTAACTAGTATTTCGTCAAGATTAGGAGGAGAGAGCTTAAGAAGCTCTTCAAAAACTTTGTTAGCACTAAAACCTCTTTTCTTTATTTCTAATGCTTTTGTGAGATGTTCAATTTTATCGGGATATTTCTCTTTTATCAAAGCATTAACCGAATCTTTTACAACATAGTCATTGTGGTGATCAAACAGTTCAAAAAGTAGATATGGTAATTTTTCAGGAATTCGTTTTCTTAATTCCTTCATTGCTCGTTTTCTTATTGTTCCTAACTCATCAGTAAGAGCTTTAACTAAAATCTCTGTTACATAGTTTTCTTCAATCTCAATTAGATTTGTATAAGCTATAAGTCTTGCCTGACTTTTTTTGTTTTTTGTTTTAGTAATTAATTCTGCAATTTGAGGAGGTATATTGTTATCTTGAACTATCTCTTGCTTAGCTTCTCTTTTAACTTCAAAATTATATTCCTTAGCAAATTCATCCCAGCTAAGCTTTCTAATGTTTAATCTATCAGCAGTTTCTATCTTATTTTGACCTGGATTTTTACCTATGATCAAAAGAGTCAAACTTGAAATTGTTGTAGACCATTGAAAACCTAGTTGTTCAACGATGTATCTAATTTCAGCTTTGTTAAATCCTTGGATTAATCCTGTAACATAAATTTTACCTTTATTATTTGGATTAATAGATGAATCTTTAGTTTCCATAAAATCTACGAAATAGAGATTTACAAGTAATATAAATCTTATGAGAAAAAATCTCTAGAGTTTTTATTAAATATTTATTATATTTTTCACAATAATGAGTTTTCTTTGAGAGTTTCTTAACTCAAGCCTATCAGGAAAGATTTAAAAGTTTCACAAACAAGTGATTTGTTTAGCATTAAACTAATTCTTTGAGATTCTTCTTTCTATATCAGGAAATTTTGCTTTTATTCTTCCTTTAACAGTCTTATCTGCAGAATCGTATATATCAATAGCTTTTTCTAAAATCTCTTTATGAAATCCTATTGATTCAAGATAAGGAAAAAATTTGTAACCAAAGAAAGTTGTAAATATTCCATCGAGAAGTAATTCTGCTAATTTTGGATGTTCTCTTTCTATCAATAATTCTAATGATTTTCTAACTGCACTTAATTGCTGGATATACAAGCCTTTAACTAGTATTTCATCTAGATTTGGGGGAGAAATTCTAACAAGCTCAGCGAATGCCATTTGCTGAACAGATACATTGCTTTCAAGATCTAGTAATTCAACAAGATGCTTAACCTTATCCTTATATTGCTCTCTATTATAAATCCAAAAAGTATTTACTCCTACTCTTTTATCATCATGTTTGGTTAGTTCATACAACAAATAAGGAACTTTTTCTGGATCTCGTTTTTTCAATTCCTCTAATGCTATTATTCTAATTTCCCTAGATTTATCAGCAAGAGCTTTTGTCAGAATTTCAAACATTTCTTCTTCTGAAACATGTGTTCTTAATTCTTCTAATGCCATCATTCTTATTTTTTCAGATTTATCAGCAAGAGCTTTGGATAAAATCTCTAATACATCTTCATTAAAATTAATAAGTTCTTTATAAGCTTCATATCTAACTTCCCATTTTTTGTTTTGTGTCAGTTCGATGATATCTTCTTTTCCTAAAGGAGAACTAGTATCTTCACCAGTTCTATCATCCAAGACAATTATCCTTTTAGTCTTTATTTCAACTTTGTATTTCTCAATAAAATCCTCCCATTTGATTAAATCAATTCCATATCGTTCTGCTAAATCAATTTTCTTTTGACCTGGGTTTTTGCCATATACTAAATGAGTTAATCTGTTATTGATACTTGGTGACCAAGTGAATCCCATTTGTTTAACAATTTGTTGAACTTCAGCTTTATTCTTTCTTTCTATTTTTCCAGTAACGTATACTTTTCCTCTGTTTTCAGCCACAAAATATTCTTCTTTTGGACTTTCAACATCATGTTTCTTCGAAAATTCCTCCCAACTTATAACTGGAAGGTTCAATCTTTCAGCATCCTCTAATGCCTTTTTACCAGGATTATTACCAGTAACTACAAGATCAACTTTACTCCATACTGAAGCTCCCCAAATAAAACCCTTTTTTTCCAACAGCAATCTAATACTGGCTTTATTTCTACCTTTCACGCTTCCAGTGAGATATATCTTTCCTTTAGATTCTGAAATTTCTGCTTTATCTTCAAGTATTATAGATGTCTTCTTAACAACCTCAGTTTCTTCCTTCTGTCTTTCTCTTACGTCTACAAACTTGATTGAGCTTCCTTCTATCTCATTTAGTATAATTTGTTTGAATTTGCTTTTTAGATATACATTGAAATCTTGTTTCTTCTTAACTATTAAGAAATCTGTTAAGAATTCATTTAGGAGGAGGATATATTCTTCCTTGTTTTCAGGTTTCTGAATCAGATTCCAGTATGTTATCATCAATGCTACAAAGATATTGATAGAATCATAATAAAAAGGTTCAAGCTTATTATCCAACCAGATAGATGAGGGAAGTAGTTTTCTTAATGATTCTTCTAGCTGTTTATAACAAAAAGTATAGAATGTCTGAATGTCTTCTAGAAGCAATAAAATATCCTTATTTAATTGGATTTTGAATTCTTTTGGAACATCTAAAAGTCTCCAACCTAGGATAAAACCAGGTTCATAATAGATATTAAAAGTAAAACTTGTCAAGCTTCTGTGAGATCTTTCATATGCAAACTTCAAAGCTGATAGAATAACTGAAGTATAATTTTCCAAATTATATCTTAAATCATTATTCACAAATAACTCTTTGATAACATACTCTGTTTTTCTTCTATCAGATGTAATAAATTTATCAATTCCACTGGAATAATCTGGTCGAGTATTTCCAAGAGCTTCTTTTCCTTTCTTGAAATGGAAACCCATGAGTATATTGTATCTTTCTCCTTCCTTGAAACTAGTTAGAAACTTTTGTAGTCTTTTAGTTGGGACAATTCCCAAATTCGTCTCATTAATTTTTGAAATAATCTCTTCTATTAACTTCATTCTTATCAACACCATCATAACCAGGAATTGTAGCGAAATCTTCCTTGATATCTCAATCTTCTAAGCTCCCCTTCCCATGCTTCTGTTTCATACCAAGAAACCATGAAAGTAACTGGAACACCTATAATTGTCATTTCATAATTATTCGATTCTTCAGCTCCTTTTCTTTCAAATCGAATTAAGCTATCATTGAATTCAAAAATAAGATGGGGAAAATTCTGAACTAAGATTTGAACAATTTGACAAAGTTCTATAAGATTGTCTTTCTTGATATCACTTTCATTTATTGAATTATATTTATCTATTATTTTGCTAAAACTGACATTATTTATTTTCAAGGAACTTACTAAATCTTTATCCTCTGATATAGCAATTTCATAAGCAGAATTCAAGCTTGAAATAATATTTGCAGTTCTAAATTTCTCATCGATAGAAGAAGAATCAAGGAATGCTTGTATAGTTTTGCATGTATTCTCTGAGAGAATTTCAGCAAAGAACTCACTTGAATCAATTTCATACCCTTTCCAATTGGCTTTAATATATCGCAAGAGAATCAACTCTAACTAATTTATAAGAAATATAAGTTTTGTGCGATTATTGATAGCAGTATTTTACTGCTTGTTATTAATTACACTTTACCTCCAAGTGAATTAAGATCCACTTTCATAGATTTGTTCTATTGCTTCTTTAGCAAATTTTACAATATTTGGATTCTCACTCTTCAAACCTTTATAGACAACATCTTTTACTTCTTCTTTTATTTGATCAATGAGATATATTAACAAACCATGAGGAGATGATATAACATCGAATTTTTCACGACGACCAAACGTATTATATAATTCAAAAAGCACATCATTAGACACATATTTAGAACTCTCTGGATATTTGTCCATTTCAATGTACCTGTAAAACGACTCAACTAACTCCTCTTTCAGAGCTAATAAGTCATCTTCAAATTCAGAAATATCCTCTTTACGAAATTCTTTTCCCACAAGATTAAAAATAGCTACATCTTTAACAAGTAAATCTTCTTCATTTAATAATGGAAAAATTAGTTTTTTCTTAACTTCATCATTTATGAACCTTGCATTCAAATTACATACAATATTCATAGCTAGTATCCTAAGCTGTGAAGAAGCAGATTTGTCATGAGTTATTGATACTAAATCTTCTAAGATTTGTTTTCTTCTTTTTTCATCTAAATCACGTGATTGATATGCCATTTTCATCTCAGATTCATATAATTCCTTAGGAGAAAGCTTAAATTCATAATTCTTCAAATTAGGTAGATTTGTTAGTTCAACCATTTGTTCTTTTATTTGTTCAGTTAAGAACTTCTTTTGTCCTGGTATTTCATCAATAGTTTTTGGTTTAGTTGTTGAAACTGAACCATCTTTCTTACTCTTTATTTTCCTTTCTAATAATTTAGTAATGATTTTACTAAATTGGTTTTTATCATCACAATCCCATAATCTATCAACTGTAATATACTCTCCATCTACTTCATTAACCACTATTTTTCGAGCTTCATCATCATTTGTTACTTCTCCTCTCAAAGATGGAACAAAGAAAGTGATTAATGACAAATGGACATCAAAGTGAATGAAATAGTCTTTTTCAGTATTAATTAACTCCAATAATCTATCAGTTATTTGCTTGAAATATTCTTCATTCTCTACCTCCCCTATAGCTTTAATAGCTTGCCTTCTTATGAACAGATTATAGTCATTTGTTAAACGTAATAAACATTCAACTATTAAATCAGAATCAGCAGATTTAGATCGAGGACCTTCTCTTGAGGTTAATTTGTTAGTAATAAGCTTTTTGCGGAAGGATTGTGCATGTCCAAAATTCTGCATTATTGATCTAAGAGGTGGTTTATCACGTAAATATACAGCAAATTCCTTTACCTGTTTACGAATACTATCGTGATCCCTATTATCGAAATTTTCATTTGAATAGAGCATCCCAAGCAAAACAATAGTTTCTAAAATCTCTTTAGTTTGTATATTATCTACTTTAGATTTTAATGGATGTCTTTGTATCCTATAATAATGAATAGGTTTATTATATCCTCGCTCATCATAATATAAATACAAATAAGAATTGAATTCATCAAGTATTTTATTATAAGTACTCTTTTGGCTTTCGAGAAATTTGATTATAGCATTGATCATTTTCTTATAAGCAGGTACATCAGTATAAGGATGATCATCTTCTTTATTAAGTATAAGTTTGTATAATGTTGAATGATTTTCAAGTATATCAATAGAATATTCAATTGCTTTCTCTGTTTCTAGTGTGCTTAGAAACTCACTTATTTTGAGTTTATATCCATAATCGTTATCTTTGGATTTCAGTTCAGAATCAATTATCTTAAGTAAACTTTCTTCATCTATTACTCCTGATAAATTAGCTAAAATATCGATCTTATTCTTCTCATCAGTAGAGGAGGACATGAAAGAAAGGAGTTTATCAGTAATCTTCTTATCTTGAAGAGATACAAGAGCGATTATTATTGCATTATATTCATTTTTAAATTCATCTTTGTATGGTAACCTTTTATTATCATAGAAATTTTGCAATAGTGATGGCTTAATATTCCATCCTTCTTTGCAGTTGAAAGATTTTAGTTCATCAGAATCTCCCAGAATTTTCAATAATTTATCAATTGCTTCTTCATTTTTTAATTTCCCTAGAGCAAGTGTAGCAAGAATCTTTGAATCTGAATCTCCAATTTCAGAAGTTTCATTTTCTGAACCATTTTCAAAGATGGAAATCAGTAATGATGCTGATTCTTCTGTATCACTGTTACCTAATGCTTCAATTGCAGCTCTTTTAGCGTAGAAGTTTCCAATATTCACTAACTTAACTAAAAATTGGTGTTTATCTTTGTGAACGATACTAGAAACTACTTTAGAAAGTTCATTGATTTCTTGAGCCTCAGTTATATTATCTATTTCTAATTCCGTAAAAATTTGCATAATTTTCTCCAATAATTCATTGCTATCTTCGAATTTTAGGAGTTCATCATATCTTTTCTCAGTAAATAAATAATTAATTTCTTGTTCAGATTCTTGAAAAGAAATAGATTTATTCTCAATAATTTCTAAAATCAAATTCTTTTGAATGCTATCTTCTCCTTCTAAAATATCATGAAAATAGTTATTTGTCGAATTACTCAAATCGTCTATTTTTCGAAATTCTCTCACAACAAATTTCTGTAATCGCTCTGTTTCCTTTTTGAAACATTTAATAAGAAAATCTTGGTATTTTTCATATGTTTGTTCTCCAAGTTTTTCTATAATTACTATCTTTCTATTTTCATCTTTAGTTTTGTTGAATTCCTCAATAAGAAGTTCAGAGATCTTTTCTTTCTCTTTAGTTGTAATATCATCAATATCATCAAATTTTAATGAAGGAAAATAGAAATCTGCATTAGTCATTTCCCTTTCAAAAATAAAGCGGAATTTAGATTTGTTTGTTAAATTGATATTACTAGAAAATCTTTCAGGAGGAGTGAAATACTCTTTTAGGAAACTTTGTAACTCTAGATTATATTTCTTCGAATTCTCTGAATCTACTATAATACTCCAATAAACTAAAACTAAAACTGCAAAAATATCTACAGAATCAAAGTAATAGGGCTCTTTTGCGTATAGATGATTGCTAACATAGAGATTATTAATTAGATTATTTTTAAATTCTTCATAGCATTTCTCAAAAAACAATTGTATATCTACTAATTCCTTCTTTACAGGATACTTCAATTGTTTAGAAATCTCTTCAATTGGTCCTAGAAAATTGTTTAAAATTATCATTGCGGGTTCATAATACATATTTAAGCTAATATCACTAAGATTAGTTCTAGAGGTTCTAATTATTTTAATTAGAATTGTTAGTAAGTATTTTCCATACTCGGATAGTGAAATATCAGTTTCTTCTGCTAACTTTATTATTCTTTCATCGCGTATGGTTTTTGGTAATCGATAAGGAAAGGAAACCCCACTATCTCTTCCATTTTGAATTATAGGATAATCTCCTCCCTTTTTAAAGTGAAAACCTGATCCCGTACTTCCATGGTCCCATTTCACTTGATCTGCTGTATTAAAACAAAAATCACTCAAGAAATTATCATTAATTCTTGGAAAATAAGATTCTAAATTAATAGAATTTTCTACCGTCTCTGTAAATTCTGTTATCTTAGATTTTTCTGATGAGATGCAATCATTCCTCCAAAATTAATTTATAAATGAGAACTCCATCCAATTCCACATTTCTTTTTTATACTGTTCAGAACCGCAAAAAACTCATCTTGATTATACCAATTAATCCAATATGTATAAGGTTCTCCTGAAAGAGAGATAGTATATTGATTGGTTCCATCTGGATCATCATTTTTTCTTATGAATGTCACTGTGCAAGGAATTAAATCATGAATAAGATGTGGTAGCTGTTCCTTAATTTTCTTAAACACTTCAGCTAGCTTAATAACATCACTATTCGCTAATCTTTGTCTATAAGAACTCTCATCTTCCTTAATACGATTTACAAAATCATCGATTTTTTCTCCTTCTATTTCCTGTTCAAGGAAGTCTGGTTTGTCAAATTTAGTGATCTCCATAATTTCATAGAATTTACTCATCGATGAGATATATTTCTCATCGCTTTTTTCAATAAATGAAGAACTTGAAAAAGTTTTTATTGTTTTTACTACATCAACAGGTTGAAGCGAAACTGCAAATTCACTTGAGTCAATTTCAAAACCATTCCAATTAGCTTCTATATATCGCAAGAGAATCAATTACGTTTAGTTAATTCGAATTATAAATTTTGTGCGAGAACTTATTAAATATTAAATTTTTATGCCAAGTATATTAAGAAATCAAAGAGGAAACTCTATGTCATATTTTGATACTTTGGTGAGAGACTTTGAGAAAAATTCTGATTATAAAGTGAAAGAAGATATAATTAAAAAAAT
>JAEOTE010000042.1 GCA_016839945.1 Candidatus Heimdallarchaeota archaeon | reverse complement strand
TTGTAGATCCTTGTCCTATAGTATCTTTCATGAGTCTTGATAGTGAAGGCAAAGGATTAATTGGGGGGTAAAGACCTTTTCGATTCAATCCTATATCAACATAAACTTGACCTTCTGTAATATACCCGGTTAAATCAGGAACAGGGTGTGTAATATCATAATTGGGTAGTGTTAAAATAGGAATTTGAGTAATTGATCCTTTTTTCTCATGTATTCTTCCTGCTCTTTCGTAAATAGTAGAGAAATCTGAATACATATATCCTGGGTATCCTCTTCTGCTTGGAACTTCACTTCGTGCAGCAGCTACTTCTCGGAGAGATTCAGCATAAGCAGTTATGTCTGTAAGAATTACTAAAACATGATAATCGTGATCGAATGCAAGATGTTCTGCAACAGTCAATGCCAATCTAGGTGTCAGGAGTCTTTCTATCGCTGGATCATCTGCAAGATTAAGGAACAAAACAACTTTGTCAAGAGATCCTGTTTCTTCAAAGTCATCCCTGAAAAAACGTGCTTCATCAGCAGTAATTCCCATTGCAGAAAAAATAACAGCAAATTCCTCTTCTGAACCTAGAACTTTAGCTTGGCGTGCAATTTGAGCAGCAAGCATATTATGTGGAAGCCCACTTCCACTGAATAATGGCAATTTTTGACCACGAACAAGTGTTAGTAAAGTATCTATTGTACTAATTCCTGTTTGAATAAACTCTTTTGGATAACGACGTGCAGAAGGATTTATGGGAGATCCAGTAACATCAAGTATTTTTTCTGGTATTATGTCCCCACCCCCATCTATTTGTTCTCCTCTTCCATTGAAAACACGACCAAGCATTTCACGACTAACACCAATTTTCATAGTTTCACCTAGAAATCGACAGATTGTATCTTTAGTTTCCAATCCTGAAGTACCTTCAAAACATTGAATGACGGCTAAATTTTTTGAGACATCTAACACTTGTCCCCTTCTTCTTTCTCCAGTTGTAGTTGTAATTTCTGCTATTTCACCATAAGATACTCCACCCATTTCTTTTAAATCAACAAACATTAATGGTCCTGAAACTTCAGTTACAGTTTGAAATTCTCTAGATTCATATTTTTCTTTCACTGTCATTTTTATAACCTTCCTTATACTAATCCCTCATCTCCAAAATCTTGTGCAACTAAACCATCTATCTCTTTCATTAATTCATTTAGGTTAGTTTCAACATCACTTCTTTCAATATATTTCATTCTAGCTACTTTTGTAACAATATCGTGCTCAAAAATATCAGTAACATTAATTCCTCGTCTATAAAGCTCAGAAGCTTTTTCATAATAACGTAATATCGTTTTTAGCATCAAATATTGTTTTTGAAGACTGCAAAAACTATCTGTATCATGATATGCGTTTTGTTGTAAAAAGTCTTCTTTTATCATCCTTGCAGTTTCTAAAACTATTTTTTCAGTTGGAGGTAATGCATCAGGTCCTACAAGTGCGACAATATCTTGAAGCTCTTTATCCTTTTGGAGTAATGCTAATGCTTCTGCCCTTAATTGTGGAAATTCTTGACTAACATTGTCTGCATAATATTTCTCTAAAGCAGACCAGTAAAGTGTATAACTAAGCAAGTAATCAATTGCAGGAAAATGTCTTCGGCTTGCTAATTCCTTAGATAAAGCCCAAAATACTTTTACTATTCTCAATGTATTCTGTGTAACAGGTTCACTGAAATCACCACCTGGAGGACTAACTGCACCAACAACACTTATACTCGCTTCACGTGGATTGGTTCCAATTGTTAGTACTCTTCCTGCTCGTTCATAGTATTGTGCAATCCTAGATGCAAGATAAGCAGGAAATGATTCTTCACCAGGCATCTCTTCTAATCTTCCCGAGATTTCTCTCATGGCTTCAGCCCATCTTGAAGTACTATCCGCCATCATTGCTACATCATATCCCATATCTCTGAAGAATTCAGCTAAAGTAATTCCAGTATAAACACTTGCTTCTCTTGCAGCAACGGGCATATTTGATGTATTTGCGATTAAAACTGTTCGATCCATTAGAGGACCACCAGTATAAGGATCTACTAATCTTGGAAACTCTCTGAGTACATCAGTCATTTCATTACCTCTTTCTCCACATCCAACATAAACAACTATTTTGGCATCTGACCATTTGGCTAACTGATGTTGACTAACAGTTTTTCCTGTACCGAAACCACCAGGAATAGCTCCTGTTCCTCCTTTCGCTATAGGCGCAAAGGTATCAAAAATTCTTTGTCCTGTTATTAAGGGGACATTTGATGGTAATCTACTACTATATGGTCTTGGCTGTCTTACTGGCCATTCGTGATAAAATTGTAAATCAACTTTTTTCCCTTCAGGTGTTGCAACAGTAGCTGCAATTTCGTCAATTGTATAATCTCCCTTCTTTGCAATAAAATCTAGTTTTCCTCGGACATTAGGGGGAATCAATAATTTAAAGTCAACAGTCGGTGTTTCTGGAATTTCACCTATTATATCTCCTCCTTCTACTTTATCTCCAACTTTTGCTGTTGGTTCAAAATCCCATAGTTTCTTGTGATCTAGACCTGGAATTTCTATTCCTCTATTGATGAAATCTCCAGATTGAAGTCTAATCAAAGGTAGGGGTCTTTGAATACCATCAAAGATTTGTCTTATTAGTCCCGGTCCAAGCTCAACAGATAATGGGGCATTAGTTAAATAAACTGGTTCTCCTGGCATTAAACCCTCTGTATTTTCATAAACTTGAATTGTAGCTATATCATCAATTAGACGAATTATCTCACCAACTAGTTTCTCTTCTCCAACTCTAGCTACATCGTAAAGCTTTGAACCTAACATATTTGAGGCTTGAACTACAGGCCCCGCAATTCTCTCTATTACACCAATTTGTTCAGAATCAGCTACTGCCATATCAATTACTCTCAGTTTGTTACCCAACTTTTAGGTTTCTTTTTTTAAGTTTTGTTAAATCACATCTTGGTAATCTTGAACGTAGAACTTCTTAAATCAAATTTTGGTTATTTAATTTGTTTTTGTGAAAAAAACCAGTTATTATATGTTCTTTAGAGCTTTCTTAACCAAATCTAAGCCATCAATTATCATTTTCTCTGCCTTATCATGTGTTTTTGCTTCTGCGAAAATTCTGAATATAGGTTCAGTTCCTGAAGGTCTGATTAAAATCCAACTATCTGGATAAACCAATTTTACACCATCTATTGTTAGTATCTCTGAAGCTTCTTGTACATTATTCTTAACATACTCCATTACTTTTTCTTTCAATTTGTTAGGACAATCTATACTGTCTTTTTTCTGATAATATTGTGGAAGATCTTCTACTAGATTGCTAAACGTTTTATTAGTTTGAGCTAGAATATCAGCCATTAATGCTGCAGCCATTGAACCATCTCTAACACATTGATGAGGAGCATAAAAGATTCCACCGTTCTCTTCTCCTCCTAGTAGGGAATTTTTCTCTTTCATGGTTCTACTCACATAAATGCATCCAACTGGTGTCCAAACTATTTCACCACCAATTTCTTCTGATACATCTTCGATAATTTTAGATGAGCTTACTGGTGTAACAAACTTCTTGTTTGGCTCATCTTGTAATAACCATTTCTGGAACAAAGCTATAGATTTATCTCCATAGTGCACAACGCCTTTTTCATCCCCAAAAATAGCTCTATCAGCATCTCCATCATGAGCTATAGAAAAGTCGGCTTTCGCTTGCAAAGCAGTTTTTCCCATTAATGTTAATTTCTTTGGAATAGGCTCCACTCCTCTACCTGGAAAATGCCCATCTAAATTACTGTTAATGCTAAATACTCGAACTCCCAAGTTTTTCAATACTAGAGGAGTAGTAAGCGCACCTACAGCATTCCCACTATCTACAACACAAGTGAGTTTTCTTTTTTGTATTTTTTCAACATTGACAAAGCTTGTTATTTGATCAATATACTCTTTTATCAAATCAATTTTTGTTACTTCTTTGCTTTTTTCCCATGATACATAATCAAATTTATCTCCTTCATAAATCTCCTCGATTGACTTTTGTTTATGTATGTCGATTTCAATGCCATCATAGTCAACTACCTTAATTCCATTAAAATGAGGTGGATTGTGACTTGCAGTAACCATTATGCCAAAATCCACTTTCAAGTAAGTAACAGCAAATTGAAGAAGAGGGGTAGGAACCATACCTAAATCAATAACTTCAATTCCAGTTGATAGTATACTAGAAATTACTCCATATTTAACTGCAGGACTGCTTGTTCTGCTATCTGATCCAATAACCATAGTTCCTTTATTTTTCATGAAGGTAGCAATAGCTGAACTCATTTTCGATACAAAAACTGGCGTAAAAAGTTCTCCGATTTCTCCTCGAATACCATTTGTACCAAAAAATTTTCTTTTCATTGTATTCTTGATTCTAGTGTATAATTAAATCTTTTTCGACAAAAGAAAAAAAATATTGTAAAAAACAGTCGAAGAAGACGTAACAAAATGTTTTAAAAATGTAGTTAAGGTATATTTCAAGAACTAATCAAATAGGCGATACTATGAGTGTTGAATTCCTAAAGGTTATCCGAGAAACAGAGAAAAAATGTGAACAAAAGCTAAAGAAAGCTGAAACTTCAAAACAGAACGCTATTATGGAAGCAGAGAAATCTGCAGTACTAAGAGTTAGAGATACTGAAATCCAAGCTAAAGAAGAAGCTGATAAAATACTCTCTAGTGTTGGAGACAGAGTAGAAAAGGAATACGTTAAAGTCCTCAACATCTTTGAAGAAGAACAGAATAAACTTAAGGAAAAGGCAAAGAAAATAGAGAAAAAAGCAGTTGATTACATTTTATCTAATATATTCTAAGAAGTGTATTTTTAATGAGTTCTAAACAAAGGAATAAGATTGTAAGCATAGGCGATGAAGAAACTTCAATGGGATTTAAGCTAGCAGGAATTTCTGAGATTTATACAGAAGAACCTGAAAAGTCTGCGAAATTATTACGTACTATTGCAGATGATCCAGAGATTGCAGTCCTAATAATAACAGAGGAAGTAGCAAAAGCAAACGCTGATTTGATTAGAAGAATTCGAATGAATCCTTATCCTGTAATTGTAGAAGTCCCAGGAAAAAAAGCTCAATATGAAAGTGCTGAAGATCAAGTTCGCGCCTTAATTAAAATGGCTTTAGGCATTGATATAGAGATGTAAGGAGAGGAAAAAACTAAATAAATGTAGTTTATACTCTTTTTAAGAGGTCAGAGAATGAATGACAAAATAATAGGAATAGTAATGATTTTTAGCTCATTTGCTATCGCTGCTTTCCTTTTTGTTTGGACCATTCTACTCCCTATAATTGAGAAACAAATTTCACTGAAATACTATTTAGCTCTAGCTATTGTAGTCTTTATTATTATATTCATTTTCTTAATCTTGATGGCATGGATAGGATGGAATTTCCTTAAAACAAGAGCTCCAAAAGAAGGGATGATTGGAGACATTAGTGAAAAAGAAAAAATTGAGAAGAAAAAAAACAGGTAAATTAAAATGGCAACCCCAAAAAGACCTATGAGTCCCAGAGAAATGAAAAGAATGAGGGGACAAATGAAAACTGAAGAGTTAGAAGGTGTAGAGGAAGTAATTATCCGACTTGAAGATAAAGATATTGTTATTCCTTCTCCACAAGTGAGTAAAATAATTCTTGGTGGAGAAATCTATCAAGTGGTGGGTTCAGGAATAGAAAGGGAGAAAGGAAGTACTGGTGTTGAAGCAGCAGCAGTTGCTATCTCTGAAGACGATGTAAAACTAATAATGAATCAAACTGGTGCATCAGAAGAAGAAGCAAGGAATGCGATAGAAGAGGAAAAGGGAGATTTGGCTGGAGCAATTATGAGACTTAAAACCAAGAAGTAAGTTATTTATTCTCTCCAACTCCTTTTCTGGTATCAACAGCAACTCCACTTTGCATCTCAAGCATTAATTCAGCAGATAATTTAGATGTTCCTATGCCAATGAAGCCTCCTTGTTCATTTATCAAAATCACTTCTTCTTTTGCAGAAATTCCTTGATCCGCTTCAATAACGTGTTTAGCAAACAAGGATTTACCTTTTCTTACAAAAGGTTCTGCTTCTAGAATAACTTTAACTTTATGTGCAAAATTGTTTTTATAGAGAATCTCACCACCTAATAATGACGGTATTAAAAAACCATCTCGAACTCTAAAAGAACAGATTCTTTCATTATCTAGATAGATAAAACGGATTCTTTTTGTTCCTCTTGATCGTTCAATAGTTATATCTTTTGGAAACAAGACTTCTCCTGAGCCTTTTCCAAATTGGTAATCAGCAATACCTCTTAGTTTTCTTAGTTCGAAAGAATTAGGTTTTTCTCTAGACATTGTTTTACTTTCAATCCATACGCTTTAACATTTTCTAAATATAACAATCCATGAGTTTTTACTCAAAATTACTTCCGTATTTTAATATCTGCGCAATGATGAATAAGGCGAGGAGATACTTTCTTAACTTTTCTAATTTCAGTTGATTCTACTCTGAATTTTACTTTGTTTTTTGTAGATTTTATCATATCTTCAATCTTATAATTAAGATTGCGAGATGAAATAAAATGGTGATGAATCCACCCCTCATTTTGTATTGCATCAACAGCTTTTGTGAATTGTATTATGTCAGTCTCAAAAAATCCCATTATAACTCTGTTAGCAATTCCTTCCGGTGTTTTAATACGGTTATCACCAAAAACAGGATGATATCTTCCTTGAACGTCATTTTCTTTTATGTTTTTTTTCAAAAAATCAAATGCGTCTTTATTTGCTTCTATTCCATAGACAGTTATACTTGGATTGTTAACAACAATTGGAAGAGATAAATTTCCTATACAAGCAAACATATCACAAACTATCTCTCCATTTTTTACTGTATTAATTAAAAAACCTCTTTCTCCTTTATTCCCTGGAGAAAATGTTATTTTTGAAACATCAATATGAAAAAGTGTATTGTATTCTTTATGGATTGTTAAAGCTCTTTTCTCCCCTGCTATGTATTCAATTACGGGTTTACGATATATGGATTTTGTTTCGATTTGTTCAACTACAACAGAAACTTGTGGATCAAATTGAATTACTAAATCCCCAATATGCTCTTTGATGGAATTTAAACCTTCATTAATATGATGAAAAATAGCAATATCCCCTATTACCGAATATCCAGAAGGTATTTTATCCAATAAAGAAGGGTCTATTTTACCTTTCAGTGAATTCTGTAATTTATTCTTTATTTTCATTAAATCTAAAGAATCTTTTAACACCAATTTTTAATATTATCCTCTTTTCATTAATTTAGAAACAAATGACCCCAATAGCAAAACTTCATAATGAATATTCCTTGATAGAAGATAAAAATGGTAATTCAATATACAGTCAAGGTTGGTTTGGAAAATTCACAAAATCTGGTCATCTAAAACTAGATCCTTATGAAACTGTATTATTATTGGAAAGGAAAAAAATTGAAGTACAAGAGACAAAAAACCAAAATCTTTCACTTTCTGAAGTTGTAGCATTCTTTTCTAATAACATTAAAGAATTTTTGGTTCATTATCTTCTATTTAAAGATCTAAGAGCTAGAGGTTATGTTGTTAAGAGACATTCAATTAACGAAAAATATTTTGAACTTTATGAAAGGGGTGCAACACCAAAAAATGCTCAACATCTAGCTCTTGTAGTGCCTATGGTTGAGGGGTCATTATTTAATATTGATGACATCGATCAGATTGTTTCAGAAGCAAAAAAGATAAGTAAATTACTAATTTTTGCTGTGATTGATAGTTTAGGTGATGTCTCCTATTACAGTGTAAGTGAGTTGGAATTTGAGAAAATAAATCTAGATTTAGGAGAGAATTAAATGAAGTATGTTCCTGATACATCAACAATTATTAACGGACAATTTCTAAAATATATTTCAGAACAAAAAGATCTTGAGGAAATCATCTTATCAAGAGTAGTTGTAGCTGAAATTGAGAACATGGCAAATCAAGCTAAAACAACTGGAATTGCAGCTTTAGAAGAATTACAAAGAATGAGAGATTTTTGTGCAGAAAAAGGATTTAGCATCATTATAGATGGCAGTAGACCTACATATAATCAAATACGAGGAGCATTTGCTGGAGAACTAGATGCAAAAATTCGAGAATTGGCAGAGGAATATCAAGCCATCCTTGTTACATCTGATAGAGTGATGGCTGAAATAGGAAAAGCTGAAGGTTTAGCTGTTGTTTATATCAAAGAAACAACAAAAAGCCTAGGAAAGAAAATTGAAGATTATTTTGATGAAACTACTATGTCTATTCATCTAAGGGAAGAAAATCGTCCTCTAGCAAAGAAAGGAAAACCAGGTAATTTTGAATTAGTGTCATTATCTGAGGAAGAAATACTCTCAAGAGAATTTTTAGAAGATTTATCTAAAGATATAGTTGAAAGAGCTAGAAGGGAAAAAGATAGTTTTATAGAATCTGACCAATATGGAACAACAGTTGTACAGCTAAAAAAGTCAAGAATAGTTATTATAAGACCTCCTTTCAGTGATGCAATGGAAATCACTGCAGTAAAACCAATATTGAAACTTTCTTTGAAAGATTATAGATTAGATCCTACTTTATTAGAGAGAATCGAGAAAAAAGCAGATGGTATCATTATTGCAGGACCACCAGGAGCTGGAAAAAGCACATTTGCTACAGCTATTGCAGAATTTTATGCAGACAAGGATAGGATTGTAAAAACATTTGAGAATCCAAGAGATCTCCAAGTAGATAACAGAATAACCCAAATGTCTGGATTTGAAGGTGATATTTCAGCTTCTGCGGATTTAGTGCTTCTAATGAGACCGGACTATGTAATTTATGACGAATTACGAAAAACCAAAGATTTTGAAACCTATTCTGATTTAAGACTTGCTGGAATTGGGCTAATTGGAGTTGTTCATGCTACACAAGCAATAGATGGAATTCAACGTTTCATCAAAAGAGTAGATTTAGGAGTTATACCTTCTATTGTAGATACAATTATCTTCATTGATAAGGGAGATATAGCTAAGACATATACTCTTGAATTAACGATTAAATTACCAACTGGAATGCGAGAAAGGGATTTAACTCGCCCAGTAGTTATTGTGAAAGATTTTCATACTAATGCCCCAGAATATGAGATATACACCTTTGGAGAACAAATTGTTGTTGCTCCGCTTAAAGGGTCAGACTCTAAAAGAAAAAGTTTTATGACTCAAAAAACTGTGTCACCTTCAATTATTCAAAAAACACTAAAGAAATATTCTATATATGATTATAACTTTGATTTTAATTCTCCGGATTCTTTAACATTATTTGTAACTAAAAAAGACAAACCAAGGATAATAGGGAAAAATGGAAAAAGAATAGAAGAAATTGAACAAAAATTAGGTTTATCCATTGATGTAAGAACTTTTGACGAAAGAACTGAAGAAGCTGAATTCATAATTGATGTTTATCCAATCAAAAACAAAGTGAATTTGATCTTTCCCAGTCTGCTAATTGGAAAAGATGTAGTTGTTTCCATAGATGGAGATGAACTAATACAATTAACAGTTGGAAAAACAAGTGAAATTAGCATTGATAAGAATAGTCAAATTGGAAGAAAAATAATGAATGCATATAGCCGAGGGGCTACAATTTCTGCTATTCTCTAATTTTCTACATTAAGTCAATTATTTCAACATCGTCTTTGCGTCCTATGATAATTCGATGAGCATAAGAAACGAATAAACCATTTTCTATAATTCCAGGAATAATATTAAGCACTTTTTCCATTTCCGTAGGATCATAGAGGGCACTAAAAGAGATATCGCCTATACAATTTCCATTATCAGTAATAATTGGACCAATCTTTCCTTTTCCATAACGAAGCTCAAATTCTCCTCCAAGATTGAAAATGGGTTGAATAATGGTATTAATTGCTGAAGGTAACAACTCAACTGGTACAGGGTGACTCAATAGATTTCTTGGATATTTTGAATCATCAACTATTACTATGAATTCCTTTGCAGCTTTCGCCATTATTTTTTCTTTTGTTAAAGCCGCTCCTCCCCCTTTTATCAGAACATGATCTTTTGTAATAATATCTGCAGAATCAACGTAAACATCTAAATCTGGAAATTCCAACAAAGATGAATAAGATAATCCCACTTTGGCTAATTCCAACTGTGTATCTAATGAAGAAGGAACTAATATAATATCAAGACCGTTTTTCTCAATCAATTCTGCGATAGCTTTAATGAAAAATTTTACAGTACTCCCTGTCCCGATTCCTAGTACAAAATCGTCATAAATGAATTCCTTTGCTACCTTTAATGCTGCTTGGGTTTTCTCTTGTTCTTTTGTTGAATTATTGTCTCTCTCGTTAGCCATTTTTACTCTCTTATTTTAATTCCAGTAATGAACATATAAGAATAGTGTATAAAAATAAAAAAAAACACTATGCATCAACTATATGTGCTCCAAATGGTGCAAAAGCAAGTCCTACAAGTTTAAAGTGTTGCATTCCAAAGGGGATTCCTATAATGGTTATACAGAAGAATATTCCAATAAGCAAGTGTGTCAAAGCAATATACCATGATCCAATAAAAATCCACAAAATATTTAGAATTAACTTCCCAACTCCTGTTTTTCCTCTACGGATTTCTCTTCCAAATGGCCAGATGATAAACGATGCTAATTTAAAACATTGCATTCCAAAAGGGATACCAATAATTGTAACGCACATAATTATGCCCGCAATTATCCACTCTACACAAGTTAATAGACCACCAAATATAACCCAGATGATATTTCCAATAAGACTTAGTAATCCCATAATTTCACCTTCATAAAAACAGCAAGGTAGTATTATATTAAATTATTCCAAATAAAATTAAGAGAAAAACAGAAAATAAAATAGTTTCCATTTTCTATTTATGATTGTGCTCTTACCTACAATGGTTTACTGTTGCTCGCTCATGAATTTCTT
This sequence comes from Candidatus Heimdallarchaeota archaeon, assembly GCA_016839945.1. Lineage (GTDB taxonomy): Archaea > Asgardarchaeota > Heimdallarchaeia > Heimdallarchaeales > Heimdallarchaeaceae > UBA460. Next base: position 1,800 of record JAEOTE010000042.1, on the reverse strand, counting down.
AAGTCTGTCTAATTCTTTGAGCATTTCTTTGCGTAATGCAGCGATAGATGTACTTTTTGCGAACAAATCTCCTTCTCCTTCTCCTGCAGATGGAGTAGCAGATGGGGGTTTGGGAGTTGGAACGGTTGGTGCTGGAATTGAGGGTGCTGCGCTTGGAGGTGTTACTTTTGGTGGTACTGTAGGCATTGGAGGTGTTGGAACAGCTGTAGCAGGTGGTGTTTTACCCACAGTTGGAGGTGGTGGTGCTGCGCTTGGTGCTGGTGGTGTTGGTGTAGGTGCTGGTGGAGTTGGAGTTGCTGCTGGTGCACCTCTTTTTCTCCTCTTTTTAGGAGGTGCAGGTGGTGCTTCACTTGGTGTTGGAGTTGGAACTGCTATCGTCTCTTCTCCTTTAATCTTGCTTAAATAATCACCTTGCATTTTCTTTAATTCTTCCTCAAGTTGAGATACCTCTGCTTCTCTTGATGTCTTCTCAATTTCATCCTCAATCTTCTTAACATCGCCTGCATATCTAACAGATAATCTACCAAAAATTGATTCACTTATCTCCTTCTTCCTATGAGCATCAGATAATGCACGTTGTCCTCCTTCAAACTTAGCCTTTTCAATGTTTAAAATTGCTATTCTTTCTGATGCAGGTATATCAGTAGGTGTCGGTATATCTGAATCAAGATCTAAATCCAGCAAAGAGGGTCCTTTCCCTTTTCTGTAAGCTCTTGTAGTAAGAAGTACTATCAAACTGCTTAGGAGTGTAAAGATAACTAGAAGATAAATTATCATTTTAATGCCAGGGTCTAAACCCAGTGGAGGTAAATTTTGAAACCAATCTACAATTGTCATATCTTTGCCTCTATTATTTTTGTATATCGAAGATTTTTATTTCTTTCTCTGTCATTAATACAGATATTATAATTAATAAACTCTATTAATGTTGCCAAGTTAAAAAGGGTAATATTATCTTGAAAATATCATTTTAAAAGCTAAATGAAAATATTAAAGTTTAGGACAAAGTATTTGTTAAAATAATCAACTTGTTTTACTATTTCTTTTTTGCTTCCAAGATAGCTTTAACTCTCTTTAATCTTGAAAATGTTTCTCTCTCTTGTTCTTCAAGAGTACTAGCGATAAAAGTAGCAGTTGCTCTAAGTTTTGGTATCAAGATATAGTTAAGAGCATTTACTCTTCTTTTTGTTTTATTTATTTCAGTTGCTAATTTCTCCAATAAGGTCATTTTTTCAGCAATTATCATAAGAGTTCTAAGAGATTTTCTGAAATAAACAATAGCTCTATCTAATTGTGCGCTTGAGCTAGTTAAGCCATAAAACACTTCTTCTCCTTCTTTTTGGACTTCATCAACAATGAAACGAGCTGATTTTACCCCCATAATACTTACAGTTTGTGTTTTTATTTCTAACACTGAAGGAGCATACTGTGCTAAGTCTCTTATTTTATCAGGACCTACAATCATTTCCGCTTTTGTTAAGGATTGATACGCAATTAGTAACTCCTCTTCTACTTGTTTTCTAGCTTGACGAACTTCATCTTTAATGGCATATAACTCAATTACTAGTGCGTCCATCTTTTCTTTGAGGAGATCGTGTCCTTTTTGAGCTAAACGTATCCGAGCACGTGTATTAAGGAGCTCCATTCTTGTAGCGCTTATAGTACCAAATTCGGGAGTTGCCATCAACGATGATTTAGAAGTTTATATTATATAGTTTTTGATTAGTAGTGCACTTTGTGAGTAATGGAAAGATATTTTATGTATTGAATTACAATTATCAAAAAGTAAAGTGACTTTGA
>JAEOTE010000041.1 GCA_016839945.1 Candidatus Heimdallarchaeota archaeon | reverse complement strand
GGTCTCGAGGAATATTATTCAATCTACCAAGTGATCCATTTACTGTCCAAATCTATTGTATAAACAGTCCAAATTACCTTTTCATTGTTGATACTGGTGTCGTACTGGAAAACCAGATGGAGGAAGTTAAGAAATACCTTGAAGAAAACAAACTTCTAACAAAACCAGTAATTATATTTCATACACACCACCATTATGATCATACAGGAAATAATTGGCTAATAGAATCAGATCTAATCATAGGTCATCATTTAAGCACAAAAAAATTCCAAGAAACAGTAGAGCTTCTCTCTAAATATGATGCTTACAAGGAAGCTGCAGAACAATTACTCTTTCCAAATATGACCTTCAACGACAGATTAGTCTTTGTAGATGAAGGAGTAGAATTCTTCTACACTCCAGGACACACAGAGGATTCTGCAAGTTGTTATGATAGTATTGATAAAACACTAATTATTGGTGATAGTGTAGTCAGACCTCTTGCTTCAATAAACTGGCATAATCTTGACAGGTTCATTCAAACCTTAGAAAATTATAAAAAGATTGAATTCAACAAAGTTATTCTAGGACATGAAAAAGTTTCAGAGGATAATAGATTCTTTGATGAAACAATCGACTATATCAAAAGTTTCAAAGCACTAGATGTTGATACATCAGGATTTACTGAAGACCATGCAATATTGTACAGATGGGGCTTGGTTAATATAGCTAGGGATTTTAAGAAACATGGTTTAGAGGAAGAAGCGAGAAAATTCTTTCTAGAAGCTAAGACAGCTATAGAAGATCCAGTTGTTAAACCAAAAGATGAAGGGGAATTAAAACAGATAACTGATTTGATTGAAGAAGAATTGAAAGAAATATCAACTGAACCAGAAAAAAAAGATTGACTCTAAGAATTCAGCTGATTTAATAAATGTCTGTAACTACTTTTGTTTGAAATGTCTAGTAACAGAAATGTTAACATAATCAAAGGTATTACTGCTATTTTGATTTTATTAGCAGGGGTGGGATTCTTTATAGCGTTTAATAATGGTTTATTTGATGAATCATTTCCTTGGATATTTATAGCTATAGCAGGAGGAGTGATAGTTTTAGTTTTATCTGGAATAATGCTTCTACCAAGAGCAAGAGTACAAAGACCTACTAGAGCCTATCCAATGAGAATTGAAGAAAATTATAAGGATTTTGAAAATATAGATCAAGGGAAACAAAGTAAAGATTTTGTTCCATCAGAGAAATTCAAACAAAAGGAAAACATATTCTGTGACTACTGTGGAGTCATTCTTGAGAAAGACAACCGTTTTTGTACAAGCTGTGGACAAAAAATAGATTGATATCTCAATGATGACACTAAGGTCTGAGTTCGCATTAAAACTTAAATAATTCATAAATAATGAGTATATTACTACTATTAGAGATGATTGAATGTCTGAAGAAACTGAAAAATCAAAAAAAGTAACTTTAGAATCGATAATTGGTACAATTTGGCTTGTTATAATGATTGTATTATGGGCTACATACTCATGGCTTCCTGGTGACATCTTTATGTGGATGTGGATAGCTATAGGTTGGTCTTTCGCTGGTGGTCTCATAGGAGCTATATACTTCTCAGCTAGAAGTAAGAGAAATCTCCTAATTGCCTGCACATTATGGTTAGTAATATTGATTATCCTTTGGGTAGACTGGTTTGTGCGATTCTTACCTGGAGTAGAAACACATTGGTATTGGATTACTATAGTTTGGACCATTTCTTGTGGAGTTCTTGGGTTAGGAATTCTAATTTTAAAATTGTTGAAAAAAACTCAATGGTAATTCAACATATTTTTTTTCTTTTATCGTTAAGAAAACTTAATGAACTCAAATTTCCTTTTAGACGAAATAAATAAGAATCAGAGGTTAAAAAATGCCAGTCATTCATGTACACATGTGGGAAGGAAGATCTGATGAGCAAGTAGCGGAAATAATCAAAGGAATAACAGATGTTTTCGTAAAAATGGGAACACCCGCTGAAGTTGTTAGAGTGCTTGTTCATGTTCTTCCAAAGACTCATTGGGGAAAAGAAGGAAAACCTTCTTCAGAATAATGAAAGATGAAGATTCTAGTCATCAAACGATAGTCAATACTTGAATGTTGATGTATTGTGTTTATAATTCTCAGGTACTCTAAACCTTTCATCATTTTCAAACAATTTCTTTAGTTTAAAGAATGCATCAGAGTCTCTTGAGTTAGCAATATCTCTAGCAAGTTGATCCAGCAGTTCATATCCTTCATCAGCGAGTTCATCCTTGCTAGCACAAAAACCCCAGGATTCCCAAGCCATAACTTCAACTTTGTTTAAACTAGCTAAGTCTTGAATGAGTTTATATCTGGTATATGATTCTCCTGTATATTGACCTACACCTATTTGTTCAGGTTTGATTATTCCTTCTCGAAGCTTAAGCCAAGATTTTCCAGCTCCTAAGAATTGATCATCAGGGATGTCATAAGTATCCATAGTTAATTTGAGAACACTCCTCTGAATTTCATCAATTTGAGAATCAACCATAATCCAACGGTTCTCATTCTCATTCCAATATTCAGTGATGAAATGATCTTCGTGGAAATCTTTGGGAGGAGGATAGAAATATCTCGATACGCCACTTCTTTCTCTAGCAGGAATACCTTTATGTCTAAGGATAGAGGTTAGAAGTAAAGCAAAATCACGACAATTACCAACAACACGATCAATAGGATCTCGATGTTCAGTTAAGGTAGTATCTTTAATAGAAACAAAGGTAGAAAGTTTTTCTTCAATTCTTCTCTGGTTATGTTCTTTATTAGGATCTCTTCCTGTTGCTTCAATATCCTTAAGAGAAATTCCATAAGTTTTATCCGTTGTAGTCCAGAAGAAGTGGATGATAGTATTCTGAACAATCTTAACTATAGAAGGAATATCATCAGGTAAATCATCATAGAGATAAACAAATTTTCCTGGATCACTTAACTCACTTTGAACCTTATAATACTCTAAAAACTCTTTTTCTTTATTATCCATTTTAATTCCTCTTAAATATCAAAGATGAAGAAAGAAATCGATATTTAAAGAAGTTTCATTCTTTAATAGATATAAATTATTTTACTGCTATGAGAATATTTCTATGAAAAAAATTACACAAACTATGAAACACTAAAAGAGAAATTTCAGTCATATATTATTGTTTAAATAGTTGAGATTCTTTTGCAGAGTTGTAGAGAATTTAATTAGCTAGAACTAGGTATTTTATGAGAAACTGAGGGAAATAAACAAATTAAAACAGTTTTTTGCATAAATAAACTAATTTTGCTATAGGTTAGCTGCAAAAAATAAACAAAGGTAAAAACAATGTCGTATAGAAATAATCGAAGTAGAAGTGGTAATAAGCCATACAATAGAAGTGGAAATAGAGGAAGAAGTTCTGGATTTAGTCAAAGACCAGTAGAACTCCATAAAGTAACTTGTTCTAAATGTGGGGAAGAAACAGAAGTGCCTTTCAAACCTGATGGATCAAGACCAGTGTATTGTAGAGAGTGCTATCAACAACAAAGACCAAGAAGATATTAAGAATAGAAAGAACAATCTTCCTATTCATTTTGCTTCTTTTTATACCATTTTCAGGGTTCTTCAATATTTTTTATTCCAGCATAAATCCATCCTGATCCACTGAAAATAAAAGTAATAGCTAGTAGTACTATAACTGTATATTCAGCGATTGATTGAAATAAGAGAACTATTCCTGCTGCAACTATTGTTAATACTCCTATAAGTATTGTAAGAACTTTGAACCAATTGGGGTATTCCACAGAAGTACTCCCAAGAGTTATCCTAGAAAGGTTACTAAGTATTAAGACAATTGCAAGAAGAGAAACAATTCTTTCAGGAATTACATTTGAAAGGGCTAGAACAGCTATAGATATTGGTAAAACAAGAATCCCTACAGAGATTTTTAGAACTCGTACATACCATTCTAAATATTTTTGCAAAATACCATTTAAAGTGCGAAAAATCCCAATTATTATCAAAGCAATGGCGAGAACAATAATTAAAGTTTGTAGGTCTCTATTAATGAAAACGAGACATAATATTGCTAGAATTATTGTAATAGAACCTGCTGATATGTTAAAAACTCTTAACCATTTAGGTAATTCTACAAGAGAAGCCATAATAAATAATAGTAAAAAGAGTAAATAAATTTTTCTAGAAACAATATAAAATAATATAATATTTAAAGAAGTTTTTTCTCTAAAAGATGTGTTTTTTCTGCTATTCTAAAAAGGTATAGGACATAAATGGTTATAAGAAAGGCTGTTCCAACTATCATTTCAGCTAAATCATATATTTTTCTTGATCTCTAACAAGTAATCTATTTTATTATTTATATCTTGAATCTCATCCTGCAAATGTTGAATATTTGAACTTTCCATAATTCCCTCTAGTTTATATATGGATGCTAAATAATTAGAGAGAGTATCTATCTCAAGTTCTAAAACTGATTTCGAGTTTTCTTTCTCAAGTCTGTATTGATCAAGCATTTCATAGAATTTTCCATATCTATTTATCATGAAACCAAATAATTGATATTCATTATATGAACTAGATTCTTTTTTACTAAGAAGATTGAGAAAATGTTTTCCTGCATTTTCATAATATTTAGCTGCTTCGATTAATTTATTTTCTTTATCTAGCTTTAAACCTATCAACTCATGAAAAAATCCTTTAAATTCTGGAAAGGATATCAAAAGATTAGTATATTTTTCAGATATCTCAATAAAGGATTTTTCTAAGTCTGGAATTGAAAGCTTATTATTGAAAAGAATCTCTGAAAGTTCCACTGAAAAAGCTGAAACTTCAGAATCATGATTCCTTATTTCTTCAATGTTTTTTTTAACAAGTAATTTAATAACGTCTTGAAGTTCGGGTTCTTCTTCAGTTTGAATACCTGCAATTTTATTTATAATCTGCTCATTTGAGCTATAGATTACTCTTAATTTAGTAACAATTTCTTCTAAATTTCGGATTATTGGAAATTCTCTCATATATTTTAAAGAAATGTAAATTGCTATTGAACAATTTTTTAAGTCTCGCATATTGATCATTTTGAGTTTTTTATACTAAATTCTCTTTTCTAGGAGTCCTAGAAAAACCACGACTTATACAAATTAAGTCTTAGTCTTATAAATTTAAATTAGTTATTCTTTAAAAAATTAAATAAAATACTAAATAATAAGAAAATGAATTATTACTCTTTATGTATGAATTACTTGGCTTATACTGTAATAAGGAAACTAATATCTAAAGAAATTGCAGTTCTTTTGAACTCTCAATATTATATCGTAGTGAAATAAATAATATAAATAACCTTACAAGAGCTTCATCATGACTAACAATTTTGCTATAGTTGTAGATTCATCAGCAGATATACCAAAAAAGATTATGGAAAAGCATGATATCTACAGTGTTCCTATGAGAATCATCGAAAAAGAAAAGGAATATCTAGATAGAATAGAACTTTCAGTAGATGATGTAATTCACAAATTAAAAACATCAGACGAAATAATTACAACAACTCAACCCCCACCAAAGGATTTTAACGAAGTTTTCAAAGAAGCACTAGAAAAATACGAAAAAGTGCTTTCAATAAGTTTATCCCACAAACTTTCTGCTACTTATCAGAATTCTGTAGTTGCAGCTAAAGGAGTAGACAAGGAAAATATTATTTGTGTTGATACTCTATCAATATCCCATGGTTTAGGACTTCTAGCACATCACGCAGCATTACGTAGAGATCAAGGATTGGAAATTGATGAAGTTGCAGAAGAAATAAAAGAGATGGTTGGAGATAT
>JAEOTE010000178.1 GCA_016839945.1 Candidatus Heimdallarchaeota archaeon | reverse complement strand
TTATTAAATCCTAATTTAATTATTTGCTTAGATATCTTTCCATAATATCGATTATCTGCTTTTCAACTATTATTTCATAAGCAGGATCATAATTTGTTAATATAGCAGTAACCATATCTTTCTCAGGTATAATCATTAGATTTGTAGCAACACCATTCGCCCCTCCTCCATGTCCGTAGTATTCTAAATCACCAATTTTACCTTGTTGACAACCATAACCATAATTTCTGAAGTTACCAGAAACCATTTCTGAATGAGGATTTTTCATCAATTCCAAAGATTGTTTAGAAATTAGTTCACCATTATTCAAAGCTTTTGCAAAATTAGTTAAATCAGTTACAGTAGAATACCCCCCACCAGCTGAACTGCCCTTTACAGGCAAGATAAGGAAATTATTGAACAGCTGTTCTGTAACAAATTTTTTTATGTTAGAGTTGCTATTTGTATACCCCATTGCTCGATTTGGTACAATTGAATCAATATCAAAACATGAAGTATTTTTCATATCTGTCCTTGAATGAATGTTCTGTTCAACATATTCATCATAACTGAGACCAGTAATAACTTCAATGATTTTGCCTAAAACAATGTAACCGGAATTACTATATTGAAATTTCTCACCTGGCTCGAAGAGTAATGGATCATCTTTGAATAAATTAAGATAATCGTCAGTTGTTCTAATTTTTGCAAATCTCTCTTCATATAGTTCATTCCAAAATGATCCTAGCCCTGAAGTGTGAGATAACAAGTGATGGGGAGTGATTTTTTCACTATTCGGAAAATCGGGTAAAAATCTACTTATGGGTTCTTGGAGATCGAGTTTCTTCTGTTCATATAATTGAAGTATTGAAACAGCTGTGAATATCTTATTCATTGAACCAAGATCAAATTTAGTGTCAATGTTATTTGGAATTTTATAACTTAAACTAGCATAACCAGCTGATGTTTGGAACAAGGGTTCATTTTTCTCTGTAATCAGTACATTACCCGAAAAACAATCTTTCTCAGCTGCTAATTGTATCACTTTATTTAGTGCATCAACTGTTTCCTCTTGAGATAACTTGTCTTTAATCTTATCTTCGAGCTTATGCAAGGAGAAAGAGAATAACAAACTTTTCAAATCTATACTCTCCTCATTTTCCCTTTCAAATCTTACATATATTACTAGATTTAGTTTTTCAAAATATACATCTACTTCTATAAGTATTGAAGAATGGGTTCTGATATTAACTAATTTCAGTTCATCATTCCGAATAAATTTAGCAAAGATAGCATTAAAATGAATGTTTTGTTTATTATTCAGATTTTCAACATCTAGATTATACTTTTCAGCAAAAGTAAAAATCCAATCTGGCTTGTTATTCATAAAATCTGATAGAAATTCCAAAAATAATTGGCCAAATTCATTAGTCTTAAGTTCTTCTTCCAATTCTTTGTGTTTCTTAATGACACTATCTTCTTGCATAAGCTTCAGACTCACCATAACTTGAGAATTTTAATATGTAACTTTATCTATTCTAACTCAATTAATTTTTCGCATTATTTTGGTAACAAGAAAAGACAGATGAATATTAAGAACTATTGCACTGTGATGTTTAATGTTTGTTCTCTAAACATACATATCAATCTCAAACAATAACAGTAAGTTGAATCTAAATTAATTTTGTTCTGCTGAAAGAGATGAAGGTTGGTAGAAAAATTTAGTAATATATTGTTGTAAATAAATTCATAAATGACTGAACAGCTTACACTGTGGTAAATAGGGTGATAAGTTGAATTATATAATAACTGAAAATCGAGAAATCAAGAAGCAGGATTTAGATCTCTTTATTATGCAAAATAAATTAATTTCACTTTTTGAAAAAGAAAATTTTGAAGAAGTACACAAAATTATTCTAGAGATGATAAAAGCATTCCCAGAAGAGCCTACAACAACATATTCTTGGGCATCAATTTTTCATTATTATTCAGGTAATTTTGAAGAGACTCTATATCTTCTTGAAGAAGGTTTTTCTAAAGGAGCTTGGTGGTCAAAAACCTTTCTAGAGCTTGGTTATGAGAAATTACTAGATTCACCAATATTCCAAAAATTAATAGACTTATCTGAAGAAAAAAGTGATTCCATTCTTTCCAAAGAATCACCTAATTTGTTTGTACGTTTACCTGAAACTTACTCTAAGCAGAAAAAATATCCTCTAATAATCTCTCTCCATGGTAGGAGTAGTAATGAAAAAGACTCTGACATATTGTGGCATGACTTGGTTAACTATAGAGAAGTAATTATTGTTTCTCTACAATCCTCTCAAGAAATTAGTAAATCTCATTACCTCTGGGATAATCAGGAAAAATCAATTAAAGACCTTAGTGAATGCCTTGATTTTCTGAAAGAAAAATACTCAATTGATAATTCACAAGTTATTATTGCAGGAGTTTCACAAGGTATTGATATTGGTTTGATTAGTTACTTTACAAAAGAAATTTTAGCTAGTGGTTTTATTGGAATTATTCCCTCTGTATACTACCTTGATAATGAATTTATTGAGAAGGGAAAAATACAGGAAATTAAAGATAAAATCCGAGTATGTTTTATTGTAGGTGAAGAAGATCCACGTTATCAAATAACTGAGAAAGTAACTAAATTTTTAATGGAAAAAGGTGCTGAAATTAATTTTATTTCTTGTTCTGAAACTGGGCATTACTATCCTGAAGATTATAATGCGTTAATTCTAGAAGCAGTAGATTTTGTTTTGGAATAAGGAGAGAGATTATAAGAATATTTTTTCTGAGAAAATGAGCAAGGTTTTTAATTAAGTGCATTTCTAATGGATTTTATGACAACAGAAACTGTAAATGAATCAAGACCTCGTTCTAAAAAATATATGATATATTTGGTTAGCTTTATGGGTCTTATTGCTTTAGTTGATAATTATCTGTCTTTAATTGAAACAACAGCAATTCCAAAAATTGTGAATCATTTTGGTAGTATTGATTTACAAGGATTCTTATTCTGGCAAGGAATTTTTGGGATACTAGCCTTCCTTGTTTTTCTAATTGGTGGAGCAGCTGATCTCTGGGGACGAAAAATAGGCATTTTAATCCTTCTAATCCTGATGGGTGGAAGTGCGCTACTAATTGGTATAGTAGGACATCTCAATTTTTGGGTGTTTATGATATTCTATGCAATGGTAATCTTGGGTACAAATGTGAATCTGTGGACAATACCTATTTCTGAAGAATCTCCTCCCAAAAGACGAGCTTTTAATGGTAGTTTAGCATTTTTGATTGGTTTAATACCTCTTTATGCACTAGTTGGAGAAGTAATAGCTGATGGAATAGGCTGGCAATGGATGTACGGTTTGATGGGAGCTTTTGGTTTACTCCTTATAGTAGGATGGATCTTCATGAAAGAAACTAAGAGATGGTCAACTCATCGTGAAGAATTCAAAGTAAAGAAGCAACGTATTAAATTCAAAGAAATAATCAACCAATTTACAAGCAGAGATTGGCTTCTTGTCGTGGTACTTGGTTCAATCTATTTATGCTGGAATATTGCTTTCAGAATGGCAACAAGTACAATAGCATCATTTTATGTGAATATTCAAGGTTTTACTCCTGAAAGGTTTGAAACAATACTGATATTTGGTGGAGCTGCAACAATTCTAGGTGCATTGTCAATAGGAATCATTATGGATAAGTTAGGTAGAATCATTGCTTTCATCTTCAGTAGTGTTGGTGCAGCACTTTCATACTTGGGATTATCCTTGCATGGTCATTATGTCTTCATGGTATTTACTTACTTCTTTATGGCATGTTTCTTAGGATTCCTTCTTGTTTATATCCCTGAAATGTTCTCTACAGAAAAGCGAGGAACTGCAACCAGTTTATCTTTAACAATTTCGAGAATAGGATATGTTGTAGGACCTTTAATTGCCTCAGCAATCTTATTTGTAGAAACAGCTACTACTTATTTGATACTCTTCATCGTCGCAGGTGCAATTGCACTAGTACCCATTATAAGTTTAATTGTCATCAAATATGAACCAAAAGGAAAAACTTTGGAAAAAATTCAAGAAGAAATAAAGTAACATTTCTTCTCTTTATTTTTCTTTATCAACTAACTGTTCCAATTTATGTTTTTATAGTTTTAATGATGTCTATTGCTTCGTTTGATGACAATTCTATAAGTTCATTACATTTTTCGCAAGTTTTTCTGAAATCTTGAAAATCTTTCCAACTTTGAAATTCATGTTCAACTATGTTCTTACATTCTAGAGATCCTGCTTGTTCAAGGAATTTGTTAAT
>JAEOTE010000040.1 GCA_016839945.1 Candidatus Heimdallarchaeota archaeon | reverse complement strand
CTTCTTTCTGTTTCAATAGTTCCCCATTTTGTTACTTCTAAATCAGGTGTTGTTCTTGGAATGATGGGATTTGGATCATTTCCTACTGCTATTATTACTACTTCACATTCAATCAAATGCTCTGAACCTGGAATTGGAATAGGTTTTGCACGTCCTGTTTCATCTGGTTCTCCAAGCTCATACTCAAGACATTCAACAGCTCTAACTTTACCTAATTCATCTCCAATGATTCTTACTGGATTTGTTAAGAAACGAAATTCTATCTCTTCTTCTTCAGCATGATGAACTTCTTCAACTCTTGCTGGACATTCTTTTCGACTTCTACGATAAACAATGATCGAATGCTCAGCTCCAAGACGTTTCGCTGTTCGTGCTGCATCCATCGCAACATTCCCTGCACCTATAACCACAACTGTTTTAGCTTTTTTAACAGGTGTTTTGTATTCTGGGAATTTGTAGGCTTTAAGGAAATTTATGCGTGTCAGATATTCATTTGCGCTATAAACGTTAACTAGGTTGATGCCTACAATGTTCAATAAGCGAGGGGCACCAGCTCCAGATCCAACAAAAACTGAATCATACTCCTCAAGAAGTTCATCAACACTTTTGTTTTTTCCAATTATATAGTTTAAATTAATTTTTACACCTAGTTCCTGAAGGTAATCAATTTCATATTTTACGATATCTTTTGGTAATCTGAATTCTGGAATACCATAGATAAGAACTCCACCTGGAGCATGTAATGCTTCAAAAATAGTAACATTATGACCTACTAAAGCAAGATCGCCAGCACAAGTTAAACCTGCGGGGCCTGCACCAACAATCGCTATATTTTTTCCAGTTGAAGTGGGGAGTTTTGGCAAATCCTCTCCTGCATCTCTAGCATAATCTGCAGCAAATCTTTCAAGGTTTCCTATTGCAACAGGTTGATGTCTCCTTCCTAAAACACATCTAGCTTCACACTGAAGCTCTTGAGGGCATACTCTTCCTGTTACTGCAGGTAAACTGTTTTTTGTTTTTATGATAGCTGCAGCTTCAAGAAATTTATTTTCCTTAATAAGACTTATAAAATCACGAATAGGAACTTCTACTGGGCAACCCTTAACACATGGTGGATTCTTACATTGTAAACATCTTTGAGCTTCAAAAACTGCTTCTGCTTCATTGTATCCATATGGAACTTCATCGAAATTTTTAATCCTGTCCTCAGGATGTTGATTAGGCATAGGAAGTTTGGTTCTGATAATTTGAGATCTTGGTTTTCTTTCACTCATTTATCTCACCTTGTTTTTTATTCTGGCATTCCTTTTCCTTCTCACGGTAATCAAGCATGGCTTCTCTTTCTTCTTCTTTGTATGCTGTTAACCTAGCCATCATCTCTTCCCAGTCAATTTTATGTGCATCAAAATCTGGACCATCAACACATGCAAATTTCGTTTCTCCACCTACCGTTACTCTGCAAGCTCCACACATTCCTGTTCCATCAAGCATAATTGTGTTAATACTAGCTACAGTTTTAATGTTATAAGCTTCAGTTATCTTTGCAACAAACTTCATCATTATTGGTGGACCAACGCAAAAAACAGTTCCAATGTCTTGATCACTATCAATTATGTCTTGCAGTACTCCTGTAACAAATCCTTTTCTACCAGCTGATCCATCATCTGTACATATGTGAAGTTTATCTGCAAAGCTTTCTATTTCTTCAACATTAAACAGTAGTTCAGCTTTTCTTGCTCCAATAATTACGTCTGTATGATTACCTGCTTGCTTGTAAGCTCTAGCTACAGGTGTAGCAATAGCAATACCTAACCCTCCTCCTATAACGACAGTGTTTCCTGCATTTTCTGAATGAGTTGGAATCCCAAGTGGACCAACACAATCTAATAGATTATCTCCTGTCTTATATTCTGCTAATTCATACGTGCTAGCTCCTACTTTTTGGAAAATAACAGAAACCCACCCTTCCTCTTGATTCCAGTCTGCAATAGTTAAAGGGATTCTCTCACCTGTTTCATTTGAGCGAAGTATTACAAACTGTCCTGCTTTACATGTTTTTGCAACGTCAGGCGCTTGAATTTTTAACCAAATACTTTCAGGTGTCATCTCCTTTCTGTCTATTATAGGATACATATGCCCGTCACTCAACAATTGTTTATTTAAAGATTTTTTATTAACCACAGAATGTAGTTAACACGTCTATTTTCTTCTTATTTTAACTATTACCTTTTTACATTCTTTTCAAATATTAATAACAAAATTATTCATTTTTCATAAACTCTCTTAGAAGCACAGTTGCATACGATCCCTTTTGAATTTGAAAGGATATTCTGGCTTTTGTTTTCATCTTATTGTTTTTATCATGACTTACTTCCAGAAGAGATGTTTTCTGAGGTAAAAAACCAATTGACCTTAATGTTCCCTTACCCCCCATTTTAATAGTCAATGGCTGTTGAAAATTGTTTAGATTTATTCCTTGTTCCTCAAAAATCTGTTCATAAATCTCTTTAGTTTGTTTATTTAGTTGGGTTTTTCCTCCAATCAAAGGTGCATAAACTACTTTGCCCTCTTGTTTTTCTCCTTCAATAGCTTCTTCCAGACTCTTGTTATAATTCGCAAAACGTATTGTAAGATATCTGTTAAAAAGAAATGACTGATATGCGTGTATGAACAATTTCTGAAATTGAAGAGGTAAGGAACCTAAAGCTTGACGGTAATCGTTTTTTCTTTTGTCTAAACTGTGCAGTATTTTTCTTTCAATTTTAAGGTGTTTTGGAAGTAAGTTGAGTGTTTTTTTCGGATCTTCTGTTTCCCAATACAATTCCCTAGCTGTTTTTGTTTCATCAAGCTCTTCTTCGAATACTTGTCCGACATAGATCCTCAACGCTTCTCTCAAATTGCCTTTGATTATTTCTTTTCCAACTAAATGTGTAATAGGTCTAATATTTCCAAATCTTTGAGAACCAAAAGAATTTAGAATTCCTCCCTTTTTTTCTATCTCTTGGATACAAGACTCAATCCTCTTTTTAGCTTCTTCTGGACTAAAAGGAATATCACGAATTATTATATCAAAAAAATTTCCTTTGAGATTACCTAATCTTATTTCGCTTAATTTCAGACATAGTGATTTAGTTTTTATTTTTGGAAGGTTAATTTCCTCTATTTTTCCTTCTTCAAATTTCTTGTTAATACCCCAAATTGAAACTCTTTGCCCTGTTAGAGCTTTTTTATCTTTTGAACCTGCTATACTGATGTAATTTCTCGGGACATTCCATAACTTTGCTATCCAATCTAAAGCATTTGACGTATCTATATCTTGTTTTACTAGAACAAAATGTAGAAACATTCCTTTACGTCCAGGAAGTTCAAAATCGTTCATTCTAGGATTCAGAATGTAATCGTCCTCAATTATTTCTCCCACAACAAAATCTTCTGCTTCTTGTTTTATTTCTCCACCAATACCTTCAGTTTTTGTGACAAAAGGTGTCAAGAGAAGTGAAGATTTTGTGGGATCCATTTATTACACCTGCTAAAGTAAAGGTAGATTACTACAAATTTTATCAACTTTTTCTTCCCTAGACGGACCTATACCTATGACAGTTGTGGTTCCTGGTGGTAATTCAGTAAGACCAGCGTCATTGATAATCGCATAAGGGACATCATTCCTTCTTGCTAATTCTGCTAATTCATGTATTTCTTCTTCTGTCTTTACTTTCACTGTAATTTTCTTTTGTCCTTCAGAGAACCATTTATTCGCCCAATCTGGGTAATATTTCTTTGTTTTAACATATGATGTAACAGAACCATGAGCAACTTGAACTGCTGTTTTCCCTTTAGACATTTTCAAGTCAGTTCGAACCACTATTACTTGCTTAAATTCAAAGGTCATATAAATTGAATATAAAATGTTTGTATAAATCTATAGCGATTCTATTATAAAAAATAAAACTGCATATACTGCCAGTTTTCTTGATAACTTTAGCATCATGTTTTTCTTCATTTTTCTCGTTATAATCTAAAGATATTCAATATATGCTTCTGTTTCTAAGACTGATGTGACTGTTTGTACAACAACTTCTTCAGGAATAGGTAACTGATTTTTATACTTTTTACTTATCTCTATTTTGTATTCCTTGTCAGAGAATGGAGGTAAGTATAGTGTTGAAACGTTGAGAATAGGTATTGGGTGAAGAAGACTCTCAACAAGTTTCTTAGGATCTTTAGTTCTTTCTAAAAATCTAATCTCTTTATGCACAACTTGTTTGATTTTATCTATGATTTCCTTTTTTGAAAGTAAAGGAACGTCTTGATGTCTTGTTATTAAAATAACAACTTCATCTAATTCAATTGCAGAATAAAACGCAACGTTTTTTATGTCTCTTTCAGTATTCGATAAATCTAGTAGAATTTTAGAAATTTCAATATCTATGTCACTTATTCTTCCATCTCGAAGAAGTTGTTTGCATTTTCTACACAAAGTGTTAGTTTGAGCATCGATTAAACAAATAGGTAATTTCACTTAATATCATCTGTATGTTGATTTTATAATACTCAAGAAGTATTCATTTTAAAAATTGTGAATACAGATAAAAAATCGACTAGGCTAAATTAATCCTCTCTCCATAAGCACCTTGAACTCATCTAAAGTTAATTTACCGCCCTCTTCAAACCGTTTTAAGATTTCTGCAGCCTTAGCATCAAGCTTTTGATCTCTTACTCGTTTAGCTTCAACTTTCTTTGCCCTACGTGCTGCTTGAATTTCCACACCCAACTCACTAGATAATTTTTTAACTCCTTGAGTTAAACCATCTAGTTCCTTTCTAATAGCACTTATTGATGCATTTAACGCAATAATTTCCGCATGAGCTTCATCAGCTTCTTCTTTAATTTTTTTTGCTCCTTTAGTTGCATTAAGCATTTTCTCTTGATGAACTTGTGATTCTTGAGCTAATGTTGTAACACTTGTATGATAAGTTTTAATTTCAGTTTGCATGTACCGAAGTTTATTTTGGAATTCACGGAATTCGCTTCTTAAGTCTTTGAATTGTTCTATTCTTTCAAATTCTGAGCTTAATTCTTCCAATTGTAGAAGTGTTTGTTTTTCCATTTCCTTGGTTAAAAAGGGTGTGGTTTCAAGTTGTCTTTCCAGACGTCTAATTTTATCTCCAACTCTTTTATTTCTAGGAGCACCAAAATTCTTCATTTGAGAACCTAATTCAACAAGTCTCTTACCCATTTTATCTGCGTCTTCACGAAGAATATCGCGCATTTGTTTTCTTACTTGCACTTCTTCGTTGATTTGATCCCTTCTCTCTCTCGAATTTCTAGATTCTTCAAAAAGATCTTTTGATTCTTTATTCTTTTTATCACGTATACTTCGTAATTCATTACGTCTATTATTTAGCTCATGTAGCTTTGTTATTTGATCTTTCCTTCTTAGTCTCAAATCAGAAAGAAGCTCTCGCTTTTCCTCTATGTTTATTTCTTCGCTTTCAGTACTCATAGACTTATCACATTGTTGTCAAATACCAAGTCATTCATTTTTAAATAACGATTATTTAAAATTGACAATAGACCACATTTAAATCTTATGTCAATACACTTTTGTGATTATAAGAATAAAACAGTAAGAACTATTTTCTGTTAGAGCGTTTCATCCTAAGCTCTTTAGATCTACACTTACGGCATTTCTTTGCGGTAGGTGGATTTGTTGCATAGCATTTACGACATACTTTCTTATCCATAATATGAGAACGAGCTATAGCACGATATTCGGGATTTGTAACTGGCAAGCATTGACACCTTTTTAGTTCTATTCTCTGCATCAAGCAATTTTTTAAAAGCATTTCTATTTGGTTATTTTTGAAAAGATTCAGGAAAAAATCCAATGAAATTATATCCCTATTGATATATTCAAGTAAAACGATATTTCATTTTATCTTTAACTAAATCTAATAATTTTTCTAATTCATCCCATTTTATTTCTTCTTTCTGATTGATTATTTGTTTTATCTCTTTTTCATATTCTTTCAAATCTTCAATATCTGCGATTGATACTCTAATTTCTTCTTTATTGGATTCTATTTTATTTGGTACGTCTTCCAATACTATCTCTAATCGTGTTAACGAAAGATCTTCTTTATCCTTGACAATTAAGAGTTCAGTAACTTCTGTATCTAGCTGTTGTATTCTTCTGTTTAGTGTGTGTGTCCTTTGTGTGAGCATAACAATAAGTTCTTTTGCTCTTAGAAGTACTGGGTGCTCTTCTTTTTTCTTACGTTTCAGAATAAAGAAATAGATTAAGGTTAATAGGATAAATCCTCCCCCTATTCCTAAACCAACATACAACCATACACTCATTTAATCCACATGACTTAACAGCTTATTTAGTTATTTAAACTTAAGCAAAACATTTCAAAAAACTTCAGAAGCAATCTATTTGTGATATATGGGAACTTTTTTAACAAATAGATTAAATAATCACATGAACTGAATAAGATTAGTTCAATGTTTCAAAATTAAGATAAATCAAATCAAAAACAAATATCAAATGTAATAATAAAGCTTACATGAACTTTACGATAAATAGATGGATATTATAATTTAATACTCCTATCACGATTACAAATTACCTTAAAATCACAAATACACAGGAAGATGTGTATTCAATGTATTTAGAGAAAAAAGAGTAAAATTAAAGCAAGTATTAGGGTAGGGGGCATTATAATATCCAATGATTTCATCGTAAACTACATAGTACAAAAGACGACGTATTCATTTGTTAAAGGTGAAATACATGGGAACTAAAAATGACACTTCAACTACAAAATATGAAATAAGAGCATTATTTGAGATAGATGGAGTTGTGGAGAAACCTGATATCATAGGAGGATTATATGGGCAACTTGATGGTCTTCTTAGTGAGAATCTTGATATCCGCGAACTCCAAAAAACAGGTCGAATAGGAAGAATAAATGTTGAACTTTCAAGCAGTAAAGGAAAAACTAAAGGTAAAATAATAATCCCTTCAAGCCTCCAAAGGATGGAAACAGCTATTTTAGCAGCAGCAGTTGAAACTGTGGATCGTGTAGGTCCATGTTCATGCAAAATTAAATTGGAGGAAATTGTTGATATAAGAATTAAGAAAAGACAATCAATTGTTGACCGTGCTTCAGAGATTATTCGAGAGTGGGATCAAAATGTTAGTCCCTTTTCTTCTTCTGTTAGTTTAGAAGTTGAAAAACCATCCAAAGTTAGTCAAATCATGAATATTGGAAAAGAAGGTTTTTCAGCTGGTCAAAGTTTTGAAAAGGAAAAGAAAATTATTCTTGTAGAGGGAAGAGCTGATGTTGTAAACCTCCTAAAATATGGTATTGATAATACCATTGCTGTAGATGGTACAAGCATCTCTCCCAAACTTGTCGATTTAATAAAGAAAAAAACAGTTACAGCTTTCTTAGATGGGGATAGAGGAGGAGATTTAATTCTCAAAGAATTATTGCAAGTAGCTCATGTTGAATATGTAGCAAGAGCTCCTAAAGGTAAAGAAGTTGAGGATTTAAATGAAAAAGACACAAAGAAAGCTTTGGGTGGAGCAGTTTCTTTAGAAAAAGCTGTTTTTCTAACTGGCGTGGATAAAGGATTAACAGTTAAGGAATTTAATGAAAAAACAAAGCCACAGAAGAAAAAAAAAACTTAAGATTCTAAAACCAAGAAAAGAACCAGAAATAAAGGAAAAAGAAGAAGTCAAACCTACTAAAGAACTAGAAAAGAAGAAACCTACTCCTGCTCCAACTCCAAAACCTAAACCATCTTCAAGACCTTATACCCCAAAACCTAAACCATCTTCAAGATCTTATACCCCAAAACCTAAACCACAAAGACCTACACAGAGACAACCTTCTAGGCAAGTAACACCAAGATCTTCTTCTGTATCATCAAGAAGGCCTTCAACAAGAACATCTACTCAAAGACCCCCCAGAAGGGAAATACGAAAAGTACAATTACCTGAATACTTGACTAAAATTGTTAATGATATTAAAACAAAGTTAGAGGTTGTAGTCTTTGATGATAATGAAAAAGAAATTCTAAGAAGTACAACCGCAAACATCTATGATGAGTTAGATAAAATTGAGAAAGCAAATACAATAGTAATTGATGGTGTTATAACTCAAAGATTACTTGAAAAAGCATACTCAAAAGGGATAAAAACTGTAATAGGTGCTAGAAAAGGGGAAATTTCTAAAAAACCCACAAATGTAAAGGTTATAGAATTTAGAAACATCTAATTCTTCCTTTTTTTTATTTTATGCCAAAAACTTTAAGAGCAAATTTTAGATTTTTAACAAGAGTTGATGCCCTTGGAATATCGTTTTTTTAACAAGGTTATTGTAGGGCAACAAAACTTCGATATTTCAAAGATTCTTGGTGATGAATAATGTCAATTGATGAAAAAATGAGACTAATTACTAAAAATGCAGAAGAAATAATATTAGAATCAGAAATTAAGAAAATAATTGAAGAAAAAAGGAAACCAAGAACTTACATAGGTTTTGAACTTTCTGGATTAGTGCATTTAGGAACAGGAGTAGTCTGTGGAAACAAACTAAAAGACTTAGCTGCAGCAGGATTTGAAACTATAGTTTTTCTTGCTGATTGGCATAGTTGGATTAATAACAAACTTGGCGCAGATATGGATAAAATTAGCATAGCTGGAGAATATTTTCAAAAAGCTTTAGAATCTGTTGGAGTGAAAGGTTCCAATATTCAATATATTTGGGCTTCTGAGCTAGTTGAAAGAAGTGATTATTGGGCAAAAGTAATACGCGTGGCTAAAGCTAATACACTGTCCAGAGTTCTAAGAACAATGCCTATAATGGGAAGAAAATCCGAAGGAGAAATGGAATCAGCTTTTCTCTATTATCCAGCAATGCAAGTTGCTGATATATATGATATGGAACTTGACCTCGCTATGGGAGGAATGGATCAAAGAAAAGCACATATGTTAGCAAGAGATACAGCAGAGAAACTGGGTTATACAAAACCTGCATGTCTTCACACTCCATTATTAACAGGATTAGAAGGATATGGGAAGAAAATGGATGCAGAAGCTGTTCCTGATTTATCAATGCAAATAGATGCTAAGATGAGCAAATCCAAGCCAGACACCTGCATTTTTGTTCATGATAGTGAAGAGGAGATTCTAAGAAAAATCAAAAAAGCACAGTGTCCTCCAAAACAACTAATAGGAAATCCTATTACTGAAATGGTTCAATATATTGTATTTGATGTATATGACAATTTCAAGGTAGAACGAGATGAGAAATTTGGTGGCGATGTAGATTTTAATTCATTTAGTGAATTCAAAGAATCTTATTCACAAGGAGAAATTCATCCAATGGATCTAAAAAAGAATTTAGCTGAAGTGTTAATCAAAATGCTGAAACCATCAAGAGATTTCTTTGATAAACATCAAGACTTAGTTGAAACTGTAAAACAATTATAATCCCTCTCTTGATGATTTTTATCTCACTAAAAAAGAAGTTAAGGACAAAAAACTTCAAGATTAAAGAAAATAATATTTTATTGCCTTTTATCGAGGACCTTCTAGAGAAAGCATAAGCTATCTGGGAAAGAAGGAGCAAAAAAAAGGCAATAGACTACCATACGGGCTCCTATTGAGTAGAGTGTATCATTCTACACTATGAAATATGGTCAACCCTGGTAGTCAACAGTTGCTCCTGAGGAGCTCAGCTAACGGATAGGGGAT
>JAEOTE010000039.1 GCA_016839945.1 Candidatus Heimdallarchaeota archaeon | reverse complement strand
TGCAGCATTAATATTACATGAATTAGGTGAAAACATAACACAAACTAAAATAAAAGGAATTTTGACTGCTGCTGGAGCAACTGCAGATGATTCTCGCATAAAAGCTCTAGTTGCAGCTTTAAAGGAAGTTGATATTGGAGATGCTTTAAAATCAGCAGTAATGACTGCTGCTGCACCTGTAGCAGCACCAACATCAGCAAGTGAAAAAGCTGCACCAGCAGAAGAAAAAGAAGAAAAAGAGGAAGAACCTGAAGAAGACACAGACTTAGGTCTTAGTGCATTATTTGGGTAATACTCTTACATTTTTATTTTTTAATTTTTTATTTATACAAGAATTGAATTCTCAAAAAAAACCATTAAATGATTTCCTAAGCAGTATCTGAACTCTTTAGATAAACATTGAATGCATCTACGAGATTATTGCATTCTTCAATTATTGTGTAGTCAGAGAATTCTTCAAATTCTGCTTTTTGTTTTACGTTTGAGCTGAGAGATGCGATTCTAGATCTTCTTATATTTCCTCTTCCATCTATTGATACAATCAATGTGTGATCATCTGCATGCATTAAAACAAAATTAAACAGTTGGCTATCTTTTAAATCCTCAAGTTGTTTCCTATCTATTTTACACTCCAACATTCTTCCGCAATGTTCGCAATTGAATGTTTTTCTAATAAATTTATTTTCAATCATTTATATCACTTAAAAAACCACATCAAATGCTTGAGTATTTAGAAACCAGCTCCTCTGTCAGATTTTTCTCCTTATTTACAATTTGGTCAACCATGTATTCAAATGGTTCTGAAACATTATGCGAATACAAACCACTAACAAGAAAATGTTTCTTTATTTCATATGTTTTCATGAACTCATGTACATCCTCTATTGCAACTTCAATTTTTTCTAAATCTAGCTTATTACCAACCAGTATCTCTGGTATTTTTTGATAATAATGGTTGTTTAAGTAATTTCTAGTTAGATCTACAAATTCATTAAGATAGATTAATGTCTCAATATCTGTCACATCGTAAACATAAATTATGCCCTTTACTCCTCTTAAGAAAACATCTATCATGAATCTAAATTGTTTTTGACCTGCAAAATCCCAAATTTGAAGTGTTACTGTTCTATCGCAGTGAACTATGCGTTTCACTGTTATATCTACGCCTTTAGTCATTGATATATCATCGGGATTAGACATTTCGCCAGAGAAACTTTTTGAAATCGTAGTTTTACCAACAGAACCTAAGCCAAGGACAGCTATTTTGAGAATGTTGTCTTGTTTTGTGCTATAGGGAATTGAAGAACTCATCAATACTCATATCCAAAAAAAGATTTAAAACACCACATTTTTTATAGGAACTTTATTCTCACCAGCTACAATTCCGTGAACAGAAACTGAAGAATAAACTGGATTATTTCCAATAAGAGAAAATTCTCCTCCAGAATAAAGTGTGATAAAGGGAACCTCGTCTCCTAAAGCTTCTTTAATTTTCATATTTTCTTTATCTATTTTATCTCCTGCAATAAGGAGTCTATTACTGCAATTTATGAAAATACCAAATTTAAGATTTTCAAGATTTTTCGATATATTTGTTGCACAATCATATGCAGACTTTTGAATTCCGGTACCTGATTGTGTGAAGAAATCAGCTATTATTTTGTTTTCATTCAAATATCTTTCAGGGATTGTTGTTACAACACCATCTAAAATTGGATGACATACTGATACGAAGGGAACATATTCCTTATTCGGCTTTTTAAGAGCTGATAAGTATAACAATGACGCATATGCAAAATTTCCAAAAGCTTCTTCATATAATTCTTCTGAAATGCCTATAATGTCACGAAATTCTCTATTTGCTGACCTTTCGTTAATATACTGGATATACCCACTGCTTTTTAAAAACCCCGAAATATCAAATTTCTTGCTTTTTTGTGATCTATCAAATGTCCACCCATGACCAAATTCATATTTGTCTGAAGAGAAAACAGTTCCAACTAGTGCGTTTCTAAAAATCTCTTCTCCACTAAATTGATAACATGCTTTCATATCTAAATCTATTGTCGCTCCTCCTAATATGTTCTCTACTCCTTGATTAAGAAGCATATGTAATATCTTCTCAGCAAAGAGTGTTCCTCCATATCCGCCTTTCCCCATACTCTTGTCAATTATTTTTCCAATGAAATTAAACATTCCTTTGAATTTTTTAGCGAAAATTGTATCTAGGATTTTCATTTGCTCAAAAGCATCATCTTGATAGAGCGGACCAGGTGTGAGGAAGAAACCTATTTTTGATTTGTTTTTCTGTTTCTGGTATGCATCAAATATTATTTCCGAACCTTTTTTTGGATTTATTCGAACATTTGAGTAGCTAAAAGGTTTTTCAAAAGAGATCTCACTAGATTTAATAGCCATTAAAGAACATCCCTGTGTCGTTGGTAATTCATTTGAAGTTGCGACTCCAGGAAAAGTACCCCCCATTACATTTGTAGTTCCACTTTCTTCGCAGATTTTAGATAAAGCTTGTTTGTATTCATCACTTTGTCTATAATTTGATGTAAAAGCAACTAGCACAAAATCTGGTGTCCCATTAATGTCTTCTATAACGTCTTTAATTACATTTTTAGTGGCTTGGTTTATTGATCTATGACTAGTTGTTCCAGTAGATATTTGCATTAGTAAAACCTCACAAAAACTGAGAAATATTTTGCGATTTTCTTTTTGCTTCAATAGATAAAAGACTGAGATTTGCATTTTGATTAGCAAACGTTGTTAACACTGTAACTCTATTAACCACAAAGAAAAGGATGTAAAAGTCATTTAATTCATAAGTAACTTTCTGAAGGTTATTATTCTTCATTTCCATGGATACTTTCTCTACGTTGCTTTTGCTCCATTGTATTGTTCGCAATAAATCTTGTGATTGATTATCATTAAAAACTGAATCTATTACATTGCCATCTATTCTAAAAAGAACTGAACCTTCTACATCGTCTAGATAGTTTAAATCTTTTAATTCTGATGAAATTCCATAGTTAAAATTCATTTTCTAACCTCTTGAAGAATTTGAGGGTCTGTTAATGCATTTACTAATTCTAAATTGTCTTTAGTTTCGTTCTTTTGTCTATCTCCTAGTAGGTTATTAGCTATTTGTGCAATAATGCGCTTTTTGGGATCTTTATCTT
This sequence comes from Candidatus Heimdallarchaeota archaeon, assembly GCA_016839945.1. Classification (GTDB taxonomy): domain Archaea; phylum Asgardarchaeota; class Heimdallarchaeia; order Heimdallarchaeales; family Heimdallarchaeaceae; genus UBA460. The sequence goes on along the minus strand of JAEOTE010000039.1, from coordinate 39,680 downwards.
TTGACATTGCTTTTACTTTTTGCATAAGTTCAATATATCTAAAATCCTGTGAGGGGAGATTCTTGATGTTATCTTTAATTGTACTTGTATCTATAACAATACCTGGACCATAGGAGAAACTTAAAGGATAGATTCCTTCATGGTGAGCTGTTCTTCTAGATTTGACAATTTTGCATGTTCTGTTATACTTCCCACCAAGTCCAAGATTTTGAATATGCACAACAGAATCAGAAAGGTATATTGGCACTCTAGTTTCGATTGAACCAATATCTGTTTGCCCAAAAGCATTTGGCTCTTCAACAGTTTGTAAAACAGTACCTAAAGAACTCAAATGATGATATATCTTTGTTAATACTTTTCTCTGATCTTTTTCTGAAGGGAATTCCCATAAAATTGGTGTTAGAGGATCTAGTATTATTCTAGTGTGTTTGAGGTTTTTATGTTTAAGCTTCTGAGCTAAAGCTGGTAGAATATTAGTCATGAATTCAACTATTTTCTCACTTTCAACTAAATGGATTAAGTCGTCATGATTCTTTGCTATTTCTTTGATTTTTATACCTAGAGATTCTGCTTCTAGCATCAACTTAGAGGGCGGTTCTTCAAAAGATAAGTATAATATGTGATCTCCTTCTAACAAACCTTGGTAAACATATGCAAGAGCAAATGTTGTTTTTCCTGTTCCACTGCTACCTACAATTGAATTTATAGAATTTTTTATCATTCCGCCTTGTAGAAGTACATCCAAGCCTTCTATGCCTGATGATATCCTTTCGGAGTTATTCATGATTATCTATATTTTTACAGAAGCAAGCTAAATAAACACCACAATTATTTGCTTAAAAGAAGTTTCAAAACTTTTCAATTTCACCTTTATTATTTAACAAATCTCTATTAAAGAAACAAGAAGAGCAATCTTTTATAAACTATACATTGTAAGAACATACGAGTACTATGAGTTCTCTCTTAAGAAGAATCTCTGTGTTGTTTACTTCAAAAGAAAAAGTATTTGAAAACCATTTGATAGAAGAACTAGAAAACAAAAATTTCTTGAATTTGATGAGAATACAATCAAAATTATCTCCAGAACAAAGATACAAAGTTACTAATAAATTGCTTTCTTCTAGAAAAATAAGTGGTATAGTCTTAACCAAAAAAAATCTTTATTTCTTTTCAATGGAAGATGAAGCTTTAGGCGACCTTAAAAACAGACTTAAAAACACTGGTCTTGTTAATTTAGATCCTCTTAAGAAACATTGGAAGATTAAAGACAAAATCCTGGATTTATTCCTACAGCACTTAGAAAGAGGAGTAATGAGTGAAGAAGCGTATTACTCACTAAAATATCTTCAGAATTATATTCTGTCCACTCTTCAAAACAAAGAAGAATATGAAATTCAAGAAATAAGTAGGAAGTTAAAAATAGAACTCGATTTGCTGCTTTCTTTGATACATCAAATGGTTGATGATGCAATTTTGGGTGGAGTAGTAAAAGATCAACAATTATTTTTAAGCAGAGAAAATTTTGAGATAATGTTGACTGAATATGTTGAAGAAAAGTCAGAAGAGTTGGATGAAATAAATTTTGATAGTATCTCCAAAGATCTAGGGGTTTCAATTAAAACCACTGAAAGCTTTCTTGTTAGCATGGTTGAGAAGAATCCAGGGAAATATGTTGTCTATCCTTTGGAGAACAAAATTGTTTTCAAAAGATAAAATGATTAGAAGCTAAATTAAAGCCGTCTAAAAAGAAAACAGAATTTACTTTATTATTTAAACGAAATCTTTAAAATAGTCTATTATATTCGAACGATAGATAAAAATGGCTAGGAAACTACCTTGGATTTTACCTGGTATTAGGAGACCAAATTTCAGTTTACAACAAATTTCTGTTAGAATTCCAACAAGGATTCCACGTAGTGTTTTTTACATCGTAATATATGGTATAATATTCTACATATTTAGTGGTGGTGCATACGATATAGTTAACAAGGATACTCTTGTCAGCTTAGGCCAATCAGGTAACAGTCCTCTTTTCATTGCCCCAAACCTACATTATCAATATCTTATTGAAGGCATAGTTGCAGGTTTTGTGTTTGCTTTTGCTGCTGTTAGTTTGTATCTTTTTGACCATGCAACTAAATATGCCTTTGATGTGAACACTGCTCAAAAAGTTGAAATTATTGCAACTTTACTAGTAGTAGTATGGTTTGTTGCTATTCTTCTGTTATATAACGCAAAAGGTGGATAACCCACTCATTTTTGTGATACTACTTCGATTCCTCCTGAAGAAAGAGTGTAATAAACCTCTACGTCTTCATTTCTTGCTTTCCAGAGTTTTTTATTTATGTGCTGTAAAACAATATTTGTTTTTGAATAGTGATTTATTATCTGACCTGCCACTGATTTAAGTATTTGTTTATCATTTTTCTTAAAAACACTAACTTGGTTAGTGAGAACAATAGGTTGTTTAAGCTCTTTGCTAATTTTCATTAGATAGGCCATCTGTATTCCTAATCTTCGATGAATCGATATTTCATTTGTAGCTTTTTCAGTAAATCTAAAATGATTAGTAAATCCATTAATTCCTATGAAATGAAATGAGTTATTCATAAGAAAGTTGTGGGTTTTCATTATATTCAAGAGCTGTTGTTTTTTGTCCGTTATTCGTATTACTATGACTTTCTTAAGAATATCTCTTTTTTTAATAACCTCTTGTAATCTTTGAGCACTGAAACTCATTTCACAATCAAAAATAAGGACCTTTTTTTCTTTACTCAGATTTCGACATAACTGATAAAGCAATGTGGTTTTTCCCGAATTAGGAGCGCCTGCAACATGAGTGACACCCAGGGGTATTTTTGAATTTTCTAACAAACTACTTAACACAAGCAATTCACCTATTCGGTTGAGTCTTATTAATATTAATTCAACAATAATGATATTTTAATGTTAAGGATTATTAGAAACTTACTAGTTTCATCATTTCTAATCATTTTACTGAAAAACTTAAGAAAAAATAAAATAAAAAATTAAGGAAAATAGAATAATTAGCAAACCTTTTCCAATTCCGGAATAATTATTCCTTCCTTTTTTAGCTATCATGCCTTTCCCAATCCTTTCCGTTGTAAACAATATTCCAATAAAGAGTGTGATTTTTACGATATAGAAGAACACAATATGAATAATTTCAATTAATTGATGAAAGAAGTTATCGGTTACATCAAATGACATTATTCTTCTAATTATAATTGTCTAGTTTCTATTATATACCCCACACAAATCGTGTATAAGATAATCATGTTTGGATTCTATATATTTCTGGAAACTCTAATTTATGTTTATTTTTGCGTAGAAGTTCCTTTATTCTAAAAACTTGGTTTTTATTTAGCTTTAATTCCTTAGCAAGACTTTCTTCGTCTTCTTGAATCTCCAGCCCGATTAAGAATCTATCTAGTTTTTTATAAGAAACACCTATTTCCTCTTCATCTGTTTGATTTGGCCACAATCCCGCTGTTGGAATTTTTTCTATTATCTTTTTATTTACACCTAATTTTTTTGCAATCCCATACAAATGTGTTTTATATATATCCCCTATAGGCAACATGTCTGAAGCCAAATCTCCATATTTAGTTCCGTACCCTATTGATAACTCTGATTTATTTGAAGTTCCTATTACTAATCTATTATCAAGATTTGCTATAGAATAAGCAATAACCGCTCGGATTCTTGCTTTTAAATTTCCTTTTGCTAATTTGTTTTTCTCTAACTCTGGCAATATTTCAAGTGTTTCGTTTAATATTGAAGAAATATTAATCTCCTTAAGTTGTGTATTTAGCTCATTCGCAATAAGTTTAGCATCTTCTGTATGAATTGGATCTAAGTCTTTCTCTGGAAGATGAACTAATGTAACATTTTCTTTTCCTATTGCTTGTATAGCTAAATATGCAACAACCGCTGAATCTAATCCACCACTAAGGCAAACTACTGCTCCTTTACAACCAGAGTCTATCTTTTTTTTTCGAATAAAGAGTGTTATTTTCTTTATGATTTCTTCATCTGATTTGGTTTTTAGACTTGTCATTAGCCTTCAGTGTAATCTAAAAAGCTAAATTTATGAGTTTTGCTATTTAATATTTTGATTAAAACATGGAGCCTCGAAGGGGGATTGAACCCCTGACCTTTGCCTTACCAAGGCAACGCTCTACCAACTGAGCTATCGAGGCCATTTTATTACAATCGAGAAACTAAAATTTTTAAGATTTGTGATTTATTCAGATAGTTACTAAAAATCCACAAAGGGCGAAAAATCTAAATATACTATCTTTTATTCCCTAACAAATCGCTTTGTACGGGATATTATGAAGAAATACTCACTAGTAATATTACTACTAATCTTTGGCTCTGTAGCTAGTTCCAACTTTTATCAGGCAATAGGTGACGCAGAACATGAATATGTTATACTATTCGATGAATACCACGGTCAATATTTCAACAGAACATTGATGTATACCGCTTTGTCAGCGTTAAATAATTTATTACCCGATATTTTGGAAGATGAAATTAGAATCGATTTAATTTTCAACAATGATTCAAGGTTTAATTCAACTAATCTTCAAGGCGTTGATTTACTAATATTTACAAATCCTGGTTCTGAAACTAAAGATAAATTGATTTATACTGAATTGGAAGCAGTTCTAGATTACGTAGAACTTGGTGGTTCTCTATTCCTCCTGGGAAATCCTTTAGCACAAGACGAAAATATCACTGGACATCCAGTTTCTATTAATGATCTTCTTGCAGCTAGAGAAAATACACTGTCTTCCGCACGTCTTCGTACAGGATCTGACCTTTCTAATTCTGATTTAGTAATAGATGATTTTTCAAACACATACGGCAATGAAAGTTATGTTTGTCTAGACTTTTATAATGCTACACACTCAATTACAGAACCAACAGAAAGGATTAATCCAATTGTACTCGCTATATCTGAACAAGAAATTCAAATTAATACAACTACACTTTACACTTCTTCTATTAGTCTGGGAAACGAAAATCTCCAATATTCAATAGGAAGAACAGCTATTACATCATATTCAGTAAATGAAGAATACGACATCTTTCGTGATTCAATCAACGGTTTTCTCACTTGGCTTCTTGCAAAGGGAGTTGGTTCATCAAGAATGATTCTTTCAGGTTCAACAATAATGTTTAGCGATTTGGAAATAAGTGACAATCAAAAATGGATAAATCAAACTGATAATTTAGATTTATGGAAAAATATAATTTTATGGCTTTTAAAATATACTCCACATCCTGCAAGAGCACCACCTCCTGTTTGGGTTTTTAGTTATTATGCCTTGATTATTGCAAGTCTTTCAATAGTTGTCTTCAGTTCAGCATTTATAATTTATAAATACAAACAAACAAGAAAAACTTCAATTAAGATAAAATAAAGCAATAAAACATGATATTCTTTATAGATTCTTTCTATTATATTTGATTGATTCCTAATTTATCTTATAATACATGTTTAAAACTGACGCCCACTTGCAAAAAGTGGTGTATAAATATTAAATTCAAATTATGAATTGTGATGAACTTTTGTGAACTTAGCACGCAGATGGTTGAAACACAATTAATCAATCTTCTCTTAAGCGGAGGAATAGAACCTTGTAATTTTAGATTAAAAATTAACGATTTTCCAGAAACTAGAGTAAAGAATCTTTTTCGCGATAGTTTCCCCAAATTTACTTCTAGCCTCAAAACCAATTTTACAAATACTTTTATTAAATATTTTTTTAATAATAAAGAAATTAGTATAAATGAATTCTGGAAATTTGTCGATCATAAAGATTTCTGGGTTCAAATAAGAAGGTTTCATGATTTTATTTATTCCCGAGACATGAATTATAATCGAATCTTGAAGTATTTTGAAAGATGTTTAGTAAAAAGAAGTACAAAGCTAAATCTTAGTTATTTAGAGCAGAGAATAATTGAAAAAGCAGATGAAAATCCATATTCGTTATACAAAGAAATAGCTAAGAAATTAAACGTTTCTGAAAAAACCGTCAGTACTACTATCCAGAATTTGCGTTCACGGGGTATATTCCTGGGCTGTGTAGCTTCTTATTATTCTGCTGATTCATATGAGTTCTTCTCCTTTAACTTTAACAAAAATTTAAAAGAAAATTCCTTGTTCATTGATGAATTCCATCTATTTCCAAGATTCAAGATATTATATGGTGTTTTGCTTCAAAAAATCTCTAATTCATCAATCTATTATGTTCAAGAGAAACAATCATTTTTGAATAGAAATGTACTAAATATGGGTGTTTCTATCAAAGATTGGAAAAAACACTCAATTCAGAAATTCTCTGATAAACCAATAAATGAAGAAGAGGACAATAAACAATGTTTTCCTATAACTTCTGCTAATAAAAATTATATTTTGAAATTAATGAGAAACTGTGAACTGGATTATAGAAGACCAGAAATAAAACAGATTTCACAAGATTATGAGATATCAATTAGAACTCTATTTCGTGTTAAGTCCAAATTGAAGGACATGGGAATAATTCAACCTAAAATTATTGTTGATAGTGATGAATTAATGAATTTACTACTGATAACAAATAAAGAGCTATTGGATCTTTATAATAAAGTACCTTACATAAAGACCTACAGAGTTTTAGATAATAATGATAATACTCTGTGGTTTTCTTTTGTTTCAATCTTCGTTTCAGATTTTCACTTCTTATACACTTTAGTAAATAATAAAGCTGAACTCTTTCAAATTATTAATAAAAAATCAATTGACTTATCAAAGCATTTAGATACTTCAATAATGCATTCGAAACATAAAGTTTATACGAAGTAAGAAGAGTTGTATATCAATGTCTAACCAACGTTCATTAAAAGAGATTGTAGAACTAATAGCATCAGAAACAGGTTTTGGAAAGGATGAAATTCATCAACTGATAAATGACAAAATGGATGAATTGGGGGATTTTGTGACAGAACTGGGAGCAGCTCATATTGTAGCTAGAGAAAATAATGTAGATTTGTCATCCGAACCAACTGTAAGAGTACAATCTATAACTCCGATTAGTCAATTAGATTTATCAAAATCAACAGAAGATAATATACCAACATCAAATATTAACATCCTTGGTAGAATTTCTAAAATTGCAGATCAACATAGTTTTCAAAGGAATGACGGTACAACAGGTGTTTTACAGTCAGCTACTGTTTACGATAAAACAGGAAGTATAAGGGTGGTTTTCTGGGATGAAAAAGCCAAAGAATTACAGGATGGAAACTGTAAAAGTGGTGATTTAATTCGAATTTTTAACGGATACACAAAGAAGAGTAGGGATGGAGAATCTATTGAGGTACATCTGGGTCGAAACAGCCAAATACAAATCAGGCCTTCTGGTGTTAAAGATGAAGACTTACCGCTTCTTCAAACAACCATAATGAAAATAAATGAAATAAAAGATAATCAGACAAATATAACCACAGTAGGAAAAATTACTCAAATTGATGATAAACGGGATTTTGCACGTTCAGACTCTACTACAGGACAAAAACTTGCCATTACAGTTGGTGACGAAACAGGAGAAATTTATGTAAATTTTTGGAATGAAAAGACAATTCTGCTAGATGATTTTAAGCTTGGGGATATTGTTGAAATTACTGATTTGAATTCCAAAAGTTTCAAAGGATCTGTAGAACTCCATTTCGGTGGATTTAGTAAAATAAAAAAGTCATCAGCTATAAAAGATATTGTTGTAAAAAAAGGTTTAATCATCACAAATGAAGTGTTAGAAAGTCAATTAACAAAAATCAAAGATATTAATGAAACACTAAATAATAATTATACATCAATAAAAGGGATAATAATTAATGTAACTCCTCTGCATGAGTTTTCTAGAGATAATAAAACAACTGGAAAAGTAAGAAATTTAACATTATCGGATGACACTGATATCATCAGAGTGGTTATTTGGGATGATAAAACCCAATTGATAACTGAAAATGATGTTGACAAACTTGCTACAATTGTAAATGGTATTGTCAGAATTAGAGAAATAGAAATCAGAGGAGTAAAATATTCAAGAACTGAATTTCATTGTGGGAAAGATGCGCAAATAAATATCGAAGATGTAGAATCTGACATATATCAACAACACATAGTCGGTTTTAATAATCTTGATAGTATTTCTGAAAACCAAGAATTTGTTCATGTGAGAGGTATTGTGAGTGACAAAAGTCCAATACAAGAAATTGAAACAAAAGAAACTGAAATCGTAAATCTTAGAAATTTTAAGATTGAGGATAGTACTGCAGAGGTGCGCTTTACATGCTGGAGAGAGAATGTGGAAAAGATTTCTGATTTTAATGTGGGAGATCAAGTAGAAATCTATTACGCTAAAGTTAAAGAAGATACAGGCTATGGTGTAGGCTTGCAAGTAACAAGAGATACAATAATCAAAAAATCCCTTTATGGTGAAATCTCTCCGAATGATTTTGTTTCTGGGTTATCTGTTTCTAAAATTGATTCCAAACAACAAAAAATTCAAGACATTGAGGATATCAAAGAAGACGATTATGTGACAATTCAAGCAACGGTGATAAAATTAATTGAGAAACAATTTGTATATGCTTTATGTCCTGAATGCAAGAAGAAATTGGATGAAAAAGAAGGTAAATACACATGTGAAAGGCATGATGATATTGATTCCCCACTTAATAGAATATTGTTTACTTTTGTAGTAAATGATGGAACTGGTAACATTAATGTTTTTTGTGCGGGGGATTTAGCTGAAAAAATTTTAGGGATGGATGCCAATTCAGCGTTAAAAATGGTAAACGAACAAGAATCCGAAAAAGCTCCTTACACCTTCTTGTTGAAAAACAAGAATTTCGTAAATTCAGAGCTTGTGATTAGTGGTAAAGTAAATAAGAATCCGTTTCTTGATAGTTTAGAGATAGTTGCAAGATCTATAGAAGAGGTTAGGTTTAAAGAAGCTACAAATAATCTTCTAAATAACATGTACTCTGAATAATTTATGTTACTTTTCTCTTCAATTTACCAATTAGTCGAAAAGCTTATTAATAAATATAAAATTCCTCAACTGATTGCTATGGATTACACAGTTATATTTACAATTTCAATTATTCTAGTAATTCTAGCTATAATATTCGCACTCTTTTATCATGCTTTCAGCATAGGAAAGGAAGAAGAAGAAGATTAATCTATATCTCTAGAATTAAACCTTTTTTCTTGTTGTATACTCTCATTATGGCTGTAACAACCCCCAATAAAATGCCAGAACTTGAAACAAGAGGAACAACAATGTTTGTTATTTGATTAGAGTTTGATGTTTTTGTGCCTATTAACTCTAGAATCAAGTAACTTCCTTTTGTGATGTTTATACTTCCAATGTAAATATAAAGATCATTTATTTCCATGTCGTAAACATCTGTCACATCATTACTCCCACTTGTAAACAACAACCATTGATATTTTGCACTTGTTATGCTTATGTTGAAATAATATATTAGAGAGAGGCTAGAATGCTCTTTTTCAGTTGAACTGATTGTGAAATGAACGTTAATTGTGTTATCATTTTTTTCTAATAAAGCCTGATATTCTGGTCCTGTGGTTACAATAACTAGTTTATGGTTATTCGTTTCGTTATTTGCTTGTATTTGCCAATAAATATAATCAGAATTCCAACTAACGGGTATTCGTAAACTTTCAGCTTCTATATATGCATCAATAATGGGTAGCATCTCCTCTTCTATGGTTGAAAACCATTTGTCATAAGAAGTTGAATAATGCAAAGAATATGTGATTGTAATATTACTAGAGATTATTACGTCCTCATCACTTCTGAATATCTCTGTATATAAGCTTGAAAATATTATCTCAAATGATTTTGATACTATAATGTTGTACGTTTTCGTTAGAGAACATATAACGGTTGTTGAAAATGTATCAATAGGCAATGTCACTTCACATGAAAAAGCACCTTCGCTGTTGGTTACACCTGAAATTGTTTTGTTATTTAATTCAACTATAAGTGGTGCATAGCTTATCGGATAAGCGTCAGATGAAATGTTAAAATTAAGCTGATACTGCTGATAGTTTTCTAGTTTTTGATAGTTAAAATCAATTATAATGGAGCTAGCGTATATGTTAAGAGTTATTTCCTTAAACAGAGATGCATGCGATGTTGAATTTGCATAAACTTGAATCGTGTAATCCCCTTCTTCTAAATAGAAAGCAGAGATACAAAGTTGAAAATTATCTCCTTCCTCATTAACAAGAATTGATTCATCATCTAATAATGCGTAAATTCCGGCTTCTTGTATATCGAATTCAGGAATTAGGCTTTTGTACTCTAGATTAATCTTCTTGAATGAGTATAATGGTATAGAAAGTAGATCAATAACATTTAATTCTGAAGGTAATCTTGAAATTAAAACTTCTACATTAGAATATCCTATATTGTTGTTTTTTGTTATAATAAAGACTAAGTTTACACTACCATTGTTTATCCAAGGGGGAAAAACAAAACTCAAGTTATTATTTAATAACTCAAATTCCGCACTTCCACAATCCTCAGCAAACCAAAAAGCATTAACAAAAATGTCCGGCATTGACGATCTTAGGACAAATGTTGCATTAACAGACTCAAAAACATTCAAAGATTCATAATAAACATCTTCAATCAAATTTGGGATTTTAAATTTACAATAGATATAGCTATCTTGTCCTATTTTTAGCAAAGATAGTAAATTATACCCCTCCTCAATACTGATATTTGAAATTACACTCCATCCTTGAATTTCTTCTAACAAACTCCAAAAATCTGGATGAGATATGTTCACCTTGCTTATTTGCGAGTTTAAACTACTAATTGATACATTAAAAATAATATCTTCTTCAAATATTGTAATACTCTTCTCAAAGGAAATATTCGCTATTCCAGAAATGAAAAGGTTGTAATGTGCATCTATTGTAAAACTAGAATTAAAATTCCATGTTACTTCATATCCTGTTTGAACCTGTTCTTCGGTTATAGCTGTTAGGATTGATATACTTCCTTCCCCCAATCCTGTTGAATTAACTTGAAAGTCATTAATTGTTAAATTAACATCTGTTGTTAGTAATGAAGTTCTTATTTTCAAATTGTCAATCAAAAAAGAGCATTCTGAAACTTCTGGTGATACTACGTAAAACCCTACTGATTTTAGTGTGTTCGGAATATAAGGGTCATCTGGATTGAATAATTCGGATAATGAAAGAGAATTAGAATTCCATTGATCATCCCAACTACTGTTTCGTAATAAACGAAAGACAATAAATGGTATTGTTGTATTCTCACCTATTAATGGAGGATCAATATTAGTATAATGCCAATGAATTATCATTATTCTACAAGTATCGAAAACAAAATCAACAATAAAGGATGAATTCAATACATTTTGAATGCTAGAGTTTGATTCAAGTAAATAATCATAAGTTATAGTTGTATCATTTCTGTATAAGTCTATATTCTCTTGATATAGAGAATAAGTCATAGTTTCTGTGTTATTAGAATAAAACTTCCATACATATTCCCCCTCAATGCTTCTATTATCTTTAATTCTTTCAAGACTAAGTCCAGCTTGAACAGCATTGTTTGAATAAAAATCTTGGTCCAATTCAGCTCCTGAATTTTGTATATACTGAGATTCAAGTTGTGAAATGTTTCCATTAATGTTATAAAGACCTTGATTTGGAACAGTAATATTTAATCCTTCATCAATTCCACCCTCTACCTCGTCACCTATGTATTCTCCAGTAACATTGAAATTTGGGTCAAAATCACTCAATGTCTCATTTAGATTTTGTTCATTTTCCTCCCATGTTAGTAGTCTATTCTTAAAACTTTCAGGCTTTCCTATTACTTCTGTTGATGAGCCAATTTCTTGATTTTTAGAGTTTAGATTATAGTAGTAATTGTCATTATAGGGGTGATTTAAGTTATCAAGTTGATTATATACAGAAATGTTTACCACTAATAACACACTAATAAACAGCGTAAAATAGAATATTTGCTTCAGCTTCATATCATACATTTATCTAAAAAATCTTTTAAAAACAGCACAATTTTCTAAATACATTTTATTTTTCGGTATTATTTTGACTGATATAATTTATTCTTAAATTCTGAATAAAGATTGCATAAGCATAAGAAATAAAGAAATTCTATTGTTTAAGCGAATTTATGAATACTTTCATTCTACTGTCTCTTCTTTCCTTTTGTGTTCAATATAGTAGATGGGGAGTATTCTAGATTATACATAGTAGATAATTAACCTTCGTTTGAATCTTAAAAATTCTCAATAGTTATATTAAAGCTGTTTTTTTGAGTAAAATGGAAAGTTTCTTGTGTGATGAATGTGGTTCAAAGATAATAGAAGAAAATGGTATAAATGTATGTCAAAAATGTGGCCTTGTCCACGGTGTAGTGCTTGAAGCATCAGCTTTTCAATTAGGATCTACACCAAAAGATAATACTCGAAAAAATCAGCAATATACTTCAATAAATAATAGATTGGCTGTTGTAAGTTCTTTAGGATCATCTATCGGGTCAGTTGAAGAATACATGTTTAGAGATGTCAATGGTTCTCTTTTAAATGAAAATGTACAGCTAAAATTCAGAAAATTCAAGAATTATTATCATATACCTGGAGCAATTAAAGGAAAAGAGACAGATTATCGAACTCTTAAAATCTTAAATGAGGTTTTTGCACGTCTTCAAGTTCCTTCAAAAATACGAGATAGAACTCTCTTTCTTTATCAGAAATATAAAAACGAACATAAAAAGAAAATAACTAATCATGTACTTCTATCAGCAATGGCTCTCCTTCTTAGTGTGCGCGAATCAGCTCATAATTGTCCTCTTACACTGAAAGAAATTGTTACAACTTATAGGTCACTAGGTCATCGGGTTTTGGGGAAGAATTTACTTAGCTTAATGCAAGACTTAAACATTAAATCTCCCACTGTTGGAATCCGAAGAAGCGAAGATTATGTTTTTAGAATTTGTTCTCTAATATGTCGTTCTCCTCCTATAAAAGAGCGTATAGAGAAGAAATATAACATTGATGTGTTTGTTTATGAAAAAATCCTCCAATTGCTGTGTCTTAAAATATTGGAAAGGATTCCTAATATTAATCGAGGAGGAAAAAGACCTTACCCCTTCTCTGCAGCTTCAGCTTATGTAGCTGATAAGCTATTAGCTAAAAAGATAAACAGCTCATCAGCTCTAACACAGAAGTTAGTGGCTCAATCTACTAATGTTGCTGAATTCACAATTCGTGATCATGCAGAATTTATGTTCTCATTTGATTATGATGATATAATTTCTGAAATTAGTAAAAGACTATCCTCAAGTTTTGATTAATACTAGAACTTGCTAGATATCATTTTTACTAACTATAATAGTCAAGAATAGTAAAATTCGATATAAACATTCTAACAAATACCACTGTTATTATATGAATAAATACTACAAAAATTAACCTTACTAACATTTTTTTCTCCTTTGACATTTTTAGAAGAAAATAATTATTTAAAATATTGATAATTAAAAAAGAAATCGAAAGAATAGACCAAAAGGGCAAAGAACGTGATATTTCTCCAGTATTAAAGAAAGAGAACAAATTTGAAAAAAGTGGTGAAAATCCTGCTATAATTGCTATAGTTATTAAAGTTACATATCGTATAATTTTCAACCTCCTTCCATGCACATTTAGAGTGTTTTCCTTCTCTTTTAGTGCCTCTTCTCTCATTTTGATTAAATCTGCAGTTATTTTAATTTTCTCCAAAACTTCTGTAGTATTTGAATTTTTTATGGATAAGAACAGATTAATAAGTGTAGGATAATCAAATTCAATATTTGAAATAACATCAATAAAATCCCCACCAAGTTGTAGTTTTACTAGATTTTCCTCAGGAACAGAATCAATTGAAAAAAGTGATCTTTCAAGATTCTCTCCATCTTCTAATCTCATTGCCATTTCCTGCAAAAATCTGTAATCAGGGCAATTCAATTTATTCAGTAAAATCACCTATACTTTTATTTTGTATAAATCTAAGTGTGAATGTACCAAACAATGCGTACATTAATGGAAAAATAATCAATGAAATGGAATTTTGTGGTAGAATTAATGCAAGTACAAGACTAAGGACTAATGGAAATAAACATGAGACTGCAATGAAAATCACGACATTGTCCTCAATAAGTTTTATTTCTCGCTTTACTCTTAATAGAAAATCTGGATCTGAATCTATAAACATTTCTTCATTTCTTATATTATGAAAAGAATATTGGTGTTTTTTATTAAGAAAAATCTTACTAGAGTTATGAATTACTTTGTCTTCATTGTCACCTGTATTTAATTCATAGATAATCTTTTCAAAATATCTCTTATAATAATGGGAGTGAGATCCAACTGTATTTAGCAGTTCAATTGACTTAGGAAAGGAACCAGTTGCGATCATATTAATTGAAAGAGAATTAAGCACAAGGAACGCTGCTTCATCAAATTTCTTCTGTCTAGCAAGAATGCTGGAACGTACATACTCACCGGAAACAAAGAAAAAAGCAATACAAGTAATAAGGCTAATTACGACAGATAATACAATACTTTGCTTTGTTAATAGATAAAAAATGCAGAATAATATACCAAAGCCTACTATTGTTGCATTCCCAATAAGTCTTATTTTTAGTAGATCTTTGTCAACTATGAAGTATTCGGAATACTTCTTTACTTTACCCAAGACAATCTTGTATAAGATTTCCTTTGGAAATAAGCTTAAATTAAGTATTCTTGAGTCTTTATTACCATAATTCTTTGTTGCCAATTTAAGCACCACCCAACTGTTTTCTAGACATTCTTATTAAACTTAAAAAATAACTATAATTGCACCAATTCAGCTTAAATCACTCCATTATTTCTAATTCTCTCTTGAAAATATCTTGACGTTGCAGAATAGAATCTATTGAATCCCGTAGAAATGATTTGTTTTTCAAAGTTTCAATAAGTCGTTGTTCATTCATTTGATTATCATAAATCTTTGTTAAAAACCCGTATTTCTCGTTACTTTGTTTTAGTTTATCTACTTCATAAACTTCCGAAATTTTTCGTATGAATGAATTTTTAGTTATCTCTCTTTGAATGATGATTATTACATCAAGAGACAAGAAATCTGAGAAATCAATGTTATGAAGATTCTCCCATCTTCTAAGAATTTTCTCAATAGTATCAGCATGAGCTGTTTGTATCCCCTTTAAACCTGCATTTAAAGCTTCAAACATAGCTTGAGTATGTTCCCGTGATTGAATTTCTCCTAAGTAAATCCAATCAGGAGATCTATGTAATAATTTCAATATCTCTGAAGTTTTTGTGTAAGTTGATTTACTAGATTCAAAAGAATCCACTTGAATTGATAGTTGTTTATATCCCATTGAAGACTGATTTATTGATTCAATTGCATCCTCAATAGCTATTTTTCTCCAATGTTTTGGCGTATATAGATCTATGGCATTTGCTAACGTTGTTTTTCCTGCACTTGGTTCTCCAATAACTGTTATGTTTCTTCTCTTTTCAACAGCTTCAACAAAATAAGATGCCAACAGAGTTGTTAAAGTTTCTAGTTCTACTAAATCTAATAAGGTTAAATGGTTTGTTTTAAGTTTTCTAATGTTAAATGTTGGGCCATTTGGAGATAGTGGTGGAAAATCCATAGAAATTCTCAAATGAAAGAATTTTGTTTTGAACTCAATTTTGAGAGAAGGTCTTTTTGTTGTTACTGATATTGGATGTTCTAATTTCAATCTTGTTAGAAGGCTTTTTATTTCTTCGTCTTCTAGAACAATACTAGTATTACATCTTCCAAAAGATTGATGATCGATATAGATTGGTGTATCTTTTTGATCCATATATATTTCGTTTAGATTATCATCTAAAAAGAAACAAATTACTCTATCAAAATTGATTAATTTATAGATAAAAAGCTCTGCAAAGATATCTGGATTTACTGGTAAATTTTCAATTTCCAGAATTTTCCACATACAAATTGATTTTAGTGTATCTACTAATTCATCGAATTTTAGAATATCTTTTCCTAACCTTTCTTTGTTTTTGTAAACTAAAGCAGATAATTCTGTAAAAAGTAAGGGATCTTGATTGAAATCATACTTGGGTTTCGCTGAATAATATAAGGTTCCATTCTCAATAAATATGCAAATTCTATAACCTCTTATCTCGTATTCACTAACCACATGTTCATCCAATTTTCTTTCTTCTACTACATTACTGCAGATTTCCATCTTCAATCAGCTTATTCATATGTTATACAACTCATTAGTATTTCAACACCACTTTTTTTAGAAAAACAAAGACGAATTAGATTTTTTATTAAAGTAGTAAAAAGTAATATCTTTAAATAGAAAAAACACATACTTGGTGATGTGAGAAAATGAGCGATAAGTTTGATATCATGTGGACTGAAAAATATAGACCAAAAACTCTAAAAGAACTTAAGGGACATAAAGACATAAAATTAAGACTTAAAGGTTTTATAGAAAGGAAAAATCTTCCACACCTTTTATTTGCTGGACCACCAGGAACTGGTAAAACAACAGCACTTCTTGCATTAGCATATGATTTGTTTGGTCAAAGCAATGTCACACGCAATCTTCTGGAGTTAAATGCATCAGACGATAGAGGAATAGATGCAGTGCGAACCAAAGTAAAAGAATTCGCAAGAACCGTTTCCTATGGTGGTGTTCCTTTTAAAATTGTGTGTCTTGATGAAGCTGATAGTTTAACAGCAGCTGCTCAACATGCTCTAAGAAGAACTATGGAACGATATGTAACAACTAGCCGCTTTGCTCTGATATGTAATTATTCTAGTAAAATCATTGAACCGATCCAATCTAGATGTGCTATTTTTAGATTTAAACCATTAGATAATGAAAGCATGAAATCTTTCCTTAAGAACATCTGCGATAAAGAACAAGTAGCCTATGATAATGAAGGAATTGATACTGTTCTTTATATTTCTGAAGGAGATTTAAGAAAAGCCATAAATATTCTTCAATCCACAGCTGCTTCAGGCAAATCAATAGAAAAGATGACAGTTCTACAAACTATTGGTCATGCTGATCCTGAGAGAATACAACAAATGTTGAAGTATGCTCTAGAAGGAGACTTCTACAAAGCGAGGGAAGTTTTACAGCTTCTTATATTAGAATTTGGTCTTTCAGGAACTGATGTGACACATCAAATATACAGAGAAATTCCTTCTTTAGAATTACTTGATTCTCAAAAATTAAAAATAACGGAATTCTTAGCTGAAGTGGACTTTAGGATTTCTGAAGGAGCATCCAGTAATATACAGCTTAGCTCGTTACTTGCTAAATTAGTTGAAGAAGGGCAAAACAATAAATAGGATCTTGAAAAGCAGAATTATTATTGTATCTGAAAGAAGTGCTTTATTGCAGAGTTTACTGATAAAACATCTTTCAATTTCATTATGTTATCACTAAGCTTTCTTTGAATTGTTTTAGTTACTTTTTCGTTTATGATCCAGTTTAAATCTTCATATTTATGTTCTACTAGAATTAAATTGCTAGGATTTGCTGATTCTAAATTCAAATTTTTCATATCTTCTGGAGGTGAAAGTAAAAGTTTGATATTTTGCATTTTCTTTGGAAGAACTTCATAGTTAAGGATATAAGAGACTATTCTTCTCACTTGCTCCCATAAGAATGATTGAGCCTTAAATTCAAGAATCAAAACAGAATTGAAATTAATTAAGTTAAATTCTTGAATTTCTCTAATTGTTTTTCTATGATCAGTTTTACAGAATAATCTGAAATCGTGCTCTCCTGTGAAACAAGAACCCAATTCCTTAATTTTATCAATCGAATGTTTCTTAGCATTAACAACAAAATCTAATGGCACGATATACCAGTATTTCTTCCAATTGCTATATTTAGGTGTGAAACCTTCTTCTACTTCTGAATAAGCCCAACCTAGAATAGATTGATTTCTTGAAAATTCAGAATTTAATTGTTCCAATATGATTTTTTTATCGGTGTTAAAGGCAAAAGTATTTCCTATAGCATTTACTAGTTTATCAGTTCTACTTGCACTTCTGAAATTACTTTGTTCTGTGTTTTCTATATAACCTGTTTTTTCTAATGCCTTTATTATTGCTCCCTCAATTGTTAGATGCTCTGGTTGTCTTTGATATCCAAAATAATTAGAACCATCATAGAACACTTTAACTAAATATCTCATTTTCTTCAGAAAACCCTTTTTCGATAGAAGTTAAAAACCTAATGTAAAAACAATGAAAAATCAAAATTATCTTAACAAATTGAGCTTAAAATATCTTAAGATTGTATTTATCGTAAAAGAAAGATTAAAAAGTTCAATCTTTTTCATTCACTTACAGCCTCGATGGTGTAGCTCGGCCAATCATTGCGGACTCTCACTCCGCAGACCCGGGTTCAAATCCCGGTCGAGGCACCATTCTTAATTATTTTCCCAAATCTTAAATAATTGTTTCAAAGAATGAGCTAAAATGTTTTCTTCCATAAATTGATAGATAAGTATTCTACCAAACCTTTTTTCTTTTATTAAGCCTACCTGAGCTAGAAATCTCAAATGTTCTTTTACAGCTGTGTGATTTAAATTAATCGCTCTAGAAATTGCTGAAATATTCAACTCACCTAATTCTGCCAATAATTTCAGGATTCTAACTCTACCTTTAGATGATAAAACATCTTCTACTGCTAATCCACTCTTGTTATCGATATTGCTTTTAGTTATATTCATATCCCACATTTCCCTTTGGTTTTTTGCTTTATACATGCTCAATTGCTTTCTTTTGTTCGTCAATAGTTTTCATCAAGAACATTTCTATTGTTTCTACAGATATATCTGGTATGCTTATCAGTGTAGTTTTCCCTCTCATACCCTCTCCAGATATTTTTGTACTTATTACATCTTGTTTAGATAAATCCTTCAGATAAGACCAAATTTGTGTGTGTTTTCTTGGTTCTTCATTATATTCTTCACAAACTAACTTGTATGAGATAATGGCATCATTTGTTGATATATACGCATTTTTTGTGTGTTTTAATTTTCTTATAATTGAAAGCAAGATTAATTTTTGGTGTAGAGACAAAGTTAGAATTATTTCTCTTCGGATTTCAGGATGAATTAAAGCTTTTGCTTTCCTCGTATGATCTGGATAAACAATAGGAGAATCTTCATCATCAGCACATTGACCAGCTCCCCAAAGAAGTTCTATTGCATATCTAGCGTCACCAGATTTACTTGCAATATCTGCTATAAGCTCAATTGTATCAGAAGTTATAGCTCCATCATAAAAGGCTATTTCTGCTCGAGATTTGATTATGTCTCTTAGGTCAGTTTCATTATACTTGTCTAATGAAACATGGTTAGATTGAAAACTACTCTGTGTGCTTGCATCAAGTCTATGCATAAAGTTCAAATTCCTTGCAATGAAAATATAAGAAACCCATTGCTTTGAAGTCATTTCACTTATACGAAGCAACACATAAAGAAAATCAGTTCCAACTCTTGAAACTAAGTAATCTATCTCATCTAAAACTAATAGAACTTTTACCGAATAAAAATCAAGTAAACGAATTAGTAATGACTGTAATTCTTCAAAAGAATACCCTCTAGGGGGTATAGCTTTGTTCAATTTTCTAGCAAGCGTACTCACTATCAAATATGGACTTTTGTAAATTCTACAATTGATGTAGACGAAAAGAAAATTCTTTTGTTTATCTATGTTAGTTAATAATTGGCCAAATCTTTTAACCAAAGTTGTCTTACCAGAACCAGTTGGACCAGTTACACAAATCTTTCTCAAAGGTTCATCTTGGTCTTGAAAAATGGTCTTGAAATATTTAGCTAGTGTTCTCAGCTCTTCTTCTCTGTGGGGAAGGTAAGGAGGTATATAGGTGACTGATAAACAGCTTATATTTTTGAATACTGTGGGTTTTTTAATAAGTGAATTAAAGAATTCCTCGTCAGATTTACTCATTATTCTCGTCTCTAATACTTGCAAGGGAATTTCATATTTATACTTACTAGACAGACGTCTCTGAAAGTGATTGTCTTATTTGATTCAATTAACTCATTTACAATCAAATTTAATCATGATATAATTAATTTTAGGACAATCAAATTCGGAAAAAAAATTTGTAAGTGTAAGAACCTCATTACATTGAAACATAAAATAAGAAACATATGCCGATAAAGTTAAAAATCTATATTAGGGGTCTTATACACACATAGCGGAGATTGCCGAGTGGTCAAAGGCGCTGGAATGAGGATCCAGTCCTTAGTGGTCCGGGAGTTCGAATCTCCCTCTCCGCACCACTTTTCCTACAAATCATTATAATATCTTTCAAGTTTTGTTTTCTGTGAAAAGCACAAATTATGGAATCTTCTTTTTTTTAGTGATTTGTTCATTATCTACCGAATATGTCCTCTATAGACACTTGAGTCCAATCAATGAAGCCAAATATCATTCCAAAAATTATAGCGAAGATAAAAACTGCAATGCCAATAAGTAGAATTTCCTCCAATATGGGGGATCCTCTCTTTCTATCAAATTTTATATTTTTAAGAAGTTTTAACAACATAAACATAATTCTCGATATTTGTATCTATTAAATTATTTAAAGTCAACTTAAAACATTGAAAGACAGTTTTTCTTTTTTTAACTAATAGGAAATTTGTTATTAGTAGACTCCTTCGTCTTCTTAGTTTCTTGTTAAAAAATTAAAAAACTTGAAGATGGAAAACCTTTTTTATTATCATAAATGGGTGCGATATAGTATAAACCTTAGCCGGGTGCCACAATGGATATAGAGTTAATTGAATTGTTTCCGAATTCTATCAAGCTTATACTTTCAGACATAACGTTAGCTTTTGCTAACGCTATTAGACGAATCTCATTAGCTGATGTGCCTTCTCTTATAATTGAGGATGTTTATGTTTTAAGGAATACTTCCCCTCTTTTTGATGAATTTATTGCTCATCGATTAGGTTTAATTCCTCTAAAATATGATATTGATGCACTTGAATTAAATTTCAGAGGTGAATGTGATTGCGGTGGTATAGGGTGCAACTTGTGCACTGTTACATTAACATTATCAAAAGCTACAGATGGACAAACATCCGCAGTTGTATATAGCGGTGATTTACTCTCTTCAACTGAAGGTGTAGAACCTATAAAATCAACGATTCCAATAGTTAAACTTGGGCCAAATCAAGCTTTAGAACTTGAATGCATGGCACAATTGGGAGTAGGAAAAGAACATTCAAAGTGGCAACCTGTAGCAGCTATGGGATATCAAGAATTTCCAAATCCAAAAATCAACAAGGAGAAATGTACAAACTGTCTTGTTTGTGTTGACACATGTTACACTGGAGTATTCCAAAAAGTAGGTGATTCTGTTCAAGTTGCCAATCCACTAAGTTGTACTCTCTGCAACTTCTGCATAGATCAATGCGAACCTGGAGCTATTTCTATACAAAAAGATCCTTCAAAAGTAATCTTCTCTTTTGAAACAACAGGCGGCATGGAACCTCCTACAATACTAACTAAAGCAGGAAACATACTTCTCACCAAAATCGACGAATTCAAAAAGACATTAGAAACAACACTATCAGAAAAAGAAAAGGATTAATAGAGTGAACAAAGATGCCAAAGAGAACTGGGACTACAGATCCAAATTTATTAAACTTAATTAATATGCTTAAGAAAAAATCTGCTGAAACAAAAACTTCTTTGTGGAAAACGGTTGCACAAAAACTTGAAAAACCTAGAAGACAGCGAGTAAGAGCGAATTTAAGTAAAATCAATAGATATTCAAAACAGAACGATATTGTGGTTGTTCCTGGTTCTGTTTTGAGTTCAGGTAGTCTGAATCATAGTGTTACCATTGCAGCTTTAAAATTCTCAGAGACCGCAAAAGAGAAAATTCAAACTGCTAAAAGTAAGCATATTACTATAGAAGAATTGATAGATTCAAATTTTGAGGTAAAAAAAATCAAGATAATTACTTAAGGGGATTTATGAAATGTCAAAAGAAGCTAAAAAAGAAGTACAAATTACTCAATCCAAAATAAACATTGATGCAACAAATGCTATTCTTGGACGTTTATGCACAGAAGTTGCAAAATATCTGAAAGAAGGATACGCTGTAAACATAGTAAATTGTGAAAAGGCAGTGATTTCAGGTAAGAAGCATTCAATTCTAAGAGAATATAGAGACATGCAAAAGAAGCACACTCACACAAATCCTAGAAGAGGACCATTCCATCCAAAAAGACCCGATAGGTTAGTTAGAAGAACAGTTAGAGGCATGCTTCCTTGGAAGAAAAGCAGCGGTAAGGCTGCGTATCATAGATTATTAACATTCATAGGTGTTCCAGATGAGTTATCTAAGGCTGAACTTGTTAAGCCTAGATATGCTGATTCAAGTAAATTAGATTGTAAGAGAATCACAATAGGTGAACTCTGTAGAGAATTTGGGTGGCAAGAATAATAGGTGAAATAAATGGCAAAGGTTATTGTATCTTCAGGAAAAAGAAAAACTGCAATTGCTCGTGCAACAATAAAAGAAGGAAAAGGTAGAATAAGGATAAATGGTGTTCCTCTAGAAGTACTACCAAATGAATTGAGTAAAGTAAAAATTAATGAAATTTTTATCTTGTCTGGCGAAAGTATACGAGATTCTCTTGATATTAAAGTAAAGGTGCATGGAGGAGGATTCATGGGTCAAGCCGAAGCTGTCCGAACAGCTATAGCTAGGGGTTTAATAGAATATCTTGAGGATTTAAGTTTAAAAGAGAAATTTGTTGCTTATGACAAAACTATTGTTTCTGGTGATCCTAGAAGAACTGAATCTAAACATTTCGGTGGAAAAAGTGCCAGATCTAGATTCCAAAAATCTTATCGGTAACTTCGTTTATATTTTATTTGATTATGAAATTTAAATTAGATTGCTCTATAGGAGAGGGGGGTGGATCTATTGTACGAATAGCTGTAGCTCTTGCTGCTGCAAAAAACATAGAACTTGAATTAGTAAACATTCGTGCTAAAAGATCTAATCCAGGTTTAAGAGCTCAACATATTGAAGCAATAAACGCTATTAGTCAATTATCTGGAATTTCAGTTAAAGGTTTACAAATTGGCAGTAGTTTTTTAGAAACTAGTAAAAACAGAAAAAAACAACAAGAAGCAAAAGTGCGTATTAGCACTGCAGGAAGTGTTTCTTTAGTAATGCAAGCTGTGTTATATTATTCTCTTTTAGAAAACAAAAAACTTATGCTAAAAGTGGAAGGTGGTGCTACACATGGGAAATGGGCTCCTTCTATCGAATATACTGAATATGTTACTCATAAGTTATTGCAGCAAATGAGAAAGGATTTAATGATTGAGATTAAACAATATGGATTTTATCCAAAGGGAGGTGCAAATTGTGAAATTGTGTATGGCTCTCATGAAACTCTCTCACCTCTAGATTTAACAGAAAGGGGAGAATTGGAAGAAGTTAGAGTTTTTTCAATAGCTTCTGATTATCTTCAAAAAAGGAAAGTTGCTGAAAGACAATTTCAATCTTTTGTAAATAATATTGATATTAATGTAGATATAATGTCAAATGTTAAATATGTGAAAAGTTTGTGCCCTGGTACTGGTTTAACTGTAATAAATAGATATTCTACTGGTGCTCTAAAGGGTTGCTTTGTACCAGGTGAGAAGCATTTGTCAGCTGAAAAAGTGGGAGGGCTTTGTAGCAATATGTGGAAAGAGAGTAAAGATAGTTTAGCTGTAGTAGATAAATATGCTACAGATCAGCTTATAGTGCCAATGGCAATAGTTAATGGAAAATCGGAAATAACAACAAGTCAAATAACAAACCACACGAAAACTAATATTAGTCTAATACAGAAATTAACAAATTCAATTATTGAGATAAATAAGCAAAAAGATTATTATCATATTACCGCTAAAAACGCGTAAAACACTTATTCTCTTGGAGTAAACAATTTCTTTCTTAACGACATATTTATATGAGGTTAGATAAGTCGGAGTACAAACTCAAAGAGTTGTAAAATTAAAGAAGTGATGAATTATGGGGCATCGAAGGGTAAGTGCTCCCCATCGATCATCTTTAGGATATCGAAGGGTAAGAGCAAGAAGAATTGTACCTGCACCTCGTGCTTGGCAAGAATACGAGGGTGCTCCCACACTATTGGGCTTTCTTGGAATCAAAGCAGGAATGACACATTGTGTTTATATTGAGGATCGACCAAGAAGTCATTTAGTGAATAGAGAAGTGACAGCAGCTGTTACTTGTATAGAAACTCCTCCCATGGTAGTTTTTGGTTTACGTGGTTATAAGAAGACACCATATGGACTACAAGTTGCAGCAGATCTTCGAACACTAGAAACAAAGGAAGAACTAAGCAGAAGAGTTAAACCTCCAAAGAAGTATGATTTCGATAAAAGTAACAAAAACTTTGAAAGTAAAATTGATGAAATCATAGAACTTCGTGCAGTGGTTCATACTCAACCCTATTTGACTGGAATGGGGATGAAAACTCCTCAAATAGCTGAGATAAAGATCGGGTGTTCAAACATAACAGAAGGTTATCAGTATGGGCTTTCACTCCTAGGAAAAGAGGTACTTATTCGTGATGTGTTTAAAGCCGGCGAAATAGTAGACACAATTGGTGTAACAAAAGGAAAAGGATTTCAAGGACCTGTGAAAAGGCATGGAATAAAAATCCTTCAACACAAATCAAAGGGAACTAAAAGAGGTGTAGGATCTATAGGTCCTTGGCACCCCGCTAGAACAATGTGGACAATACCAAGATATGGTCAAATGGGCTTTAATATGAGAACAGATTATAATAAACGAATTATGCAAATTGGGTCAGACGGCACACAAATAGTGCCAAAAGGTGGATTTGTAAAATATGGGATTGTAAAAAACAATTATATTTTACTCAAAGGTTCAGTTCCTGGATCTAAGAAAAGAACTGTTTTACTCAGAACACCTGTTAGAAAACAAACCCAACTGGTGAAAGAACCGCAGATTCTCTATATTTCAACGGAGAGTCAACAAGGATAAAAAAAAGGTGATACATGTGAGTATTTCATTATATTCTATCCAAGGAAAAAAGACTGGTGAAGAAGTAGATCTTCCAAATGTTTTCAAAACCCCATTACGACCTGATGTTGTTAAGCGGGCTGTACTAGCAGAACAGAGCTGGAAAAGACAACCTAAAGGTGTTAGTCCCTTAGCTGGTCGAATGGTTTCTGTTGATAATTGGGGTCCAGGTAGAGGAGTTGCAAGAGTTCCAAGAATAAAAGGTTCAAGAACACACAGTGCTCAAAGAACAGCTTTTATACCTCAAGCAAGAGGTGGTCACAAAGCACATCCTCCACGAGCTGAGAAAAGAATTATCGAAAAAATAAATAAAAAAGAACATCTTTTAGCTCTAAAATCTGCAATAGCATATACTGCGCATAAAAATCATGCAGAACAACGAGGGCACAGATTTGAAGATAAAATTGATTTTCCAATTGTAATTGAATCAAAAGCTGAGGAAATCGAAAAAACTAAAGACGTAATGATATTGATTGATAAACTTGGTTTGTCCTTAGACTTGATGCGAGTTTCATTAGGTAAAAAAATAAGAGCTGGAAAAGGAAAAGGAAGAGGACGAAAATACAAAGTACCTGTAGGACCTTTATTTGTTGTAGGGAATGAAAACTGTGCATTAGTTAAAGCAGGCAGAAACATACTAGGGACAAAAGTAGTAACAGTTAATGAACTTACTACAGAGTTGCTAGCTCCAGGAACACATCCAGGCCGATTAACCGTATGGACCAAGGATGCTATGGATCTTCTAAAGGAAAGGTTTGGGTGAAAACAAAATGGATCCTTATCGCATTATGAAAAAACCACTAATCTCTGAAAAAGATTTCGAGTTAATCGAAAGAGAAAATAAGTTGGTCATAGAAGTTGATATAAAAGCAACAAAACATCAAATAAAAGAAGTTATTGAAAGATTATATGGAGTTAAAGTGGAAAAAATAAACACTCTCATTACTCCTAAAGGAAAAAAGAAGGCCTATGTCAAATTAAGTGAATTTGATGATGCTACTGATATAGCATCAAGGATGGGGCTATTCTAAAACAGGTGATTGAAATGGGTAAAAAAATACTAGTTCAAAGAAGAGGACGAGGAACATCACAATTTCGAGCTGCATCTCACAAAAAGAAAGGTAGTGTTAAATACAGAAAATTAGCAAAAATAGAGTATACCAAGAAAATTACAGCACAAATTAGGGACATTGTACATGATCCAGGAAGAGGTGCTCCTGTAGCTGTTGTACTTTTTGAAGATGGCTTAAAGAAGATACTCCTACCTTCTGAAGGGTTGAGAGTAGGTCAAACTATTGAGTATGGGGCTGCAGCACAGATAGATTTAGGAAACACAATGCCTTTACAGTCTATACCTGATGGTTCTCCTGTCTTTAATATCGAACTAACTCCTGGAGATGGCGGTCGTCTTATCAGATCAAGTGGAGGATATGCAACAATATTGGGACGTGACAAAGGCAAAGTAACTTTACAGTTGCCTAGTGGTGAAATGAAAGAAATTCCACAAAGGTGTAGAGCTACTATAGGGATTGTTGCAGGAGGAGGAAGAACAGAGAAACCTTTTGTGAAAGCAGGTAACAAACATCATCTTAAGAAAGCAAAGGGACACTATTATCCAAAGGTAAGAGGTGTTGCAATGAACCCAGTTTCACATCCACATGGTGGTGGAGCTCATCAAGGTCCCCCTCGTTCTACAACTGTTTCAAGACACGCTCAACCAGGTAGAAAAGTTGGTTTAATCGCAGCAAGAAGAAGTGGAAGGAGAAAAGGCAAGAAATAACTTGCCATATTTGTTTTTTCCTAAAAACCTAGTCATTAAAAACCTTGAATCAAAAAGTGACTTAAGGAGATTAAAATGAAAATAAAAAAAACCTATGGGGATGTCGAATTCATATTTAATGAACCTCAAAATTTTGAAGGATGCACACTATTAAACGGTTGGCATGGAATCGGTGAATGTGGCTTTATTTCCATGAGTCATATAGTAGATAGTCTAAAATTTGAAAAAATTGGTTTTATTATAACTGAAAATATTCCACAATTCATTACTATAAAAAATGAAAAAATAACATTCCCTTTTGAAATATATAAGAAGGATAAAATTGTAGTTATTATACCTATTTTTGAACCAATAAAGTCGGAACATTTATTGTTTACAAAAAATATTGTTGATTGGTCAATCGAAGAAAAATTCGAAAAAGCTGTATTAGTTGGTGGATTAGATAGAAGACTGAAAGATGAAAATAAAATGAAATCAATCTATACAAAAGCATTTATTGATCAAAATCCTGATTTTGATATTCCTATTCTAGATGAAGGTTTATACGTTACTGGACCATTAGCTTACATGCTGATGTTCTATGAATTAAATGATTTTCCTGCAGTATCATTATTACCTTATGCTGAAAGATCAAGACCAGATCCAATTGCAGCTAGTGTAGCTATAGAAAAAATAAACCAAATTCTGGGATTAAATGTTAATATTCAAGAGCTCTTGGAAGAAGCAGAACGCATAGAGAAAGACATTGAATCTTTGATACAAGCAAGTAAAACAAGACACAAGGATAAAGATGATGCTGATAAAGGAATGTTTGTTTAGAACTACAAAAAGCATTCTTTTTTAACTAAATATCATAATTTATCTCTTCTTCTTTTGATATAAACTCATCTGCAATTGTCAAATTGAAAAATTCTCTAAATTTCTCCTCTTCTTTTATAATCTGATTAATGTTTTTCTCTAATTCAATAATCAGTTGTTCCAACCCTTTCTTGTCTTTGAGAGATATCTGAAAATGTTCTTCAAACAATTTTTGTGCGTTTACTCTATCTTTTTCGCTCAGGATATCTATCTTGTTTAGAACCTTTATGGTGGGTGCATTAAGAAATTCTTTTCGTATGTCCTCTAATAAATGAATTTGTTCATCAAGCGTAATTGTTGTGTCACTAGACATATCAAACATAAAAACTATCAAATCTGCAATATATTTGATTGAGGCTATGCTTTGTCTTTCTATTAAATTTCTTTCTTTGAATGGTCTGTCTAATAATCCAGGTGTATCAACAATTTGAACCTTAATAAATCTAAAATCTCTATGACCAAAAATAATTTCCTTGGTAGTAAAAGGATACTCACCAACTTCAGGAGAACCAGATGATATTTCTTTAACAAGAGATGATTTACCAACATTAGGGGCTCCAGCAACAACGATTGTTGGGGAATATATGTCAAAATCTGGAATGGTTTTCAACTTCTTTACAGTTCTTATTAGATATTTAATGTCTCCACCTGCTTTTCTAACTAATGAGGAGAATCTACCTGAAGCTTCTCTTCTAATTTGAGCCATATCTAGAGGGTGATCTGTTTGATGAAGCTTTGCAATTTGTTCTCTCTCAATCTCTCTTATTTGGTTGGCAATTCCATCCACTCTGCCTAGGATTCTTTTAATTTTGTCTACACTTCCAATTAAATCACAAATTTCAATGTAAAATGGATGAATATCATAAATCCAAGGAAATTGGTTAACAATATTGGAAAATTTATCAATTATCTCTTGTGCAATTGTAGATATCTTATCGCCTTCATCAATAGCTATTTTTTCTTCTCTAGATAGTCGTTTCCTCTTTTTTCTACTTCTAGGTTTTTTTGCTTTCTGGAAAGCATTTTCAAGAATCTCTTTAGTAGGAGGGATATATTTTATCCTTCTAAAAGGATTTCCTGAATACCTCAATTTACTCAAGTAGAATCAGCCTCTTCTAGTATTGATAAATCTATTTCGTGATCAAAGTATTTACTAAGATTCTTTATCACTTCATTTCTTCTCTTTTTATGTTCTTCTAGATAATTCTGCACCATTTCTAATAATTTGGGCTTACAATCTAGTCCACATATTAAATCGCCATTTCTACAACCATTAAGAATCTCCTCTAATTCTTTATCATCTTTAATAAAGAATTTCTTAAACCAATCATAAACAGTGCAAATATCAGGATTCGCACCTAATTCTCTTTGTTCTTTTATAGTTGCTCTACCTCCAGTAAACGCATTCATTATTTTCTTCTTTATTACTTTCGAGTTGTCTCGAAGATAAATACAAGTTTCAGGAGCTGAAGAAGACATTGGACCACCTGTTAACCCTTTAAGATACTTGATATAAAGAGAAGCAGGTGATGTTATTTTTCGCTTTCTCGCAATATCTCTTGTTAACCTCATATATACGTCCTGATCAAGGCCTATAGGAACAACAACCGGCATGTTGTAATCAGTTGTAGGGTGAAGAATGTGTGCTGCTTGAATGCAAGTATAAAAAACAGTACCTGCATTTTCTTCTCCATTGAAGCCAAGAGCTGCTTTTATTGCATTGTATGTTTGGCTAGTTGAAAATGTTAAAGCTAAATACTGGATTCTTGGAGTTATACTTGAAATATAAACATGAACGTTTTCTGGTTCAAATCCAAGTGCCATTATATCTATTGCATTTTCTAAGGACAAAGCATAGGATCCTTCAAGAGAATCAATTTTACGGAAAA
Organism: Candidatus Heimdallarchaeota archaeon; assembly: GCA_016839945.1. Classification (GTDB taxonomy): domain Archaea; phylum Asgardarchaeota; class Heimdallarchaeia; order Heimdallarchaeales; family Heimdallarchaeaceae; genus UBA460. Next base: position 9,852 of record JAEOTE010000039.1, on the reverse strand, counting down.
CATATTTCTCATCGTCTGATAAAGGCATAAAGAATTTACACTGATATTTTTCTTGTAGATAACGGATTAACTCAAATAATATGAGGTGACCAAAATGCAAATCGCTTGAAGGTCCTCGACCACTGATAATTGCGAAATCTTTGTTTTGTTCAATTCTGTTAAGAATTTTATCAAAATCTCTATGAGCAAAAACTATACCTCTTCTAAAGAAATGATGTTCTGTTCCAATTCGGGGGAGTTCTTTATCAATTTGCGATATGCCAAACTCATCAAGTATTTTGGTATAGTCTGTTCTTTTTTCGATATCTTGTATTTCATTATTGTTCAATTGCATCACCTTTCATTGAATAAAAATCAGTAAATGTCAGAGAACACATATTTGGACTGTTTCCTATCTTATATAGTTTTGGACAAAAACCAGAAAAAGTTATTTCCAGTCCAATTTATCACTCTCATTTTTTTTTTTGGAAAAAAGTCTATATAAGAATATCGTCTACTTCAGTTTGATAATGAATTACTGGAAACAACAATATACAGAAGCAAAAACACATTTTCAAACTTCTCTTTCACGTATAAAAGGTGTGATACTAGGATTCAATGTAAATTTAGATAAGATAATAGAAATAACGCCTGAAATATTAGAAGAAATACTATTAAATTTTGAGTTCCCTAATCTCTTTTTAACTAAATCCTCTCCCTCTGAAATTAATTCCATTGAAGATTTGATGTGCTCATTAATTAATGCAATTAAGACAGGTAAAGCAGATGAATCACTGATATTTTCTGAAGAAATCTGTGTGTGGATTGAAGATCATTTTCGTGTACATAAAACTCAAATTGGGGGACAAGCAGGAATAATGGCTAATTTCTTACCAAAAATTGGAGTTAACAATATTCTTCTAAATCTTCCTTTTTATTCTAATGAAGTAACAAGATTACTAGATTCATCCATCAAGATTCTAGAAGAAAATGAAAACACAACAGACCATAGAAAAAAAGAATATGATAGAAGTAAAATAGAACCAATCTCTCATTATGTTTTTGAGTTTAAGGAAGGTATTTATCAAGTAGGGAACAAGAAAATTCACTGTAAGAGACCAAACAGATTTATCGCTTCTTTTGATGAAATAAATTCAGAGTTGAAGCTTAGTAAAAAATTTATTGAATATAGTAATTCTTCAATACAAAACTATTCTCTGACGGTTATTTCTGGATTTCACCTTATTAAACCAAAAATTCCATCTCTAACTTATTCAAAAATGCTTAAACCAGTAATAACTCTTTTAAGAACTTGGAAAGAGTTAAACCCATCATTAAACATTCATTTAGAGCTTACAGTTACAAAAAACAAGAAGTTAAGAAACACAATAATAAAGGAAATATTTCCTTTGGTTGATTCTATTGGAATGAATGAACAAGAATTATTATTATTGTTAGAAGTACAACATCCATCAATTTATACCACGATAAAAGATAATCTGAATTCCATTAATATATTTGAAGGACTTCTCAAGGTGTTAGAAGTTTTCCAAGATAAACACTTCATACTACATAACCTAGGATATTATCTTTTTTTATCTAAAAACCTTAATAATGAAAAAATGATTCAAAGGAAGAATTCTCTTCTTTTAGCTTCACTTTTTGCTGCAGTTAGAGCGGAAAAGGGAGATTTATTTTCTTTAGATGATTTACCAGAAGAAGCAATTGGTCCATCTGAATCAGGAAAGAGAGAGATTCAAATATTAACCAAGCATTTCGAAGAAGTATTTTCTAAAACACACACATTATCTACAACTGGAATGTTAAAAACATCCAACTTTGATTTAATTGCCATTCCTACAATTATAGTGGAATCTCCTAGAATGCTTGTAGGTTTAGGTGATACAATCTCACTTATAGCTGCTCTTTTTGGTGTTTTAGAAGATACGTAAAACTAAGGTAATTCTCTCTTTTAAACATTAAAAACATTAAAAACAATAAGAATGGAATTCTCTGTGTTTAAATAATTTCATCTAGTTATTCCATTGAAGCTTTAAACTGCGTTAATTAGAATGAATCATGAACAGATGATGGATTTTCATATGAATAACTACAATAATTTCAAAGAAAAGAAAAATGGTGCAATTGAATATTTCAACAATAATGATAAATTTTTAATTCATATATTTGATATTCCATCAAAAGGTTTCAAGAAAAAATCTGTTTTAGTTAATGAATTAAGTTCAAAAAATATTCCCTTCTCAGTTAAAATTGAAAAAAATAAACAAACGCTAATAATTTATCAAACTTATTCAAACGATAAGAACGAAGGATCTAATAAGAAAACATTACAACATCTTGAAGAAACATATGGACTCAAACAAATAGAAAATCCAGATAAATTCTTTACACCCAATATCAAGAAAATTGAGAAGGAAAATGATAATATTTTGAAATTAAAGTTCAAGGATAATAAAGAAACTAACATGTTTGCTTGCATTCTCACAGAAGTAAATTCAGAAAACTATATGTTTCAAAGAAATTTTACTTCCTTTCTACGAGATTTAGTACAAGCCAATATCTTTTCTATTATTATTTCACACACACCAAGTTATGAAAAGAACAAAGGATATACTCCTTTGTGGGGACTAGTTTTCATAGCAGAAAGTGAAAAATCAGATGATTTAAGAAAAAGTAAGCAGAATTTCTTACGTTATATAAATTCAAGTTCAACAAAATTAAATTGCAAACTTAAAGTTGTATCAAAACATGAACTAAATAGAAATCAGATAAATTTCAGGTTTGGTGTTCCATGGATTAAACATAAAGGGTGCTTTTTTGATATTATTGATATTAATCAACTATTAGTTTTTAAGAAAGAAAAAAAAGAAGATCCCAACTTAATTCCCCAGAAAAAAGAGAAACTGGAACCAATTCCAAATCAATATCAAACAGTCAAACAGATAAACACGGTTTCATTGTATAAGCCTTTTCCTTCTGCTAAAACCTTAAAAACTAAATCGGTTATTAGCGCAAATAACCTCCCCAAAGAACAATTAGAAACAGAAATAAGAAACAAAGAAGTTGTTCCAAGTAATATAGACGATATGTCTGTACCAGTTCCTAGAACCATGAACGCTGTTTTTGATTCAGAGTATCTAAAAGTTCGAATGAGTAAAATATTCAAAAATCTTGAATTTAAAGAAACTGTAATATTTGAAGATTCTTTTGATTTAGTGCTAAGAAAAGGGTCTTCATACATCTTCATTAAGTTATTTCAAGATGCTTTAACACAATCACAAGCTAATGAGATTGTTGATGCTCTTAGTTCTATAGCGGGTTTAAGAAATCAGTTCATATGTATAGTTGTAGCTGATGTTGTAGAAGAGAATTCCAAGAAAGTGTTAAATGAATACAACATTCTTCATCTGACGCTGCAAGATATTTTACTCGAAGAGGTACTTAAATCTAAAATATACAATACAATCCTTGCATGATGCGTTTTAACATGCCCAGAATGACAATTAAAGTTTCTATAAATTTATTTCATTTTTCATTTGAAAAATTCAAAGCAAAGCTTCCGTATTACAGAAGCTTTTGAGTGATGTATAATGTCTTGTTAGCTATGGGGGAAAAAGAAGTAAAAATTAACTCATACATTGCTGGGGTCGTCAGGAAGTTTCTACCAAAAAACGAGGAAATCATCCATAGTAGCCTTTTTCTCTTACTATCAAAGGATGAAGAGCTTGGGGTAATAGACTGGTACTTCAATGGTTATTCTGTTATTTCAGAGACAATATCAAGTTACTTACAAAAATTGTGTAAGGCTAAAGCTGTTTCGTTTACAAATGATGGATTATATTCAGTAAAAGCTAATTTAATTGGATTATCAAAATCAGATTTAGAAAAAGCTGAAATCAATTTGAACAAATTGTTAGCTGAATATGAAAATGGTATGCAAGTTTTGCAGGAAGCAAACAGAATATACTTACAAGCTGTAATTTAACTATTATGGGGTTAATATGACGTAACTGAAACATCTCGTTCTTTGTCTTCAACTTTTGGTCTAATTTTATTCCATATATCTGATATTAATGAAGCTTCATTAGGATGTGCATAAACTCTTACAAGAGTGAATAAAGACCTGTATGCTTTAGGTCCTGAAAAAGTGGTAATGTAAGCTGTTGTATTAAGAGCTTCATTTAAAGTAAAAGACTTAGTACCAGGTCGAATTCGGTTATAGGGGTCATAAATATAAATATTGGATGCCTGGAACTCCTGTTCATTAATTGTTGATAATTTATATGTTGAATCTATTTTTAACTCATTTTCTAAAGTGATATCATTCTCATCACAATGTTGATTTATTTTCTTAATGAAAGATTCTTGTGCTGTTAATTTACATAAATCTCCTACTGTTATGCCAAGATTTTCTGCAGTAGATTCATCAATTATTCGTTCCCATACAGATTTATACAATCGTCTGTCAAAAAGATCTTTAACTAACTCCCTAGCTCTCGCAAGTTCTTCTGATTTACTTGAGAAAATCTCACCTATTAGTGTATATTCATTAAGATAGGTGTATTTTGAGAGATCATTGGTTCTCTCGATTAGATTTAGAGGATCACAAACTTCTTTGAGCATTTCATGAATTGTAATATCTGCAGCTCGAGCTGTTTTGTGAAAATAGACATTTTTATACTCAAAGAATCTACCTATTAGGGAGGAATAGATATCATCTAGACATTTCCAGTTATAATGAACAGCATCTTTTTTCAAATGCTTCCTTACTGTAGTGTTATTGATGATTCTGTTCACTGCAATAATCCCAAAATGTAGTGTTCCTGCGAAAAAAGAATCTCTTAACATGAAATCTAATCTATCAGCACCCAATGCACCTTGAATAAGAGGGTGCAAGATATATTCCTTTCCTTCCCAAATGTCTTCCAATTTCTTTGGATCCGTGAATTCTTCTATTAGAGGACGTAAATATTCGGAGTTTACCATTTTATCTCGATGAACATCATGCCCATGAGGTGCATCTGGATAGACTCGCTTAAACACAACATCATCATAAGTATGACTAAATGGTCCGTGACCAATATCATGTAACAATCCAGCTAAACGCGCTAGCTGAACTTTGTCAACAACATCATCATCTTTTCTGAAAACTTCTTCAGCATATCTACCAGATAAGTGCATGACACCAACACTGTGAGTAAATCTCGAATGTATTGCTGAAGGATATACTTGTCGAACACCAGATAGCTGACTTATCCATCTAAGCCTTTGGAATATTGGGGTATCAATAATTTTATTTTCCAATTCTGTCATTCTTATTTCATCATAGATGGGGTCTCGAATCGTACGTACATAGTTTAGAACCTTCTTCATTGCGAATCCTCTTAACTATCTTATTGTTTATTTAATATTATAACTATTTAATCTTTCTGCTAGAAACTAAAATCACGACAAAAAAGCGAATAACGGCTTTTTCACGCATAACACAAAAAATATTTTTTAAAAAATAGAAAAAAAATAGAGTGGTGGACCGACCGGGACTTGAACCCGGGGCTACTTCATTGCGAACGAAGCGATCTACCAGGCTGATCTACCGGCCCTAGCAATATGATAGTAACATTAATGCTATTTTGTTTTTAGATAATAAGTAATATTTGACGTCATGCTTAATAAAAGAAAATTAAAAATAGAGAATTAGCAGCTTAAGCTGATCCTTTAACACGCATAATTTTCCTTTTTCCAATGGCAATCCAATATTCAATCTCAGCGTTTTCTTGAATCTTGCTCTTTAATTCCTCTTCAGTAGGAAGAGCTGCTTCAAAGGTTTCATAGGTTTCAAGATCCATTAGTTGAACACTGTCTGAGCCAATAGAAATAACCTGAGCATTTCTCTTATCAATAATTGGGGATTGAAGTTTCACATCTCCAGGTATAGAAATCTCTGTTTTTCCACCAGTGAAAATATTTTCAATTTTAATTCGACATTTAGTATGTCCATGTTTTCCTGATTTTGATTTTTCTATTCCTCGAACCAAAAAAACATCATTATTTTGTAAAATATAGTGCCCTTCTTTGAGCTGACCTGCTTTTATGGGGTTGATATCTTGTTCTGACATTTTTAATCTCCTTGAATAGTCTTGTTTTAATTGTTTAAAACATTTACTAAAAAGAGTAATTGAAATAGTGAAAAACTAACTATCTTTGAGGTTTAGCTTTTCGACCTATGACAATCTGATTAAGAGCAACTCCATTAACATGTGTTACTTGCCATTTAACACCAGGAATGTCTCCCATTGCTCCTTTTTGAGCTCCCCCAATACTACAAACAACAACCTCGTCGTGTTCATCTATATATAAAAGTCCTCCATCGTGTGGAACAAAAGCTCCTACTTGCTTTCCATTCTTTGTTAGTCTGACTCTGACACACTTACGCATTGCAGAATTAGGTTGCTTACTTTCTACTCCATATTTTTCTACCACAATTCCTCTAGCTGCTGGAGCACCTTCTAAAGGATCTGTTTTTTTATCGAGTCTTAACATTCTTCTTTTGTAGTGAATGTCCTTCCATCGAAAATGCTTCCTTTTATTTCGAAGTTTTCGGGCAGCGAATTCACCTTTTGGACTTTTGGATCCTGTCATATTTAATCACTTATTTTCAGGAATCTTTGTGTTACTCCTATTTAAGCATCAATCAGTCTTTCCTCTTTTGCTTTTAATAAAAACTTTCTGTTCACTTACTTTTATATAAATCAAAAAAGAGGAAATCATAGTTCCCTCATTTCTACTTCAAATATAATCTTAGATTACTTTTCTTCCTCAGCAAATTCCCTGTAGTTAGAACTCATAGTAAGATCTACTATTCCTGTGCCTAATGCAATTGTTTGACCAACTATAACATTCTCTGTTATTCCTTCTAGTGGATCATATTCTCCATGAATTGCTGCGTCAAGTAAATGTTTAACTGTTACTTCAAATGCCGCTCTTGCAAAAACAGAACTCTTCTTACCAGAAACACCATGACGGCCAATTTGGAGAATCTCTCCTGTGTGTGTCATCAGATCAGAAACCAGCATAACATGCCTTTTATCTACATCAAGTCCTTGTTCTTTCATAACAAATAAAGACTCTTTAATTAATGCATTTCTCGCAGCTTCAATTCCCAAAGTTTCTGCGATTTGGTTAATATCTGTTGTATAACATCTTGTAGGATCAACTCCTGGTATTCTTAGTAATTCACTGAAGTTGCTTCCTTCACTTTGCAAGAAATATTTTCCTTCTCTATCCTTCATAACTACTACTCTAGTTACGTTTCTTATGCCTTTAATTGGTATTTCTCTAATTTTTTCTGCTAATTTTGGTAAATCACTGAACTTCAACTCTTTTAGAGGAGTTATAATAACGGCATTTTTATCGTCTGGATCAATTTCAACTTTACATTCTTTTCTTCTTAGTTGTATTTTTCTTACTACAGTTTGGGTTTCAATCCCTTTATCATCAAGAAGCACTTTGTCAAGATTTATTCTTACAATTCCTTCAGAGAAACTATGTGTGATACTATGTGCAATTTTGTTAACAGTTGTTAGTTCTATCCTTCTAGCAACTTGTTTTGCTAATTCTTCATTCTTTTCTGCGTAATCATCTAAATAAATAATCATTGTTGGGGTGCTTGGATTTTTACGAGCATCAAGTATTTCAATGAGTCTAGGCAAACCTCTTAGAACGGACATTTCTGCAACTCCTGAATAATGAAAAGTTTGGAGTGTCATTTGAGTACCTGGTTCTCCTATTGATTGTGCAGCAACTGTTCCTACAGCACTTCCTGGGTCTATTTGTGCGAATTCATAACTGTTTACAATTTCAGTAATAATCTGTTCTAATTGCTTTTTTGTTAATTTTCGATTCTTTAATTCGCTTTTTAATTCTTCAAATACCGAGTCAGGCACCAGTTTTCTCTTATAAAATGTGTTCAATCGTTTATCTATTTCACTCTTTGTTAGCCTTTCAGACATTCTTAATCCCCCTTACCTTCATCAGTGTGTGTATCTAGAATTTTATTGATAATAATAGAAACATTTACAGCTTTCCCATGATCGCTTTTAGCTGGATCAACATTGTCTTCTCCATATAGAAACTGTACTATTTCACCAGCTGCATTTCTAACAGTTTTATCATAGCATGAAGAAATATCCTGTAAAGCATTTACAAGTCTTCTTTGCATATAACCACTCTGTGATGTACGAACAGCGGTATCAACTAATCCTTCTCTTCCACCAGCAGCATGCATGAAAAATTCAATTGGATTAAGACCAATTCGAAAACTACTATCAACAAATCCATGTGCTTCTGCTGATAAATCTCCCGGTTTAAAGAAAGGAAGAACTCTGTTTCTATAACCACGTTGAATTCTTTGTCCTCTAACAGCTTGTTGTCCAACACAAGCACTCATTTGACCAAGATTCAACATGTTTCCTCTTGCACCAGTTTTTGCCATAATTAAAGCTTCATTATCAGGATCCAAGTATTTTGAGCCAACATCAGAAGAATCTGTTCTTGCTTGAGCTAGGATTTCCATAATTCTTGCTTCTAGTGTTTCTTCTTCTGTACGTCCTGCTTGTCTCTCAAGAGTACCGTTTTCAAATTGCTTGATAACTTTCTTGACATCTTTCTTAGCTTTTTCTAAAATTCCATTAATCTTCTTTTCAGCTTCTAATGGGATGTCAATATTACTAGCGCTGATACTAAAACCTCTGAGTGTAATATTTGTAGTTAACATTCTTGTTACGCTATCTAAGAAGTTTCTAGTTATATTAGCTCCATATTCCTTCAAAACTCTATGCAGAACACTATCGGGAACCTCTGCTCCAAATGCTTTCTTGTCTATAACACCTGAAACAAGTTTTCCATCTCTAATCAATATATAACCTTCATTTGGACACCTTGTTTTTTTACAAGTTTCGTGCTTTTCACAAAGATTATTGAACATTGTAAAATTGAAGCCATCTGGTAGCAGTTCACTGAACAGATTTTTTCCACTCCACATTGGCTCTCCTTTTGAGTTTTTCTTATCTGGCTTTGGTAACTCTTCAAGTCCTGCAGCTGTAATAAGTTGAGCGGATTCACTTTTAGTGTATTCAGCATCTTTTCGTGTTAGAAAATATGCACTTGTTATAAAATCCTGAATCGCTCCAATAATAGGACCTCCATATCTTGGGGTGCTGATTTGTTCTTGAACTCTCATTAGAATTCGAGCTTCAGCTTGTGCTTCCTCACTTTGAGGAACATGAAGATTCATTTCATCGCCATCAAAATCAGCATTGTAAGGTCTGCAAACAGGTAGTGTTAATCTAAAAGTTTTGTAAGGAACAACTTTAACTTCGTGAGCCATGATGCTCATTCGGTGTAAACTTGGTTGTCTATTGAAAAGAACTACATCACCATCTCTAAGATGCCTTTCTATTATGAATTCAGGTTGAAGAGAATCTGCAACTGCTTGAAGGTTACGAGCATATCGTAAATCGACTCTTCGTCCATCTGGCCTGATTATATAATTCACACCAGGGAAAGCACTTGGTCCTTTCATTACTAGCTCTTTCATCTCTTCTATATTCCACTCTGTTACTCTTTCAGGAACAGTCAAAATTTCTGCAATATCTTTTGGAACACCTACTTCATTAATACTGAGGAGAGGATCAGGACTAATAACAGTTCTAGCGCTAAAATCAACTCTTTTACCACTGAGATTAGCTCTGAAGCGTCCTTCTTTTCCTTTTAATCTTTGTGTGAGTGTTCTTAAAGCTCTACCACTTCTATGTCTAGCTGGTGGTATTCCACTTATTTCATTATCAAAATAAG
>JAEOTE010000038.1 GCA_016839945.1 Candidatus Heimdallarchaeota archaeon | reverse complement strand
TGAACTAGATTTTCATCAAATTTATTTGGTGGAACTCTTAGAGTATCCTTGACTTTAACGCTGTAATACACTATAAAATCATCTCTTCGTCTTATACATTGCTGGTTCTATTCTAATTGTTTTTAAACATACTTATTGTAAATACTTTTACTACTATGTATTAATACGTAAAACGCAAAGTTTTTGAGATGCTACTTTTGTTTGAAATACAGTCTTATATATGGATAGTATAAAACTTAATGGAAATACCTACATAATTAAGCATTATAACACAAGAGGAATAATTGATGAGTAAAAAAGAAACCTCTGACCAAGAGAAGAAAACACAATCTAGCCAAAAGAGTACACAAGCAGCTGAAGAGAAAAAAATTACACAACCAGTTGTTAACATAGGAACAATAGGGCATGTTGACAATGGTAAATCTACATTAGTACAATCACTTACTGGAAAATTTCCAGATGATCACTCAGAAGAATTAAAGAGAGGTATTTCAATCAGATTGGGTTACGCTGATACAGAATTTCGCAAATGTCCAAAATGCCCAGAACCAGAAGCGTACACTATAGAAAAGAATTGTCCTAAATGTGGAACGTCTTCTGAATTTCTAAGAAGAGTTTCATTTGTTGATTGTCCTGGACACGAAGTGCTTATGGCAACCCTTCTTTCAGGTGCAACAATGATGAATGGAGCAATTTTACTTATTTCAGCAAATTCGAAATGTCCTCAACCTCAAACAAGAGAGCATCTTGCAGCTATGGACATTCTCAAAATCCCAAACATAGTTATTGCTCAAAACAAAATCGAATTAGTCTCTGAGGATGATGCTGCAAGTAACTATAAAGATATTCAACAATTCATAAAAGGCACTATTGCTGAAAAAGCACCCATTGTTCCTATAAGTGCAATGCACAAAGCTAACTTAGATGTTTTAATCTGTGAAATAGAAAAATATGTCCCAACTCCAGAACTCGATATTGAAAGTCCTCTAGAAATGTTAGTAGCAAGATCTTTTGATATTAATAGACCTGGAACTGAACCAGGAAAACTTAAGGGTGGAGCCTTAGGGGGAACTATAATCAAAGGTCAAGTTAATGTTGGTGATGAGATAGAAATTGTTCCCGGTATACCCATTAAGAAAGGTAACAAAACAGTCTACACCCCGATTAAAACAAAGGTAATAAGTATCTCAATAGGAGAACAAGGTTTAGTAAAAAGTGCACATTCGGGTGGATTGGTTGCTATTGGAACTGAATTAGATCCATCATTTGTTAAAGCTGATAAGATGGCAGGAAATGTAATTACAACACCAGGACAAGCACCACCTATTCTTTCAGAACTAGAACTTTCAGTTCAGTTAATGGAATATGTAGTTGGTTCTGAGCAAATAACAAAGGTACAACCATTAGCTAAAGGTGAGAATCTGATGCTCAATGTAGGAACAGCAAGAACAACAGGTTCAATAACAGAGATTCGAGGAGACAAAGCTAAAGTAAAATTAAACAGAGAAGTAGCTGCCCGTCCTAATAGTAAGATAGCCATTTCGCGAATGATTGCTAAAAGATTTCGGTTGATAGGTGTTGGTGAAATTCTTAATAACAAGTAGTGAGGTTTTGAATGTTAGTTATACTGGATTCAAGCATGTTGATGTTACCTCTAGAGAAGAAAATAAACATTACTTTTGAATTAGAACGAATTGTACCAATTGATTTCGAAATTGTTATTCCTGAAATTATTGTAAAGGAACTTAAGAAGTTAATAAAAGGATCATCTCCTTCGACTAAACAGAAAGCACAATTTGCATTAAAATTAGCAGAAAAATATGAGATTCTTCATTCAAAAACTGAAGGAAATCCTGATTTCGAACTAGAAAGATTAGCTGAAGAACATAATGCCATTATTGCAACTAATGACTCAGCTCTCCGATTAAGGTTAAGACAAAAAGGATTACCTGTTATTTCTTTACATGGAGACAATAAGTTATCACTTTTTGGGTTTTTAGAAATTACTGATTAAAAGACGATAGTTTATTTTATGTGTTATTTTACTAAGTAAAGATTCAAACCACTAGCAAAAATCTTAATTATACTATTTTGTCATTTTCCTTTGACTAGATTAAATTAACATCAATAAATCTAAAAATAAGAAGTGAGGCAAATAAATGGATATGAAAAATCTTTTTCCTGAAATATTAGAAATCAAAAATGAAGAATTGCAAGAAAAAGTTGTTAAATCACTTGAAAAAGCAATATCACTTGGTGGATGGACAGAGGAGGATCTTCTTCGAATTCCTTTCACATTATTGATACCAGAATTAGTTAATAGTGACTTGTCTGTTAAAATCTCAATCATTGATCACATTCGAGCTGTTACGCAGATGTGTATAGCAACTTATCAACAATATGAATTTCTTAATTTAGCAGATAATCTAAATAGGGATGAACTTATAGCTGGGGGATTACTACACGATGTAGGAAAGTTTGTTGAATATGAAAAAGATTCAACAGGAAAGATAGTTCAAAACAAAGCAGGGAAAATCCTTCGACACCCAGCTCAAGGTTTAGAAATCGTTTATGAGTTTGATTTACCATTAGGTGTCAAACAAGCAATAATCTTCCATAGTAAAGAAGGAGATAAAATAAAAAGATTAACAGAAGTGGAGATAATCCACAGATGTGATTTTCTATGTTTTGAACCTGTAAGAAAAATATACGGATATTAAGAGAAAAGGTGAAAAAATGAGTAAAAAATATAAAATTGCAGTTTTACCTGGTGATGGAATTGGCAAAGATGTTACTGATGCAGCAATGAAAGCTCTTGATGCTGTGGGCTTTAGTGAACTTGCTGAATATAAGTGGGGTGACATTGGTTGGGAATTTTGGTGTAAAGAGGGGGACGCACTACCTGAAAGAACAATAGAACTGTTAAAACAATCTGATTGTTGTTTATTCTCTGCTATTACATCCAAACCAAAAGAAGAAGCAGAAAAAGAATTAATACCTGAATTACAAGGAAAGGATTTGATCTATTTCAGTCCAATAGTAAGATTGAGACAATTATTTGATTTATACGTAAATTTGCGTCCATGTAAAGCATACCCAGGAAATCCATTAAATTACAGAGATGATCTAGATTTAGTGGTTTTTCGTGAGAATACTGAAGGTCTTTATGTTGGGATTGAATGGCATCCAGTTCCTGAAGGAGTAATGAAAACAATAATCGAGAACCATCCCAAAGCTAAAAGATTTGAAGGAGCAAATCTTAATGATGTTGCGATTTCAACTAGGATTTTTACTAGGAAAGGAGTCAAACGTATTCTTAAGGCAAGTATGGATTATGCAAGAGACTTTGGTTACCCAACAGTAACTGTTGTAGAAAAACCAAATGTAATCAGAGAAACAAGTGGACTGATGATAAGAGAAGCTCGTAAGCTTGTTCAAGAATATAACAATTTGGAACTCTGGGAAACAAATATTGATGCGATGGCTATGTGGTTAGTTAAGAACCCACAAAATTATGGAGTTCTTGTTGCTTCAAATATGTTTGGAGACATAGTTTCAGATCTCTGTGCTCAACTTATAGGTGGATTAGGTTTTGCATGTTCTGGCAATATTGGAGATAATTTTGCAGTATTTGAGCCAACACATGGTTCTGCTCCAAAATATATAGGTATGAATAAAGTTAACCCTATTGCGCAGATATTAGCAGCAAAAATGATGCTTGATTGGCTTGGCGAAAAAGAGATGGCAAAGAAAATAGAGGAAGCGGTTGCTACTGTTATACTAGAAGGAAAAGTCAGAACTTATGATATGGGTGGATCTTCAACAACATCTGAAATGGCTGATGCTATTTGTGAGAAATTGAAGGCATAAATTACCTCACCTATTTTTTTCTTGAATTAATAATGAATAAAATAATATTTTACGTTTTGTACATAATTACACACATAGAGTTAATTTTATTACCTTCTTATTAATCGATGAAATTGGGCGAGATGACTGGTTTAACTATAATTGAAAAAATAATTAAAACACACAGCAGTGTATCAGATGAAGAGATTTTTCCTGGAAATATTGTATGGATTAACATCGATTTAGTTACAGCAAGGGATTATGCAGGACCTCAAGTTGTGGATTTATTCCAAAAACATTACTCTAATTCAAAAACATTTGACAATGGAAAGATTATTTTCACACCAGATTGTTATCCATATGGAAACGACCCAAAACACGCAATTGATCAGGAAAAAATTCGTGTGTTTGCTAAGGAACACAATATTCAAGTTACTGATTTAGGTTCAGGTATTGGATCACATCTATTGTTTCGAAGGGGTTTTGCGAAACCTGGAGATATTGTTTTTGGGGCTGATAGCCATTACAACATTTTAGGAGCATTGGGTATTTTAGGTCAAGGAGCTGGTGATGTAATGCTTGCTTTTGCCATGAAAACTGGAAAATCTTGGATAAAAATCCCTGAAACGGTAAAAGTTATTTTAAAAGGATCATACAAATGGCCTACAACATCTAAAGATCTGGCTTTATTTGTTCTTAAGAAACTTCATGAGTATGAAATAACTGGTCAAGCTGTTGAGTTCTATGGAGAGTGCATATCAGAATTAAGCATTGAAGATCGAGTTACACTATGTTCTCTAATTACTGAAGCTTCTGGAATGATTGGTTTCGTCCCACCAGATGAGCAAGTAGCAGAATATTACAGACAATTCAATATCAATCTAGAATTAATAAGCGCAGATAAAAATGCTGAATATTGCTCTGAGCTCATTATAGATATTCAAGATTTGGATTTACAGATTGCGTGTCCTCCTCATCCTCATAATGTTAAACCTATTGATGATGTATTGGGAACTCCAATTAACTCAATTATTATAGGATCTTGTACAAATGGAAGTGCAACTGATATCCAAGATGCAGCTAAAATTCTAAAAAATAAGGAAGTTGACCCAGATGTAAGACTTGGTATTGTTCCTGCAACTCGTGAAGACTTTATTTCAATACATAATCAAAGTGCTATGGCTACAATTCTAGAAGCCGGAGGTAATATTTTTGGAGTTGGCTGTTCAACTTGCGCAAAAGGTCAATATGGCTTGACTGGAGGGAAAACAGCAGTTACTTTAACAACAGGTAACCGCAATACTCAAGGAAAAATTGGACCAGCTGATGTCTATTTGGCGAGTCCAGTGGTAGCTGCAGCTACTGCGATTCAAGGGAAAATTGCAAGACCAAAGATTAGAGATGATTAAATGAGCATAAAGAAGATAAGTGGAAAAGCAAAATTAGTCATTATAGATGACATTGATACTGATCAAATCTTTCATCAGTCCCTCTTGACAATGCACGATCCTCAAGAAATTAAGCCACACATATTTGGAAATCTTGAAGGTTTCGAGAGTTTTGGAAAAGGAAATCATGAAGGAGAGATTATTGTTGTTGGAAAGAATTTTGGAAAAGGATCGACAAGACAACAAGCTGTAACTGGCTTTCTAGCCCATAAAATTAAGGCAATAGTTGGAGAATCTTTTGGTCCCATTTATTATAGTAATGCTGTGAATTCTGGTCTATTACTTATAGAAGCCCCAGGTATCTCACAATTACCAATTGATAACCTTGATGCTTTGGAGATCAATATAGAAGACGCAATCATTGTTAATTTAGACAAAGGGAATGAGATTAAATGCAAATCTATACCAAAACCAGTATTAGACATTATGGAAGCTGGAGGTTTGTTAAAACTAGGAGAAGGGATGTAGAAAAGTGAGGATTAGAAAATGAGTGGTAAGACTTATTCAGAAAAATTATTTTCAAAAAAATCTGGTCAAGAAGTTAGTGCAGGAGATATTGTTTTTGCTGAACCCGACTTAATTCTATCTCATGATAACTCTGCTTCAATCTATAAAACATTTCAAAAAATGGGTGATACAAAAATCAAATATCCTAACCGTTTAGTTATTGTTTTGGATCATGATTCACCACCAGCAAGTGTTACAATTGCAAATGATCATAAGATTATTCGAGAATTAGTCAAAAATCAAGAAATTACTAATTTTTACGATGAGGGAAAAGGAATATGTCATCAATTAATGGCAAACCATGCATTGCCAGAAATGCTTATTGTAGGATCAGATTCGCACACTTGTACAAGTGGAGCTTTTTCAGCTTTTGCAGCTGGTATTGATAGAACTGAAACTGCTGGATTATGGTTAACTGGAAAAACATGGTTTAGAGTACCTGAAACCATCAAAGTAATCCTAAATGGAAGACTTCCTCCAGGAGTTTATGCAAAAGATATTGCTTTATACCTTATGAATGCAATTGGTTCAGCAGGGGCCACATACAAAGCAATTGAGTTTCATGGAGATGGAGTGGAATCGCTTAGCATTTCAGAACGAATGACTTTGGCAAATTTAGCATCAGAAATGGGGGCCAAAACAGCGGTTTTTCCTCCTGACAAAATATTATCTGATTGGTTGAAGGAAAAACATGATTCAGAAGACACAACTCTACAAGACAACCTAATGTGGTCAGATAACGATGCTTCATTTATCCAAGAATTAATTGTTAATCTTAATGAGTTGGAACCTTTAGTTGCAGTTCCACACCAAGTTGATAATGTTCATTTTATAAGAAACATTGATGAAACATTTATCGATCAAGCATTCCTTGGTACCTGTACTAATGCTCGTTTAGATGATTTAGTCATTGCAGCATCAATAATCAAAGATAGAAAAGTAAAAACAGGTGTTCAGTTTCTTGTTGCACCAGCATCTCAAGAGATTTATCTTAATGCTATGAAACAAGGGGTTATTCAAACACTTGTTGAAGCAGGGGCTATAATTCTATCTTGCAGCTGTGGCCCATGCCTTGGTAAAGGACAAGGTTTACCAGCTGATGACTGGAATGTTATATCAACAGCCAATAGGAATTTTCTTGGTAGAATGGGAAACAAAAGAAGTTCAGTATTTCTAGCCTCACCAGCAACAGTGGTTGCATCAGCAATTGAAGGAAGGATTGTTGATCCAAGAGATTATCTACCTATAAAAGTTGAAAAAAGAGAATCGAAATTACAGCTACAATCAAGAGTTAAAGAAATGAGAACTCTTCAAATATCAACTGATGATAACCGTTACCTTAAGGGTACCTGGGATTATAGCGAAATAGATGATTTAAATACAGATCAAATGTTTGCAGGCAATTTAACTTACGACATTAAATCAGCTGATGGTGAAAAAATAATACCTCATTTATTCAAAGGTCTAGATGAAACTTTTTCATCTCGCGTAACAAATGATGATATCATAGTTGCTGGTAGTAATTTTGGTTGTGGTTCATCAAGAGAACATCCAGCTGTAGGGCTAGCTTCTGCGGGTGTTAAAGCTGTGATTGTCAAATCAGTAGCACGTATTTTCTATAGATCTGCTATTAACCAAGGATTACCAATCATTGTTCACCCAGAATTTGTAGATAACTTCAACAAAGATTTTCTAACCTCCATAGATTTAGAAGGAGGTCAAATAACTAACGGAGATAGTGTTTACAATACAGGTAAGTTACCAGCTGAATTGCTAAAAATCTTCAATGCTGGTGGTTTGATAAAGTACTACAAAAAACAATATTCAGAATAGAGGTAATAATAGATGAAATTATATGAATATGAAGCGAAACAGATTTTTGAAAAACATGGGCTTGTTATACCAAAACAAGTTGCAGCAATAGAACAAATAGAAGAATTAGACGATTTATCTTTGAAATTTCCAGTAATGGTAAAAGCTATGGTTTTGATAGGGGGAAGGGGAAAAGCAGGTGGAATCAAGTTATGTTCCAATATTGAAGAAACCAGAGAAAATGTTGAAAAAATGTTTGAAATGAAAATCCATGGATGTCCTGTCAAAAAGATTCTTCTTGAGAAAGCTGTAGATGTTGCGAATGAAATCTATATGTCTGTAACCACAGATCCTGCAACCTTCGATATTGTAATTGTAACATCTGCAAGTGGTGGTATCGATATTGAAGAAGTTGCTAGAACTCACCCTGAAAAGATTTGGAAGAAAATAATAAAAGATAACGTTAAAGATTTACCAGATGATATTGCAGAAGAAGCTGCTATATTTTTAGTTGAGAAAAATGCAGATTTCTTAACAATTAAAGATAAATTAAGCAATGCAATTAGATCACTTTATAATGCTTTTCAGCAAGTTGAAGCAAAAATTTGTGAAATAAATCCATTAATCGTAACAAAAGATAATAGTGTTATTGCTGCAGATGCAAAAATTGTTCTTGATGATAATAGTCTTTACAGACAAGCGCCTTTATTGAAATCAATTAATATTGATCCTCGCAGTAAAAGACACGATGTATCAGAGCAGACTGTATACGAGGAACAAGCATATAAAATTGGATTTCCCTATCTTGATTTGATAGAACATCCAGAAGATTTTGTAAAAGATAAAGACAAATTGTATGTAGGATTAGTACCAGGTGGTGCTGGTTATGGAATTTTTTCAATTGATGAAGTAGTTAATATAGGGAACCGTTATTTTGAAGGTAAAGTTATACCAATAAATTTCATGGACAGCGGGGGAGGTCCTTCACTTATTAAAGTGGCAGATATGTTTCATTTATTAATGGATCATCCTGCTACTGACATTATTATAACTAGTAGATTTGGAGGTATTTCCAGCTGTGATATATTCATAAGAGGGTTAATAATGTCACTAAGAGACAGGTTTATGTCTAAGAAGAGGATGATTCCTGTTTTTGGTAGAATGGTTGGAACAGATTTAGCTGCAGCTAGGGCATACCTTGAAAAAGCTAAAAGGGAAACTCCAGAACCTTTGAAAGATTTACACATAGTTATTGGTAATCAGAAAATAATGGCTGATGTAATTAGAGATGGCATTGATTATGGTTTCAAGGTCAAAAAACAGTTAATAGAAAAGGAAGTGAACTAGATGAGTACTGAAAAAATATCAGTTGACCAAGGGTTGTTATATTATCTAATTAAACAAGTCCGACCGGATCTAGCGGAGAAGATATCGAAAGCTGAAACAATTGAAACAATGATTGTAGGTCTTGGAAGACAAGGAACAAGACATGCACAACTCATGATGGAATATGGAACAAATGTTACTTGTGGTGTAGCTCCAGGAAGAGGAGGTACAAAGGTACATGAAACTATTCCTATATATGAAACTGCAGCTGAAGCAGTCGAAAACCACCCAAATATTGCTGTAGCCAGTATTTGGAAACACTACTCTACAGCAAAAGATTCTACTATTGAAGTAATCAAAGCAGGAATACCAATAGTTGTTCTTATATCAGAGTTCATTCCTTTAAGAGATGTTAGAGATATTTTAGTAGAAGCAAGAAAACACAAGACAATTTTATTTGGAGGAAATACACCTGGAATAATCTTCCCACCTGAAAGTATTAAAGTTGGAATGCTTCCAGATATTTTTCAAGCTCAACAAGTTGATGACATTGTAGGACCTAAAGGTGTCACAATATTATCAAGAAGTGGTGCAATTCTTTATCACTTATCTGATGCTTTAGCAAGTGCAGGAATCTCACAGAATGGAGTATTAGGAGTTGGTGGAGATGGTGCAATTGGATCCAGGTTCATTGACTTAGTCTCATTGGTGATGAATTTTGAACATACGGATTTAGTTGTTATTGCTGGAGAGATAGGGGGGATGCAAGAAGAAATACTTGCACAGGATATGATTTCTCATCCTGAAAAATACACCAAACCATTGGTTGCTATGATTTCCGGAGCAAACGCACCAGAAGGAAAAACTATGGGTCATGCAGGAGCTGTAATTGCACCAGGTCAAAGATATGGAACATATAATTCAAAAAGAGAGATCTTAGAAAAGGCAGAAGTAACGGTTGTAAACCACCAAAAAGACTTGATCGACGTAGTGAAATCAAAGTTAAATAAAACATACTTTGAAATTGAGGATTATTATAAGAAAATGAAAGAAAAATGGAATGCTAAGCCACCAGAGCCCACTTGGGGAACACTTGTGACAAATGTGATGCCAAATAATTTATTGATAAGAGGATATCCTCTTCAGGAAGTTATTGCTAATAAAGGATTATTAGAAACTTCTCATCTTTTAGTTACTGGTGAGTTTCCAAATTTAGAAAAAATAGAAGAACTTGAAAAAATAGCAAAAGAAGCTGCAAAAGAGAAATTTTCTGAAAGACTTGATATATCACCAAATTCTGACGTATCTAAAATAATTGGTACTTGTTTACTTCTTGATTCACATATATCTGAATTTATGAAAAAAAGTACTGATGAATCAGCGATTATAGCGTTTAGCTTAGGAAGAGCTTTAAGATATCTAGCGATTATTTTTGATAATCTAGAAGTTTTAAATCAGATTTCTATAGATAACATCTCCTTTGCAGATATGATTTATCTAGGATTAGTAGGTGAAGAAAAACAGGAGAAGCAAAAAACCAGATTACTTGAAGCTATAATTACAGCATGTGTGGACCATGGTGTTACACCTCCATCTGCTCAAGCAACCTTGATTCTTGCATCAACACGGACATCGTTCGAGGTAGCATTATCTGCAGGAATTCAAGCAATAACAGATGTTCATGGTGGTGCTGGACAGAAAGCAGCAGAATTTTTCTTATCTGTTGTAGAAAAAGCAAAAGAAAATAATATCGATTTAGAAGAAGCAACTTTTAGAATAATGAAAGAGATAATAAAAACAGGTAAACGAATAGAAGGTCTAGGTCACCGCATCCATACTCGAGATCCAAGAAGGGATGTTCTTTGGAATCTCTCAGAAAAAGCAGGTTACGCAAAAGAGTGTGTTACTGTTTCAAAATTAGTGAGTGATGTCTTCTTTAGAGTTAGAGGTATGAATCTTCCTATTAATGTTGATGGGGTAATTGGGGCAATTATTGCAGATATGGATATAAATCCCAAATTGGCAAAAGCAGTATTTGTTTTTGGAAGAATTGCTGGATTAGGGGCACACTACTATGAAGAAGTAACTACACAATCTCCAATGCGAAGGTTAGCATTCGATAAAGCTGTGTATAAAGGACCATCAATTCGTGAAATAAAATAAACTAAAACTGGTTTAAATGAAAAGTATTCCATTTGAGATTATTGGACACATTATGATTTTAAGAGAAACAGAAGATACAAAGATAATGGAAGATTTCGCACGAAAAAAAATGTTAAAACACCCTTACATTAGAACAGTTTTAGTCCAGGTTTCAAAGATATATGGAAAAGAAAGAAAAAGAGAACTAAAATTCTTACTAGGAGAAGAGGAATTTGAAACAACTTACAGAGAGCACGGAAATAGCTTTTTGCTAAATCCTATTCACACTTTTTTTTCTCCAAAACTCAGTTATGAAAGACAGAGAGTAGCCAATTTAGTTAAAGAGGAGGAGACAATACTCAATTTTTTTGCAGGCGTTGGACCATTTGATGTAGCTATCTCAACAAAGCAACATTCGTGCAAAATTCACAGCATCGAAATTAATGAAATAGCATATGACTATTTATGTAAAAACATAGTTCTAAATAAATGCCAAGATAATATCTACCCTTATTCTGGCGATGCATTTGTTTTAGTACCGAAGTTATTCTTTAGTAATGTAGATAGAGTTTTGCTTCCTCTTCCACTTGAAGCAGAGAAATCACTCCCAGTAGCTTACGAATCGCTCAAGGAAAAATCAGGAGTTATTCATTGGCAAGTAACAAACCATACTCAAACCAAACAAATAAGAAAAGAAGATATTGAAGAAAAAATCCATCACATCTTAAGAAACAATAAAATTGAGTGCGATTTCACAATTGAAATAATACGATTTATTCGATGGCTTTCACCAAGAATAGGTCATTTCGCAGTTGATTTACATTTTTTTAACTGATATAAAACTCACATATTCTGCGATTTTCTCAAATTCTGTGTATTTTGTTTCGCTAGTTAGTATTACTTCATTTCTTTCCTTAATCTTACTTAACAAATGAAGCAATTCTTTCATTTCTAACACTTTGTGTTGAACAATTAAATCAATATTAGCTATAAGAAAGATTGTGTCTTCAATTTTTTTAATTTCGTTAAGAAAGAAATCTTGAATTTTAGGATGATCATCAATCGAGATAATTTCTACTGGAACTTCTTCCAAAGAAATTATATCCTCAATCCACTCATAAGATTGATCTAAGAAAAGAATTTTTGAATTAATAGAGTGACCTAATGCTCTTACAACTATCCCTAATCCTGCATGAAAGGCTCTTAATCTGTCACCATAATAAAAATGCACTTGGTGTATCATAGGCTATCTATTCAACTACCTATATCTTGACTTTGTAATTTTTCGAGATATCGTTTATATCCATCTAAAGTATCTTCAACGCGTAACATATGACGTTCAGCTTTTATCCGAAGTTCTTGCCATTCTTCTTCGTCAATTTTTTCAGTATTCAATGCTTGCTCAAGTTGTTGAATTCTTTCAATTGCCTTTTGTCTTTTGGATTCTAGATGTTTAATTATGTTTTGAATATCATCTGTTTGAACAGGGGCTTTTTCCAATTCTCCCGTTTCTTCTTCTATAATTTTAGTTAGCGCAGATTTTTCTCCAGCTTCCAGATCTTTTTCTTGTGATACATGTGCAATTGTTTCTTTGATGGATGAAACAAATTTAGCTGCATCTTCTTCATAATGAGGCGTAGAGAGAACTTTACTTACTCTAGAAACAGATCTATGAAATTCTTGAACTTCCTCTAATTCAGTATCACTTAATCCTTCTTCAATAACTGCTGGTTCTTCACTTATTGTTATTTCATCGTCTTCTCCGATAGCCATCAATTTTTCTGTCAAAGGTGATATAACAGTATCATCACCTGGATCTAAAGCTGATAACAAACCTGCTAATTTCTTCAAGGATTCTTGTTCTGACTCAATGGTTTGCATGAAAGGTTCTTGCTCAAATTCATATTGCGATGCAAGTTCTATTCCTTCAATTAATTCTTTGGTATCTACAGTTATTTCTTCCACTTTCTCCTCTTCTGGTTCCTCTGTGTCTGGTTCTTCAAGCTCTACTTCTTCTTCTTCTTCTTCTTCTTCTTCTTCTATTGCTTCCTCTGTTTCCTCTTCAACTTCAATTTCTGGTTCTATTTCATTAGAAACCTCAACCTGAGGTGGTTTTTCCTTTTCTAGTGGTTCTTGTATCTTTTGCCCTTGAAGTTGGAAAATAGTTTCCATCTGGATTTTTATTTTCTTTAAATCTTCATTTAAGGATGCGACGCTCATTTCTATAGTTTCAAGCTTTGATTGAAAGAATTGTACAGCGTCATCTCCTTCTCCACTGAATCGATGATACTCAATCTGAAGCATATTAGCATGTGTAATTATATTATATACAGTATCTATCATTTCTGGTAACTCTCTAAACCAAGGTCCAGCGCTATCAAATTTAAGTAATGCATCTTTTGCTTTCTTGAAATGATCTTCATATTCTTCTTGCTGTTCAGGAGGTAAGCAAGTTTTTGCATAAGATGTGAGTGTTGCTAAATTGGTAATAAGATGGGCTTTCACTTCCTCTTCTTCATCTGGGTTGAATTTTCCCTTTAAAACACCCCAAAACATTTTCTTAATTTCTTCTATTGCTTTCTCAAGACTCATTATTAAAACCCAAGATTTATTGTTCTTCTTTTTGTAAAATCGTGTGGAAGAGAAGGTTCTATGAACAAGCTTTCAGCCTTAATCTCATCTTTAAGTTTAATTGTTAGATTTAATTTCTCTGTTGAATTTATGTTCCAAAAATAGAGAGAAGGTTTCAAACCAGAACCAGAATATTCCTCAACCAAAGATATAGTGTTGAGTATTTGCTTATATTCCGGACTGTTTGCAGCAGGAAAACTTTCACTCCAAGGATTAACATGGATTATTAGGTTGTTAGTTATCTTTGCTAATTCTCCTAGATTTTGACCAAAATGCTCTGGAGAGCCAGCTAAAGATTCAGTTTCTTTATCAGCTTTAACTATAACGGCTATATCAATATTTTTTTGACTCTTTATTGTGTCAGTTATTTCTCTTAATGTTTGATTAATATAGGTTGATCTATATTCGTACCAGTCGACCAGTAAATCTCTGGATTCTAGAAATTCAAAACTAAAATCTCTTTCTACGTTCCATTTACTAGCAAAAATTCTTCTACATCTATCACAGAAACAAGTTCTTTTGTTTGCCAACATTAAATCATCAAGAACTAATGAGGTTATAGGATATTGAGCTATTTCGGAAGAAATGGAAGCTATATATTTGCTTAGATTTTCTTGGCTGGGACAAGCATATGAGGAAATAGTAGCCCCCTCGCTATTTACTACTCTGAAGTCAGTGTTTTGAGATAGAAAATTATCTCCATGAACATAAAGGAAAGCATCTACTTTTATTCCCATATTATCAGCGATCGTGCAAAATGAGTGGAAAAATACGCTATTATTTGGAGCTTGAGGAGCACTATTGCTTTGATAAAATGTGTATCCTGATCTTTCTTTTGCAACTAAAGCTATTGTATCTAAAACGTGACCATAGTGCTCAAGAAAATCATCAGGGTCTGTTTCTAAAATCATTGGGTTAACAACTAATATTGCTCCACTTTCTAGTATTTCTTGTATTATATCTGACAATGCAACCACTGTGATGTTTTTTTCAATATGATAAACTCATATCACATTATTAAAAGTTTGTTAGAGGATAATATCTAAACGAATTGTTGATTGTAAATAAAGTAGTTATAAATCAAGGAGTAATAGCTGAAATTCATTCTCAATTTTTCTAGAAAGCTTTGTAGTAGTTTCGAATATAATGAACTCCCCAGTCACACTTATTGGATTATTTGGTAATAGATGTCCCCCATAAGTTCTTCCTTTATCATCACCTATTGTCATATGAATGTGTGCGATATATTCTTTTGTTTGTTTATTAATTGCGATGTTACCAGTACAATTGATAATTTCAGCATTAAAATCATAATTGTTTGTAAGATATGATTTAGATTTGAGATCGTAATAACCAAGAGAAGCTTTTTCCACAGCACCTATACCAATAATAGCGCCAGAGTTGATATTAGTTACTTTACAATAATTGATTATGCTGTCTAGTATATCTTCCCCTTTTTCTAATTTAAGGTAATGAATTTGTTTTATATTATCACGAAAAGATTTCATAAATAAACCGAAATAAAACACTAAATAAAACTATTGCAAAGTCAATACCAATCTTTTCTAATGAAATATTTTAATACTGTTCGATGTAACTACATCACGAACAATATCTTAGTATTTCATAGATATCACTGAACAGATTTATAATACTAAAACAAACTACTAGATGTGAAAGAAATGGAAGAAAATAACAATAAAACTAGTATCAATCGAGATCTAGCTAGTTATTTTCAAGAAAATGAGAAAAATGATGAGGAAATTCCTTCAGAGAAGAAATCTGCATCTAGCATAGACAAAAAACCAGTAAAAAAACAAAACATCGAAGATAGAAACAATGAAGAAAAGGGGAGTGAGTATGTTATACTCTCACCAAAAAATCTTTCTCCTTCTTATTTAATAGATGTGAAGTATGATGGTAAGAAAGAGAAAGCTTATGTGAAGTTGTTCAATCCTGAAGATGGAAAAATCTACAGATGGTATGATAATACAAATCATCTACCATATCTACTTACAACGATGAAAAAAGCTGACGTAGAAAGTTTCTTAGCTAATCAAAAGGAATTTGTAGGGTGTGAAATTGTAAAGAAGGAAAGCCTTCTAGGAGAAAAAGAACTTACTCTAACTAAAATTTTGGCAACTAATCCATTAGCGATTGGAGGAAGGTCTAATAGTTACAGAGAAAAGATTTCTCCTTCCTTTGAAGCTAATATTAGATATCATTTAAATTATATTTATGACAGAAATTTAATTCCTTGTCTTCGATATTCAATAAAAGACGGCAATCTAGTTCTAATAGAGCCAAAAATTTCCGAGGAAACACGAAAGGGGGTTCTAACAATTTTCGATGAACAAAAGCCAGAGATAATTGAATTAGTGGAACAATACATGCCCGTGTTTTTCGCCTCAATACCGGATATAAACCGATGTTCAGTTGATATTGAATTGCATAGTGAAAAAAATAAAATTCCAAATCCTCATGCTGCAGAAGAAAAAGTCATTTCAATAGGAATGACTAATAATAAAGGCAAAACTATTGTATTTGTTCTGAATGAGGAAAAGCGGAAAATAAACAAAGAGCATATTGAAACAGAAATAAAGGAATTTGATAATGAGAAGGATTTACTTACTTCTGTATTTCAAGAAATTGGTAAATATCCAATAATAATTACATTCAATGGTGATAATTTCGATTTTTTGTATTTAGACAATAGAGCAAAAAAACTCAAAATTGATGAAAAATTAATACCATTTGTTCGAACTCGGTCACAAGATGTTTATCTAGCTCATGGGGTTCACATAGACCTTTATCGATTCTTTAGGCAACCAGCTATGAGAATTTATGCTTTTGGGGCAGCTTATGATAAAGTTACATTAGATGAACTAGGAAAGACGCTCTTAGGCAAAGAAAAAATGCAACATGAAAAAGACATATGGGATTTGGAGTTAGAAGATTTAATTAAATACAATGCCAGAGATGCAGAAATTACAATAGAATTAACTACTTATAACAATAATCAAGCAATGGAACTTATTTTCATGTTATCTCGAATCACGAAAATGCCAATTGATGATTTTACAAGGTCAAGTGTAAGTATTTGGATACAAAATTGGATGTACTATGAGCATCGTCTTCGAGAGTACTTGATACCAAGACCTGTCGATATTCTGCAACTTAAAGGAGATACAACAACAGAAGCAATAATTAAAGGGAAGAAGTATCAAGGAGCTATTGTTATAGAACCAGCAGCAGGAGTTTGGTGGAATGTTCATGTCTTGGATTTTGCATCACTTTACCCATCAATAATTAAAACTCGAAATCTTTCATATGAGACAATAAATTGTAATCATGAAGAATGCAAATCTAATAAAATACCAGAAACGAACCATTGGGTTTGTGTCCAGAATCCCGGAATTAGTTCGATGTTAGTTGGCTTTATTAGAGATATAAGGGTATATTGGTTTAAAGACAGAGCAAAAGATAAAAATCTAAGTGATGATGAAAGAAATCTAAGTGATGTTATACAGTCTTCATTGAAAGTTCTACTTAATGCAAGTTATGGTGTGTTTGGCTCCGATAATTTTGCTTTATATTGCCCACCAGTTGCTGAATCCACTGCAGCATTGGCAAGAGAAGCAATTTCTAAAACAAAACAATACTGTGAAGAAAAGTTGGGACTTCGAGTTCTTTATGGAGATACAGATAGTATTTTTGTACTTGAACCAAAATCTGAAGATATCAAGGAATTAGAAGAATGGAGCATGAATACTTTTCAAATAGAACTCTCAACAGACTATGTTTTCAGATATTGTGGTCTTTCTGTTAGAAAAAAGAATTATTTCGGCATAACAACGAGAGGTTCTCCTATTGTTAAAGGACTAATGGGAAAGAAGAAGAATACCCCCTTATTAGCAAAGAAGCCTTTTGAAGAAGCTTTAGCAATTCTTTCTGAAGTGCAAACACAAGATGAACTAGAGGAAGCTAAGAAAAAAATTGTGAAAATAATTCAAGAACAAATGAGAAAAATATCAAAGAGAGAATTTGATTTGGGAGACTTAGCTATAAGTGTAACACTCTCTAAAAGACTTGAACAATATGATAGCTGGACACAACCTTTACAAGCTGCAATACAATTGATGCAAGCTTATCCTGAAGGTGAAAAGCCGAATATAGGTAGTGTAATTAGTTTTATTAAGACCAAATCCTTTAAAATTCAAAATTTCCCTATTCAATTATCTGATAAAATCATAGGATCAAATGAGTGCTCAGTCAAACCAATCCAATTAGCGGCTAAGACTGATGTAGATATTCCTAAAGTTAAAGAATTACTTAAATCCACTTTAATTCAGTTAATAGATACGATAGGAATCTCTTGGGAAGAATCGATAGAAGGTCAAAAATCGCTTGATACTTGGTTTAAATAAAAGGTAGATTTCGATGATTAAAACAGCTATGATAAGAATATCTCAAAAATCACTGAATATTGAAACCCTTGAAGAACTTTATTCCGCTTTAGATAAGGAATCAATCATAATAAAAAGAATATTTGATCCACGTTATTCTTTTTCTGGCGATGATTTGATTATAGAAGGTGAAATTGACAAAGTATTGGAAAAGCTTTCACAGGATTTACCAAGTATAATTTCTCTTAGGTTTCATAAGGAAGATTATGGGCCTTCAATTGAGAAAAGATCAGCATTAAATATTCAGCATGAAAATACACAGATATTTTTTGGTTCTACAATGGTTGATTATGATCATATTTGTGAAAGAATAAGGATTAATGACAAAACAAAAATACTTGCTTTACTATTTCGATCGCAACTAGGAGGAAAATTTACTTCTCTTATGCCAGTCAAAGTAAAGGGCATTGTTATAACAAACAACTTAAGCAAAACAATTGAATTTGTCATGCCTACTCAAAGAATTGAAACACTGAAAAGTTGGTTAGAAGTTATCGATTCTAACAATTCAGTAAATTTCGATAATCTTGTTGATATCTACAGAAAAACAGACCCTATTATGAGAAAGAATATGGAAGACACAATGAACTGGATTAACTCACAACTCCCTGAACTTGTGGCTAAAGCTACAATTTTGGAAAATGTTGATATAGTGAGAGCATACCAGAACACATTAGCTCTTATACAAAATTAAGAGTAATTGAAAGACTCTGACATCAAGAGTTAAAGTTAAAAACGAGCTCACTTTTTATGCTTTCAAGGAGAATAAGCGATGAGAAAAATAAACATAATACTTATACTGACTTTGTTTACATCAGCTTTCTTGTTTATACAACCAGCTTCATCTTATATCCCCTCAGATATATTAATCCTAGATCAACAAAATTTAATTGAATCTGTGGATGAGGGAACAGACCTATTAGTTGCAATTAATATCAAAAATTATCTCAATTATACTATTACAAACATAACAATTTCTCTAAATATAACAGAAGTTAATCATATTTACTTCAATTCATGTATTTTTGGTTATTTAACAGATGAAAATGTTACTTTAGAAACTACAATACAATCTTCATCTGAATATGGTTTTACTCCAACAGACATAACATACGGTTATATGACAAATAAGTATTTAGAATTCAATGTATCAGAAATTGTTTATGATACAAAATTCGTTTTCTTCTACAATCTTACCTCAAATGAAGAAACTCGTGCAATACTACCTAGAGTTCATATGACATATTATGACAATTGGACAGATTTTCAGGAATTGGAAAGTAGAAGTGGTTTAGAAGTAACTTTTGAATCAGAGGAAATAGAAATCAATCCTCTTCTACCTGATTGGAGAATTGGAAAAGAAATCTCTAACACTTGGGCTTGGATTATTTTCGCAGTAGCTCCAATTGGATTTGGGATTATAGCATCTTCTGTTCTTTATATAAAAAGGAGATAAAATTCAATAAAACTACAAAATTTCTCTTCTTTATTTATTATAATCATAGAATCCTTTACCTGTTTTTTTCCCTAATCTTCCTTCTCCAACTAGTTTCTGAAGAATTAGTGCAGGTTTATATGAATCACCAAATTGATTAGCTAGATATTCACCAATATATAACATAACATCCAAACCGATATAATCAGATAGTTCTAAAGGTCCCATAGGATGATTTAACCCTAATTTCACAGCTTTGTCAATGTTTTCTTTCTCTGCAACTCCAGACTCAAGTAGTTTATAAGATTCATTCAGAAATTGCCATAAAATCCTATTTACTATGAAACCTGGAGCTTCATTGGAGGGAACTGGTTCCTTTCCTAATCTTTTGCATAAATTCATGATTTTTTCAACTGTATTCTCAGCAGTATTTGATCCAACTACTACTTCAACTAGTTTCATAATAGTGGGGGGATTAAAGAAATGCATTCCTATGAATTTATCTGATCTTTTTGTTACAGAGGAGAGCGTTGTTATACTTATAGCAGAAGTATTTGAGGCGAAAATTACATCCTCAGCACAAAGCAAATCAAGCTGCTTGAAGAGTTCTTTTTTTGATTCTTCTTCCTCAATTATAGCCTCAACTACTAATTGAATTTCTTTTGTAGCTTTTTCCAAGTCCAATCCAGGTTTTATTCTATTTAGAATTGAACTTTGCTCATCTTTTGTTATTTTTTCTTTTTTAACACTAACTTCCAGAAATTTACTTATTCGTTCCACTCCTTTGTCCAAAAATCTTTTTTCCACATCTACTAGGTTTACATCTATTCCTGCTGAAGCAAAAACTATTGCTATCCCACTCCCCATAGTTCCAGAACCAATTATTGCAATCTTTGTAAAAGAGTTATTCATACAATCAGAAATATGAACAAGTATTATTTAAAAATTGACCAAGAAATTTATAATTAAATCTTTAATTCATATGATTTCATTAAATTATGTGGGTACTTATTCTCGTAACCTCTTAGTATTACATTGAATTTTATTCATTTTTCGAAGTTAGTTAATTGGTGCTCATTAAATGAGCTCGAAGGTAGAAGTGAAATTTCGCGATTATGACATTTACAAATTGGCTATATGTGGTCCTGGTAAATCAGGTAAAACTTCAATTTGTAAAAGATTGACAGAGAATATCTTTTCTAAAAAATATAAGCCTACATGTGGAGCTGAATTTCATTCTTATTCTTTTAAAACCAGAAAAGGAAAAGCTGTGGCACTTTTTTATGACATGGCGGGTCAAGAGAGATTTAGTGTTGTTAGAAAAATTCTTTATCCTGGCACCAATGCAGCCGCGATTGTTTTTGATCTTTCAAAGAAAGCATCATTCAAGGAATGTGCAGATTGGATCAGAGAATTAAGAGAACAAGATCTGGAGTTACAAATCACTTTAGTTGGTAATAAAACAGATTCAAAACGTGAAATTGCAAGAGAAGATGTTGAACGAATCAGTAGAAAGTTGGGTTGTAAATATGTTGAAACATCCGCTTTAACAGGGGAAGGAGTAGCAGAATTTGCAAAATCATTAATTAGTTCCGCTATTACAAGTTCTCAAATGAAAATTGTAGGAAAATAAATCGTAGTTCTAGGATAATATTCTAAAGAAAACACAATGTTTTTCAGTATTTATTCAAAAGGAAGAATAATGAGTAAGAAAGTGCGAAAAATTTCCAATATTAATATCTACGTTATTTATTATGGCATTTTTCTGTTTGGGGCTTTTCTCTTTATAGGAGGTTTATACATGTATGACAAGGGAGTTGCTATTACTGAACAGGGATTTGATGGGAGAGGATTGGAAATTGCAGGAATAATAACAATAGTTCTCGGTTTGATATTTGTTGTTCTTTCTTTCATGTATTCAAGAACTGGAGCTAAAGTAATTAGAACAAATTGTCCTTATTGTCATGGAACAGGGTATGTAGATGAAGGTGTAGGAAAAAGAGCTAGACAGGAGATATGTCCTGTATGTGATGGGACAGGAAAGATGTATGATGAAGCAACAAAACATCTAGAAGAAGTTGAAAAAATTGAAGAAGAAAAGAAGGCAATAGAAAGTGATCCTAACTTAAAGGAAGAAGGAACTAATGGTTCAGGCTAGTTCTTTGATTAGGTAAGTGTTGCTTAAATTTAAAAAAATAAAAAGAAGTACAAACCAATGAACAACATTACTCTTATTTCTGGCGAAGGAAAAGGAAAAACCACGAGTGCATTTGGATATCTTTTAACCCAAATAAACAAAGGAAAAAGTGTTGTTATTGTTCAATTCCTTAAGACAGGAGATAATTGTGGAGAATGTAATTTTCTTAAAAATAAAGAAAAAACTAGTTTCATTTTTATTGGTAAAACAGACTTTTATGTTCCAAATGAAAGAAAAAGAGAATATATAGAACTAATACGAACTGGTTTATCTACACTTCGAGAGAAACTAAAAACAGAAAAAACAGATATTCTTCTGCTTGATGAGCTTTGTGTTACCCTTTCTTATGAATTAATCAAATGGGAGGAAATACAGGAATTTTTTACTTATGTTAATGATGAAATAATCATAACTGGGAGGAACGCACTTTTATCTATCGAAGAAAAAATTAATACATTGATTCTAGTTGAAGAAAAAAAACACCCATTTTCAAATGGATTAAAAGCAAGAAGAGGTATAGAATATTAAACTAGAGAAACAACTGTGTGAAAACTTACATTTTTCATTTCAAATACTTTTAGAACAGAGACTCCCTACGAAGAAGTTAAATTTAACTAATTACTAGTTAGATTAAGTATTATCTTTAAATACTCTAACCTCTTCGGTGAATCAGTATTGGTGTATTAAAATGAGTAAAAAAGCTCAAAAAGAATCCGATGAACCAGATGCTAAAGAAATAGAAGAAAAATATGAAGAGCATCTGATTGAATTAGCTAAAGAAGAAGAAGAAAAAGAAGCAGAAAAACAGAAGAAAAGCAAATCAAATATTCAACTTAAGGATCTTCCAGGCTTAGGAAAGAAGAGCTTAGATATCCTCAATGAAAACAATATAACTAGTATAGATCAATTAATGACAACAAGGCTAGTTGAATTACAAGCAATGGGAATGCAAAGATCAATAGTGAAAAAAGCTCGAGACGAAATAACAAAGATGGTTCCTAGATATAAGTTTTTCAAGGAAGAAATTGGTTTAGAAGACATTCCTGGAGTTGGTAAAACCACTGCAGAGATGCTACGGGAGAAAGGAATGAACGTTTATCTTCTTGAAACTACACCAATCAGAGAGCTAGAAGAAAAATATGGAATTACTGAAAAAGCAGCTAAGAAATATAAAGATTCTTTGGTTGAAATGAAAGGTGGGACTGAATTCATAAATGCTTTTGATATAATGGAAAAGCAAAAAGAAGCTCCCTCCTTTACATATGGAATAAAAGCTCTTGATGCCTTAACTACAATAGAAGAACTAGATGTGGCTGGAGTTAGATTGGGAGAAACTATTGAACTTTTTGGTCCATTTAGATCTGGTAAATCACAAATATGTCATCAACTCTGTGTAACTGTTCAACTTCCTCCAGAGCTAGGTGGTGTTGAAAAGAAAGCTGTTTTTATTGACACAGAAGGTACATTTTCACCAAGTAGAATAAAAGCTATTCACGCTCGACTTCAAAGGGATTTAGGCTGGGAAAAGAATTTTGAAGATGTTTTAAGAGATATTACTTACGCTAGAGCTTATAACTCGGATCATCAAATGTCATTAGTTGACAGACTTCTTGAACTGCTTTATAATCATAAGGAGGAGTATGCATTTGTTGCTTTAGATTCAGCAACCGCACATTTTAGAGCTGAGTATTCTGGGAGAGGAACACTAGCAGAAAGACAACAAACAATAAACTATCACCTAAGTACTTTGGGAAGAATAGCTGATACTTACAACGTAGCCGTAGTAATAACAAATCAAGTTCAAGCAAATCCTGCTGCTTTCTTTGGGGATCCAACACAACCTGCAGGTGGTCACATTCTTGGTCATTGGGCTATAACAAGGTTCTATTTACGTAAATCAAAAGGAGAAAAAAGGATAATACGTATATTTGATTCACCATATTTACCAGAATCAGAAGCAGTATTTGCAATAACTCCTGAAGGATGTGTTGATGCAGATACAACCGAATAATTGATTTTCTTTGTAATCAATCCATTAAGCTTCCACAACATGCACAATATTTCCAGCTTACATTCACTATAGAACTGCAATAATGGCATTTTCCCCTCATTTTATTAGGAATTTTTTCGTGATTAATTCTTGAGGGATTACCATAACGTGTCAGTGAAGAGATACCTATCATTTCAGTAGTGTTTTTTCTATTTGTTTTGTCTTTCTGCATTTTATAGTCATTATCCTCAAAAAGAGAATCTAGATTGTCAAACGAAGAATCAGAGAAAAGATCTTGGATATCAACTGCATTATTATCAACATGTATTTTGTCAACATAAGCTCGATCATTACTTATTTTTGATGGAGAAAAGAGATCCAATGATGGAAAAGTTGAATCTAAATCATCTTGATTGTTTAACTCGTTTTGTTTAGGTAATGTATTGTGTTTTACTTTATCAAATATTTTACAATGACTCTCAATTGGGCATGAATCTGTTTTATAATTCAATCCTGGGGAAGGATCAATAAAAGTTCGACCAATTAATAAAGAACCATTAAGAGCATGAATTTTTAAACCTTGATCAATTAAAGCTTGAAGTAGACTTCTAGGATCATATGATTCTCCATTTATCTCTATTATCCCCTTTATATCATTAAGATTCATCATAATACTAATAAAAACATTAATAATTTAAAGTTAAAAAATAGCTATTACATCAATATGAACGGGGGTATTACTTCAACGTATTTTTATTCTACCTGATATTTGAGATGAATTGCTTTTGTTACTCTTTGCAACCAGTCTTCTATTTTCTCTACAAGTTCACTATGAACGTCTGGGAGTAAAATATCTGCTTCAGGCATTTTTCCAATTCGTTGAACCCAAGAATTAAGTTCATAAAGCATTGGTGACATTCCCACATGTGTTTCTACTTCATCTCTTAATTCTTCCAACATACTAGAGATGTTTCCACAACTGGATTGTGGACTAATCATTTGTGTTATATGTTGAAATTTTGCAGAAACAGCAGTAAAAGCTGCATCAGCTTCATCTGATGTGGAAAATGTTGGTTCTTCTTCCACTCCCGGAGACACATATTCTTCTTTCTTTGTTGGTTTTGTTTCTGCAGGGGGAGCTGCTGCTTTAGCAGCTTTAGCTGCTTTAGCCATTTTTTTTGCATCTGCTGGTGAAAGTCCATCAATTTTTGCAGTTAGGTTTTCAATCATACTTTTAATACCAGGTATTTCACCTAGTTTAAGTCCAACCTCTGACACTTGATTTTCTACTGTTGAAAAACCTGCCATTTTTCCTTCTAGGTTTGTTATCTGTGTAGACAACTTGTTAATAGCTTCATTAACATTTTGTACAAGATTTGATAGTTTGTTTATCGAATTGATTAGTTGAACTAGCATTTCTTCTGGATTACTCATATGTACTCACAACTTAATGAACACATTAAATTTAAAAAGATTTTTGGAATAGGAAGGACAAGCTTAAACAACAATTCAATGGCTTATTACGGACAGAGACACAAGGTTAATAAATCCAACTCATAACACTTAGATGAAGGCTAATGAGCGAAAGAGAAATCGTGGAATTATTAGTAAGATGGCGATCTTTAGCAATGATGCTAGAGAGAGAGGAATTTAAGAGAATAGCAGGTGATCAGAAGGGATTAATCGCAGCTATCTTAATGATTTTACTAGAAATGCAAAAAGGTAAAACAGGGGGCTTTTAGCTAGATTAACCTTAACAAAAATAAAAGGTTAGGAAACAATGTTATCAGAGGAGGAGTTCT
This sequence comes from Candidatus Heimdallarchaeota archaeon, assembly GCA_016839945.1. Taxonomy (GTDB): domain Archaea; phylum Asgardarchaeota; class Heimdallarchaeia; order Heimdallarchaeales; family Heimdallarchaeaceae; genus UBA460. The sequence goes on along the minus strand of JAEOTE010000038.1, from coordinate 10,703 downwards.
GGCCAAGGATAGCTATTGAAGCAAACGAACTCAGAAAGGAATTGCCAACATTTAAACCAGTGAATAATAATACTTTGTTTTGGCGAGGGTTCATTTTTGGTGCAGGTCTTTATGAAGGCGGAGTTTTTGTTTTAGAAATCGAAATTCCAAGAGAATATCCATTTAAACCTCCTAAAGTTAAAATGTTAACTAAAGTTTTTCATGCTAATGTTTTTGATACACGAATATGTGTTGGTGTTTTAGGTGTTGACTGGACACCAGCAAATAATCTTGTTGATGTTATAGAATCGATCAGGTTCATTTTAAGTAATCCAAACCCTGATGATCCATTAAATTCTACTGCTGCAAATTTGATGAAAAGAGATCCTAAAGAATACGCAAGAAAAGTAAACGAATATATTGAGAAATTTGCTACTTTTGATCAAATAGGTAAGTATGACCTTTAGGTACCAACAATTCAATTTTCTTATTAGAATGTTGTAGACTGCATAGGTAAGTCTTATTTATATAAAAAAGATACTAACTTCAATGTTAGAGGGTTATATTCAAGAGATATTTTCAAGTTTCCAAGGTGAAGGAACCTCAGTAGAAGGTAGTTGTTATGGTTTAAGGCAAATCTTTTTACGCTTTTCAGGATGTCCAATTGCACAAGGAATTCACGGTACAAAAGGTTGTATTTGGTGTGACTCTCCATTAGCTTGGAACTCAAATCCAGAAAAGTGTTTAGTAGAAATTCAAGCTGGAAAACAATCTTTTGAAGAAAAAAATAATCCCTTAACTTCAAAAGAAGTATTAGATATTGTGAAAAGACTTGAAACCAAAGACCTACATTCTATAAGCCTTACAGGAGGAGAACCACTCTATCAACCAGAATTTCTAGAAGAGGTTATTCAGAGGCTAAAAGAAAATGATTATCAAATCTTTCTAGAAACTGCTTATACTAATAATTTGGAATTTCTTAAGAAAATCGCAAACAAGATTGATTTTGCATGTGTTGACATCAAAGATAAAAGTGCAAATGCTTCATCTCAATGGGAAATACTTGTAAAAGAAGAGATTCAAATGTGCGAGATTTTAAAAGTAGCAGGTACAAAAATATTTGCTAAATGTGTTATTACTAGTTCAACAAAAAAAGAAGACTTTGAAATCATTGCAAAGCTATGTGGTGAAATTGACATCCCTTTAGTAGTTCAGTTAGTAACACCTAAGATGGACTCAGAAATAACTCAGCCTTCTTGGGGACAAATTCAAGAATTTACAGGAATAGCAGCAAAGTATCTCTCCTCTGATAAAACAGGCATTTCAGTGCAAATGCACAAATTCATAAACATATTATAAATGGAGAAAACAGAATGGAATGGAATAGTAAAAAACTATCAGATATTCAGTCTCATGATTCAAAAATACAAATAGGAATTAGAAGAGTAGGAGTATGTGATATACCCAAGATAATTAGGAGAAAAAGGTTTGGGAGTTATAATGAATTGTCTGCATTAATAGATGTTTATGTAGACTTACAACCGACAAAAAGAGGTATTCACATGTCCCGCAATATTGAAGCCATTAATGATGTAATATCTGAACTAGCTAGCGAAGTAGTCTCTGATAGTGAGGATTTATGTGTTCAAATAGCAGAAAAAGTGATGGAAGTACAACCTGGTGCAAATTATGCAGAAGTTAATTTAGTTGCAGATTATGAAATGACAACATATTCTGATGCAATAGCAAGAGATAAGACTAGTGTTTATAAATTACATGCTGGAGCACATGCAGAGAAAATTGGAGATACTGTAAAGATTTCGAAAATTATAGGAGCAGAAGTTGAGGGAACCACAGTTTGTCCTTGTTCTCAAGAATTGTCCAAGGATTTCGCTAAAGAGAAGTTAGTGAAAGAAGGATTCTCTGAGTATCAAATTGATCGAATAGTGGATGTTGTTCCACTAGCTGCCCATAATCAAAGATCTAAAGCAATTCTATTATTTGAGCAACCGAAAGAAGAAGAAAGAATTGAACTCGAGGATATTATTCAGATAATTGAATCATCAATGAGTTCCCCTGTTCATGAGGTGCTAAAGAGAAAGGATGAGCAAGCTGTAGTTGTCTATTCTCATTCTAGACCTGTATTCGTTGAGGATGTTGTAAGGATAATATTACAAAAAGTGGTAGACAAATATAAGAATCAACATGATAAAACAGTAATTTCAGTGAAACAAATAAATTATGAAAGTATTCATCAACACAATGCAGTAGCAGAGGTACGAACCACACTTAAGAAATTAAAAGAGCAACTAGTGGGATGAAGGAAATGGAAATAATTGAAAAACAAACATACAAAATTGTGGTTGAAGATTTTAATAATCAAATAATCTATAATGGATCACAGCTATCAAGCCAATACACTGCAAATAATTATGAAACCATAGGAAACAGTATTCTTATCTTTAGAGGTGGGATGAAACTATCACCCGATGAGATGGTAGACATCAAAGACATCTTAAGGGAATCGCATTTAAACGAGATTTTAATTAGTTCAGATGACTGCATTCATTTCATTATTGAAGAGTTCGATACTCAGCCTCCTAATCTTGAAATAGAATATTACAGATTAAGAATTCTTACTCAAATTGTCATTGAGAAGCTGGAAGAAGAAGGAATAAAGACAAATAGAATTGGAACTGATATTTATATAAATGGAAAGAAACTTAATGTTGGGATTGCTACAATTGGAGCATCAAGTGGTAAAATTCATTTTGGAATTAATGTAGGGAATACCGGTTTCCCATCTCATGTGGATGCATTAGGATTATTAGAAATAGGTATGCAAGAAAGTCAGATTAAAGGTTGGATTTTAAAGATAACTGAACAATACATTGAAGAGATTCATAAAGTAAAAGAAGATATAATGAAAACTAGATCTATATAGGGGAAGAACATGAAATTGAGAATATCTGGAGATAAATTAACTATAGCATCAGCCCATATGTTAACAAGACATGATAAATGTGCTCGACTTCATGGTCATAATTATCAAGTAGAAGTTGAAATTGAAGGTGAGTTAGATAAGCGCAATATGATAATTGATTTTAGTATATTTAAATCAAAAGTTGGAGAAATATTAGTAAAACTTGATCACAAAATTCTTCTCCCTCAGAGAAGTAAAGATCTCGATATTGAAATGGATGATAAACAAGTAATTATTTTGACATGTGATGGTAGACGTTATCGTTTTCCCAAAGTAGATGTCGTACTTCTTCCATTAGAATCAACAACAGTAGAGCTTCTATCTAAATACATACATGATTTAATTAAAGAAGAATATCCACAATTTAAAATCACAGTAGAAATTGCTGAAACTCCAACATGTAAGGTGATATATTCAGGTAATTAGGGTATATAATACAGCAATAATACAAAATAAACATGAAATATAAGGTGGTAATTATCACAACAGCAATTGTTTTGTTTTCAGGAGGAATTGACTCAACTGCTTGTTTATATTGGGCAAAACAAAAATATAGTAATATAATTCTCTTGAGCTTCATTTATAATAGCAAAGAAGATCAAGTTATTCAATTTACAAACGAGTATTTTTCATCTCTACTCTCCATTGAATCAAAAATCATTTCTCTTCCATTTCTAGGAGAATTTGGGTTGAATTCCAAATCATCCCTTATTAAAACACTTGATGATCCCCCTGAAATTAAAGATTTTAGTCAGTTAAACAACAAAAATCTAACACTTGAGACTGCAAAGAAAGTTTGGATACCAGGTAGAAACATCTTATTCTTGTCAACAGCTGCATCTTTAGCAGATAGTCTTATGGAACCTGTTGACATTGTGTTTGGTGCAAATAAGGAGGAAGGAGAAAGCTTTCCAGATAATACTCTAGAATTCGTAAATAGAATGAATCAAGCAATATCCTTAGGGTGTGTAAATAAAGTTTCTGTCAAATCTCCATTTAGTGATTCTATAAAGGGAGGCATTGTTTCATTTCTAATTGAGAAAAAAGCACCTTTAGTTTATACCTCATCTTGTTATAATGTTAAGAACTGGTCTGATGATAGAAAACCTATTCACTGTGGTAGATGTGAATCATGTCAAAGACGAAAAAGAGCATTCCTAGACACAAAAAATAGTGATCCTACGGTATATGATTCTTAATTTAGATGGAAAAGGAAATTCTTATTTATGAAGTTGCCCTATTATTTTAAATGGGGTGAAACTTAGTGGTTCTAAGAATATTCTCTGTACAAAAGGATGGGAGTTATCATGAAGTACCTCCGATAAAGGAAAGTTTCTTACATGAAGGGGATGCATTCCTAATTGTAGATAGAAAAGATCGAAAAATATTCATTTTTAGAAAAACAGGTATATCAAGCTCGTTAGCTTATTCAGCAGGTAGAGCTGCAACTAACCTGAGGACAAAAAAAGGATCAAAATATCAAGTGATAAATATCGAACCTGAAGACAAGGATCGATTATTGTCGTACATAATTAACAAACTGGAAGAAAAACCTACAGACATTAAAATAGAGCCTGAAGCAGATATTCAACAACCTAGTTATGTTTATGGTGAGAAAACCAGAACATTAACTCAACCTATTGCAAACGCCATGAGTAAAGATATCTTTGAAACAATCGAGATTCCTAAAGAAACAAAAGTAAGTCATGATAGATTAAGTTCTTATGAAACAGAAAGTACCTATGATGTAGAAGAAGTTGTAAAAACTTTAGCAAACAAAATACTTTTTGACACAAGTGTTCAAAGCGTAAAAGAAATGGAAAAACCACCAAGACATAAGTTAAAAGCAGAATTAATCAAAAAAATAGAATCTCTGTTAGATAAAATATACTAAAATCAACAACATAAAATAATATGGATTAACTTAATCCTCTTTTTTTATTTTTGCAATGAAAAAACCTTCTGTTTCATGTAGATGTGGATATAGCTCTTGAGCTTTATTCTCTAATAATTCCGAGAACAGACCTAGCATTGGGGTTGCTTCAACTAAAGAAAAATTAGTGTTCTCTCTAAGAAATGCTGAAATGATATTGTGATTCTCTTCTTGAAACAGTGAACATGTTGAATACACAATGCAACCTTCCGTTTCAATAAGTTTGGAAGCAGATTTAAGCAAATCAGATTGTAGGTTTGTATACCATCTTAAATCGCGTTGTTTTAACCTCCATTTCATTTCAGGTCTTGAAGAATAAGTTCCTGAACTTGAACAAGGGGGATCAAGAAGGATTTTATCAAATTTAGTTTTAGATTTTTTGTAAAACGTTCTTGAATCTGACTTAATAATTTTTGTTGGTTTTACTCCTAAGAGCTCTAACCTTTTAACTAGAATCTTTATTCGATCTTCATTAATATCAATAGCTTCTATGTTTTCACCACTTCCAAGTATTGCTGCAATATGGGATGTTTTTCCTCCTGGTGATGCACACATATCTAAGATTTTTTCACCGGGTTTTGGATCTAAAACATGAGATACTAGAGCTGAAGCTTTTTGTTGTATTACAAATTTCCCTTCATCAAATTCAGGCAGTCTAGGTATAGGGGTCTCACTATAAATAATCTTTATTAGATTTCGAATTTCTTTAACCAACTCATAATCTATATTCTTATCTTCGAATACACTGATAATTTGCTTGAGATTAGCCTTGAGTGCGTTTACTCTTACATACATTGGAAGGTTTTGTAAGAATGAAGCAAGTAAATCCTTTGTAAATTTCTCATTCCATCTACTGAGAAATTTCCTAATTATCCATGTTGGTGTATAATATTTTATCGAAAATCTTGAAGCTAAATCATGTTTGTTCTCATAAAGTTGAGTTTCTGTAATTTCTTGGATTGAGACTAGAATTGTGCTTAATTGTAAAGATTCAATTTGTTTATAATGTGGTTCTAGAATTTCGTTTACATATTCAATGGGTTTTTTTTCTACCTTTAGAAGAAATGTCGCTAATCGAAGAAGAGACCTCGTTTTAGGTTTTATTTTCTTGAGTGAGAATGAAGAAGAACTCATTTTTATAAAAAGATCTACAACGTTCATTATTCTTAGAATCTCAAATGTTAGATAGTAAAGTGTTGATTCATCATCTCTAGTTAGTTTCTTATTAGAGACAGTTGATCTTAATGTTACTCTCGATGAGTTACCAGTATCTATTTCTGTTAACACATAGATAATTGTAGGTATTAGAGATTCCATTTTACTCCCCCAATTTTAACTTACAGACTCTTTATAGAGATTTATCTTTTAATTCTTTATATGATAGCCAGCTATCTGTTTCTTGAGGATAAAATAATGTATTGACATCTGACTCTAGTTGCAAGAGTTGAGAGAATTTTCTCAGTGATAGATTACAATAATCAAGAAATGGTAAATAAAGGATATTCATCTTATTCTCTTTGTACAGTGGAATATTTCTTGAATCTAGTGCAAAACTAATAACAGTATTAGCACCATTTTCTTTAAGTGATTTAATTTCATCTAGATTGAAGAAGTCTTTTTCTAACACTAAAGATATTTCAACATTTTCTGGAGCGTAGGAATATGTCACCCATTTTTTACATGAATGGCTTAAGGAATTAAGAAAATCATCATACACAATGGAAGAGAGTACCCAATTTGGAATCTTCTTTTCTGAAGAAAGAGGTATTAAATCTTGCTTAGTTTTGCTTATGCCTAATGTTTGAAGAAAATATGGAAAAGCACCTTTTGAAAGATACAACCATTCTTCTGGCAATCTTGCTGTTTTCAAATTATTCAGTACTAGTGAGCGAAGCAATTCAAAATCTCTTTCAGAAAGAGGAAATTTATTTTTAACAATAGAAAGAGGAAGAACGGTTATTGCTAGATTTGTTTTATTGTCGTTCATAAAGTGAGTTAACTTTAGGTTTACAAAAGGTGAAACAACGATCCCTTTTACATTTGTGGATTGAATTTTAATAAGTGAATCTGTACCAAACTCTATTCCGAAGCCCTTTTTTTGATGGATTTCTTTATCACAAAGGTTTCCAAGAGAGTTAATAATATCCTCTAATGTTTTCGCCATGATGAGTGTTGTATATTTTATAACTTTAAAACAATTTGGGGGGCATGATTGAAAATAAAAAATGACACTAAATTGTGTATATTCAGATTTTTTTCTTGATTAATAAAAATCTTAACAATAAAAAGTATTAAAAACTCCAGTAAAAGTGATAGCATACCACATAAGTTAGGTAACATTCTACTGTGAGTACCTATGACAGTCGATATAAAGAAATTATTGAAAAAACGCAGCAAAATTAGTGCTCGAAGACCTAAATTTGTCAGACAAGAGAGCTGGCGCTATAAAAGAGTAAAAAAAAGTTGGAGAAAACCTAAAGGAATTGACAACAAGATGAAAGAAAAACGTAAAGGTTATCCTCCAATGGTAAAAATAGGTTATCGTGGCCCTAAAGCTGTCAGAGGTTTACATCCTTCAGGATATCAGGTAGTTCATGTTGCTAATATCTATGAATTAGAAGCTGTTGATAAAGAAACAGAAGCTGTAATGATTAAACATACAGTGGGGAGTAGAAAAAGACAGCAAATTCTTGATAATGCCGCTGATTTAGGCTTAAAAATCTTAAACCCACCAGCTAGGATTGAAGAGATTGGTGATGTTTTAGAGGAAGCTATACTTGAAGAAGAATATGAATTACTTGAAGATATTGATGATGAGTTCGAAGAAGATTTCGAACTAGATGAAGACCTAGAATTAGATGAACTAGATGAATCAGATGATGATTCTAGTTAAAATAGATGATGTGATTACATATGGACGTAAAAACACAAAGAAGAATAGCAGCTAAAATCATGAAAGTTGGCGTTAATAGAGTTAAAATTGATCCTGATAGTTTAAGCGATCTTTCTCTAGCAATAACCAGAGAAGATGTTAGACGCCATATTGATGATGGAGACATAAGAAAAAGAAAGATTCAAGGTGTTAGTAGAGGACGTGCTCGAGCAGTTGCCGCTAAAAAGAAAAGAGGACAAAGAATTGGTCCTGGAAGTCGTAAAGGACCAAAGTACTCTCGTCTTTCTAGTAAAAAAAGGTGGATAAATAAAATTAGAGCACAAAGAAAGTTTCTGAAACAATTAAGAGATGAAGGATACATAGATACCTTGAACTATCGTAAATTGTATCTCCAATCTAAAGGTGGTCTTTTCAGATCCGTTCGCTATTTACGGAATTATATTGCTGAGCATGGTTTAGCAAAGAAACGTCTTCCGGAATTGTAATGAGGTGAGAAGATGTCTACAAGACGAGGAAAAAGAGCTATTAGGAAAAAAAGGAGTTTACAACAAAAGAAAAGAAGATTTGGACCTTTATATAGAGTCCCCTTTAGAAGACGCAGAGAAATGAAGACAGACTATCAACAACGAAAGCGCCTCTTAAAATCAGGTAAAATAAGATTTGTTGCAAGACCTTCGAACAAACAGGTTTTAGTACAATTTGTTGAGTCAAAAGTAGGCGGTGACAGAACTTTTACCCAAACAAGATCTTCAGATTTGAAAAAATATGGATGGCAAATAACAACATCAAATCTTCCAGCCGCATACCTAACAGGTTATCTTGCTGGAAAAAGAGCTTTGAAGTTGAAAATAAAAGAAGCCATTTTGGATATAGGTATTCATACACCAAATCCAGGAACTAAAATATTTGCCACACTAAAAGGTGTTGTTGATGCTGGAGTTGAAATTCCATGTAATGAAAAAATGTTGCCTTCTGAAGATAGAATCAAGGGAGAACACATTAAATCGTATGCTAAGATTTTAGCAAAAGAAGATAAAGAAAAATACAACAAACATTTCTCAAAATATATTGAAGTAAATGTTAAACCTGAAGATATACCTAACATATTCAAGGAAACAAAAGCAAAAATAGATACTACGGAGTAAGATGAAGATGAGCAGTAATATGTATTTAGATTTGGAGGAATGGAAACCTCGAACACACGTAGGTAGGTTAGTAAAAGAAGGCAGAATAACTACAATAGATGAACTCTTTCAACAGGGATTACCTCTGGCTGAACCAGAAATTGTAGATTTGCTTTTTGGAGACACTCTTGAAGATGATGTTGTAGACATTAGTCTAGTACAAAGACAAACAGATGCAGGAAGAAAGCGTAAGTTTCGTGCAACTGTCGTTGTTGGAAACAAGAAGGGATATGTTGGAGTAGGTGAAGCTAAATTAAAAGAGATAGGACCAGCTATTAAGAAAGCGATGACTAATGCTAAACTCAATATTAGACCAATTAGAAGCGGGTGTGGATCATGGGAATGTTCTTGTGGTACTCCACACACAGTTCCCTACAAAGTTACTGGTAAAGTTGGTTCAACAGAAGTTATCCTCTATCCTGCACCTCGAGGTTTAGGATTAGTTGTTGGGAATACAGCAAAAACTGTACTAGAACTAGCAGGAATTGCTGATGTTTGGAGTAAAACTTTTGGTGAAACCAGAACCACATCAAACTTTGCTAAAGCAACATTTGAAGCATTGAAGAACACATACTCAATAATGGCTCCTTATGATTGGACAAGATAAAACAGGTGATAATATTGAGTCAAGAACAAGAAAAAACAACTTTACTTGCTGTTATTCGTTTAAGAGGGACAGTTAACGTTCACTTCAAAGTACAAGAAACTCTAGATTTACTGAATGTTAGAAGAACAAACTATATGACTTTAATGTCTAACACACCATCTAATCTAGGAATGCTAAATAAAGCTAGAAATTTTATTACTTGGGGAGAGATAAACCCGAAGGTATTAGAACATGTTCTTAGGAAAAGAGGTGAACTTAGAGGAAGAATTAGTATAACTGATAAGTATGTGAAGGAAAACACAGATTACCCAACCATAACTTCCTTAGCTAAAGCTTTACATAAAGGGGAGCTATCTCTAAAAGAAATCCCTAATATGAAAAAATTCTTCCGTCTACATCCTGCGAGGAAAGGATTTAGAGCAATAAAGAAAGGTTTTGCTGAAGGAGGAGATGTAGGTTACAGAGGAGAAGCTATTAATGAGCTGATAGTAAGGATGGCATGATAATATGACTTTAAGAACAAAAAAGAAAAGAAGAAAATACCGAGGTTCAAGATCTCATGGATGGGGTAAAACAAGAGCTCATAGAAAAAGTGGAATGAGAGGTGGAGTTGGACAAGCAGGACGAAAAACTCATCACTGGATACAAACAGTTATTGGAATACAACCTCCATTGGGAAAAAGAGGATTTAAACGCCCTCAAAGGATACCGCAAGTTAAGAAAGTAGTTAACATATCTCACCTTGAAGCAATGGTTCCAACACTTTTAAAAGAAGGAAACGCTGTTCAAAAAGGGAATTTACTTGAAATTAATTTAACAGAATTAGGTTACGAAAAACTATTAGCTCAAGGAGACGTAAATGTGCCTCTCAAAATCACTATAAAAGAAGCAAGTGAGAGAGCAATTGAGAAAATAAAAGAAGCTGGTGGAAAAGTAACAATAAACAAATAAATTTTCTCTTTTTTTTATTTATTTTATAAAATTAATTAAAATCTTATATTATTTATGACAGTATTGCAAAATAATACTTATAAATAGAACTACATGTATGAGTTTAAAATCAGACCGGTGATTTCATTGGCTTCGAAATTCTTGTTACTATTCAAACCGTTTCAACGTTTTAC
>JAEOTE010000037.1 GCA_016839945.1 Candidatus Heimdallarchaeota archaeon | reverse complement strand
CCGAGCTCATTTTTTAACTCCAAAAACATTGAATCTCTACTCTAACCTACACTAGCGTAGTAATCTTAATCCTTTTCCTTATCTAATTGATAAAAACCTTTTGATTACAAACCTATAATATTTACTAGTTTAAAGAAGTGTTAATATCTGCTAAACATATTATGAGTAAAATAACTAATCCTAATTTTGTTACTACTCAGAATTTATTAAACAGATTAAAAAAATAAAGAATAAAGAAGTGATTAGGTTGACATCTAAAATAATAGACGGTAGACAATTTGCAAACGATTATTTGGAAAAAATTCTAAAACCACGTTGTGAATTCTTTTTGCAAAATTACAATAAACTACCAAAATTATCAACAATACTTATTGGTAGTAATCCTGCGTCTGAATCTTATATTAAACTGAAAGAAAAATTCTTTTCAAATCTTTGCGTTGAATCTGAAGTTTTTCGTCTTCCTGAAAATACATATGAAAAAGAATTAATCAAGTTTATTGAGAAACAAAATGAAGATGATTCTATCGATGGAATATTAGTTCAAATGCCACTACCTTCACACATAGATTCAGATACAATAATTGAGACTATTTTACCGAGTAAAGATGTGGAAGGTTTATCACCAAACAATGTCTATGCTTGGGCTAAAGCGATTCCAAACCTAGTTCCAGCAACTGCTTTAGGAATTCTAGCTTTACTAAAATACTATAAAATACCATTAGAGGGAAAACATGTAGTTGTGGTTGGAAGAAGTATGATTGTTGGAAAACCTGTTTCTCATCTACTTCTCAAAGAAAATGCAACAGTTACAATGTGTCACTCTCGAACAAAACCACTTGAAGAATATACTAAACAAGCTGATATTTTGATAGCTGCTGTAGGACATCCTCATCTAATAAGAGAGGGGATGATTAAGGAATCTGCAGTAGTGGTTGATGTTGGAGTAAACTTTGAGGATGGTAAACTAATAGGTGATGTAGATTTTGATGACCTTCAGAAAACAGCAAGCTATATTTCACCGGTTCCGGGAGGAAGTGGTCCAGCAACTGTATGTATGCTAGCGAGTAATTTACTTCTAGCATTTGAACTCAAAAATATAAAGAGGAGTCACGAGCAACTAAATTGTTTGAGAGAATATTATGCGAATTATGAAACAATTGGAGAAAAAGGATTTTGCATATAAAGAACAAAGCAACCAAGTATCTGGAGATAGAATTAATAAGCAAAATTGTTAACATAAATTAATGGATGCAGTTACAGAAACAATAACTTTTGAGATAGATGAAAGAAATTTTGGAACAATTATGATTTCATTTGAAAACGCTTTTTCAATTTATATTTTTGAAGAAAAACCAAGAATAGGTACTTTTGGCGTTTCGATTCCTGGAACTTCTATTGTGCCAGCTTCTACTCTTTATATAACAGGATCAAAGAATGAAAATTTTGTAAGAATGATGGGTGAAAGATTAGCAATAAAATTGCAAAAGTTAGTGTTAATATCCTTGAGTCTTGAAGAAACAGAAACTGATTTTTTACTGAAAATAATGCAAAAAATTGAAGAAAAACTTCCAAAATAGAAAAAAGAGAGAGTAAAAAAGCAAGTGTTGTTATTTCAGAATTGATAATCCTGGATATAATGGGAATTGTTTTGTTAATTCTAAAATGCTTTTTTTAATCTCAGCACTTACTGATGGGTCACCCTTGGACTTTATGACTTTTGTCAAACCTTCTGCGATAACCTTCATTTCAGATTCTTTCATACCTCTAGTTGTAATAGCAGGAGTTCCTAATCTGAGTCCTGATGGATTAAATGGACTAGAGGGTTCATATGGGACTGTGTTTTTGTTTAGTGTTATTCCTGCATCATCTAATGCTTCTTGAATAATACCACCTTTTCCAATTAGGTCCTCGGGACGAAGATCTATAAGAATCAAATGATTATCTGTTCCATTTGTCACTAATTTTATTCCAAGTGACATCAGTTCATCGGCTAAAACCTTGGCATTTTTAACAACTTGTTTAGCGTAATCTTTGAATTCTGGTTTAAGAGCTTCCCCAAATGCTACTGCTTTAGCTGCATTTACATGATCATGAGGTCCTCCTTGTAATCCTGGAAATACAGCAGAATCTATCAGTTGTGCAAGATTTTTCTTTGAATTAGGATGATGGATATCATGTAACCTGTCCTCAGTTTTACTCATAATGATTGCACCTCTAGGACCCCTTAGAGTCTTGTGAGTTGTTGTTGTAACTACATCTGCATGTGGTATAGGACTCTGATGCACACCACCAACTACTAATCCAGATATATGAGAAATATCTGCTAATTGGTAGGCGTCAACTTCTTCTGCAATTTCTTGGAATGCCTTAAAATCAATTTTTCGGGGATATGCAGTCAAACCTGATATAATCATTTTAGGCTTTTCTTGAACTGCTAATTTGTGGATGGAATCCATATCGAGCATTTCTGTTTTCTCATCAACATCATAGCTAACACAGGCATAGTTCTTTCCTGAGAAATTTACATGACTACCATGAGTGAGATGACCACCAGAAGTCAGATTAAATCCTAAAAATTTATCTTTAAGGGTTAGTAAAGCAAAAAAGACTGCTTGATTAGCAGGAGACCCTGAATAGGGTTGAACATTTACATGTTCGCAATCAAAAAGCTCTTTTGCTCTTTCAATTGCAAGAATCTCAACTTCATCAACAATTTCATTTCCTCCATAATACCTTTTTTTCGGATAGCCTTCTGAATATTTATTTGTAAAAACACTACCCATGGCTTGAAGAACAGCTCTAGATGTATAATTTTCTGAAGGAATCAATTCTATTCCTTCTTCCTGACGTTTTAGTTCTCTTAGGAGCATGTCAGCAACTTCAAAATCAGAGTTATTTAACTCATTCATCAAATTCATTTTTTAACCTCTAAGGAATATCTTCAGTTTTTCTTTAAATATTTTTTTAAATCTCTCTAAAAAATGACTTTGATAAATGTCTCCCTTTCTTCACATTACTTTTTCATATCCCCCCTGATCTCTGTCTTTTTTCTTTGTTGCATCAATTATTACTCTTATTGATGTTTTATCGTCTAGATTTTTTGATGGATCTAGGCTTGACCCCCTAACCTTATTTATTATTTCTATGTCCCCTTCCCCCGCCCTTGTTATCCTTGCCCACTCAACTTCCTCTCTATTCCAAACATCAATATCCTCATCAACGATAGTGCACCATTTTAGTGAAGGATGGGCTTCAAAAGCTGCTTTTGCTGCAAGTTTTGCACCATCCTTTTTTTCTGTTGAAATAGAAATAATGGCACTTAACCAACCTGATCCTTCTGGAGTTAAATAAACATCATGAACCTCAGGAATGACTGAAGCTACTTTACTATAGATCTTTACTTCTCGAGGGAATCCCATAAGAATATAATGCTCATTATGGGCAGCCAAGATTGTTTGAAAAATAGGATTGTTTCGGTGATAAATCTGTTCAATTTCAACAATGGGCTGTTTTCTCATCTCATCTAAAGTACCAGTAATATCAACGTAAGGTCCTTCAACAATGAATTGATCGGCAAGTATTTTTCCTTCTAGAACAAATTCTACATCAGTTGGAACTTTTATACCATATTTGGGGGTTCTTACAACTTCTAGACTTCCTCTCAAAAGACTATTAGCAATATTTAGTTCAGTTTCACCTTTTATTAAAGGAGAAGAAGCAGCCAAAGCTAATGCAGGATGATAACCAACCACAATTGCAATCGGAGTATCTTCTCCTTTTTCGCAATTATAATTGAAAATATTATGAAGATCTCTAGGAACTAACCTTATTGCACCTCTTTGGTTATCGATTATCATCATTCTGTGAATACTTAAATTAGGGTTATCAGTCCCCGGAAAATTTGAAAAGATGATTCCAGAAGTTAGGTATCTTCCTCCTTCTTGTTCGAAAAACTTGGGAATTGGTAAGCTTAACAAATTACTTGAAAAAGCGTTTTCAAAGGTTAAGCTTTGATTACAAACCTCTGGATTAAGCGGATTTAATAAAGAATCTCTAAAACTATCATGAAATTTCTTATCTCCATTCAGAATGAATTTGAGCTGTTCTCTTGAAGAAAGGAGGTTACCAACTAAAGGAAATTGCGATTCTATAATATTGTTGAATATAACTGCCTTCCCATCATGAGCTTGAAGATGCTCTGTAACTTCCCCCTCCAAACTTACTTCTTCATTGATTTCTACTAGAAGAGATGAAGACTTCAATGAGTTGAGATAATCACGAAAACTCATATTACCACTGGTTCATTAATTAGTAAAAAACAAAAGATACAATGGTTTATATATCTTATTAGAAAAAAATTTTTGACTATTCGAATAAAAAGCGGGGATAGCCAAGTGGTCAAAAGTGATGCAGAAGCATACTTACCAAAACGGCGCTAGATTCAGGTTCTAGTCCTTAGTGGTCCGGGAGTTCGAATCTCCCTCCCCGCACCATTTTGAAACAAAAATATTTTAACATAATAGGAAATATCTATTTGAAATGAAAATAGGTATAATGAGTGATTCACACGATAATATCCAAAATATCAAAAAAGCTGTTCAGATTTTCAAAGAAGATAATGTAGAAGTAATTATGCATGCTGGAGATTTGGTCTCACCTTTCTGCATACCTCTGTTTGCTGACTTTAAGAATAGGTTTTATCTCTGTTCAGGTAATAATCTTGGCGATGTTCAATTTATAAAGAAACTAATAGAAGATATTGGTATTTTTTTCGATGAATTAGGTGAAATTGAACTTGGTGGCAAGAAATTTGCACTTTATCATGGAACAAACGAGATTATTACAAACGCACTACTACATTCCCAAGAATATGATTACGTAATTATAGGACATACTCATCATAAGGAAACCTTGCAAGAAGGAAAGACTGTTTTAATAAATCCTGGTGAAACCTTTGGAGATTTATATGGCGAAGCAACAATTGCAATATTAAACACCGAAAGTAATGATGTCACTTTTTATGATCTCATAAAGTAATTTCTGTGATTGGTTGAAATATGGCTTCCAAGTTACCACTTATTTCAGAAGAAATGAAGAAATATTTATTGGAATTATTAGGAAAAAAGCGAAGTCGAAATTTTCTTCAGAAAATTATAACTCCTACAGAAGATTATAGTTTACATATTTACCAAGAAGTATCAATAGCCGATAAAATCTTGGATTTGTTACATAAAAATAACTTTAGTGCTAAAGTACATGACATTTTTCCTAATTTGATCATTTGTACCCCTAAAGGGAAATTTAAACTGAAATCAACAGAGCATCTCAAAGAAATAATCGTGGATAATCAAGCTGCTGAAATGGTTTATCAAGGGGCAGATGTTTTCGTGCCAGGCGTTAAACGAGCAAATAGAGTTAAAAAAAATGATTTTGTTCAAATAGTAAATCAACAAGGAATAGCCGTTGCTAAAGCTAAAGCGTTAATGAGTCATCATGAAATGCTGAATAAGAAGCATGGAGTAGCTGCAAAAAACCTAGCATCTCCATATAGAGTTCCAAGTTTAGAACAATCTGGATTAAAGGATTATCCTGTATTTTTTCAAAGTGTTCCTGCTTTTCTTACTTCAATGAACTTAGAGCCAAAATCTAACGAAACAATTCTGGATTGTTGTGCAGCTCCTGGAAACAAAACCTTACATCTAAGTGAGCTATTGGGAAATAAGTCAAAGATAATAGCAGTGGACAGGTCTAAAAAAAGAATACAAAAATTAAGAAATAGAATTGAACAATTCAAAATTAAGAACATATCAATCAAAATTGGTAATATAATAGATTTTAGCGACACTTGGACAGTTAAATTTGATAAGATATTAATTGATCCCCCTTGTTCTTCATTGGGATTAAGACCACGTTTGGTTTTTAATACATCTATTAAAAGAATAAAGGATTTGTCAAAATATCAAAAAGCAATAATCTATGCTTGCAATAGTTTACTTAAACCAGGAGGGACAATTGTATATTCTACATGTACAATCACTAAAGAAGAAAATGAGGAGATTATAAGCAAATTCGCAGAAAATTACAATTTCAGAATTTTAGAACAACAATATAAATTATCAAAAATGGGATCTATTCATGAGAAATATGATTCCCCATTTCAAAGGTTCTTACCCGGAATGGATAATACTTTAGGATATTTTATTGCTAAATTGAGAAAAAAATAAAGTCAATACCTAACTTTTTTAAATTTGAATCTTTCTCATATCATAAGATGCATTTGATATCCAAAGAATCATGTATATTAATTACAAGTTCAAAAAAGGCTGATTCAAAGAAATTTGCAATAGATGCTTTTAGTAAATTGAAAAAGAAAGGATATAAAGTGCTTCTTGATAGCTTCTTAGCTAAGAAAATCGATGATGAATACAAAGCTTGTAAAGATGATAAAATAGATCTTATTATGGTTTTTGGGGGAGATGGAACAATTCTGAAAACTTTCGCGAGCTGGAAAAATACTCCAATTTTAGGCATTAACTGTGGAAGAGTTGGTTTTCTATCTGAAATAGTTCCTGAAGAATTTGAAGAAGCCATAAATAAAATTGAAAAACAAGAATATTTCATTGAAGAACATAATACAATATCAATATACTCTGAAAATTATCCAAACTTTTCAGCTGTTAACGATGTACTTGTAGCTTCAGATAATGTAGGGCAAAATCTATTGCTAAAAGTATATGTTGATGGTCAATATTTCTACACCTTGTACGGTGACGGATTACTTGTAGCGAGTTGTACAGGTTCAAGTGCACATTCTTTATCAGCAGGAGGTTCCTTACTCATGCCCAATATTAATGCAGTCATACTTGTGCCAGTATGCCCTTTTTCTAAGAAAATAGTACCAATAGTCATACCTTCAGATAAAGAAATAAAAATCAAAAATCTAAGCAAATATAGAGCTGGAAAAGTTGTTATTGATGGTAAATCCTATTATAGCTTAGGATACAAAGAATCCATTTCTGTATCTGAATCAAAAGATAAAATTAATTTCATAAGATTTTCAGATAATTACATAGAACGTGTAAGAGAAAAGTTACTCAAATTTAATTTTGATGATCTTAATGAAGATAAATAATCAGAATGATAAGATGTATTTGATTGTTGACACAACAGCAATTATACATTTTTCTTCTATTGAAGAAAATTTGGCAATAAATGAGTTTTTACTTTTACCAGAAGGACTCAAAGAAGAAATAAAATCTCATAAAGCTCAAACCATTTTTCAATTGATAGAAGGAAGCGAAAAGACTATTTTCGATACACCCTCTAATGATGCTCTTTCTGAAATAAGAATTAAAGCATCCGAATCAGGGGATTTAGATTCTTTATCAATAACAGATATACAGGTCATAGCATTAGCCTTAGACTATCCTAATTCTGTTATTTTAAGTGATGATAATGCAATTCAAAATTTATGTGCTTTTCTGCAAATTCCAGTTAAATCCCAGTTTTTCAAAATAAAAAGCAAACGTCAATACTTCTGGAAATGTAATGTATGCAACACAAAATTTGAAGCAAAAAGAACTAACTGTACAGAATGTGGAAGTCCTCTAAAACGTTATTATGTAAAGTTCAGATAATAAATCAAGAAAGAATTTCTACAAAATAGATTCCAGAAGCTCGATGATAGCTAGAATAAAGCGATCATTTATACTTACATCCCCCAAAGTAACTAAGAAATATTTTTCTCTGTCTTTAAATTGCCTATATTTCTCAAAAGTTTGTATAATTATCCCTTTACTACACAGCTGATTATATAATTCTTTTACATCTTGTTTGAATTTAATAAAAAGAAAATTTGTATCACTTCTATATATCTTCAACCCTTTCAACATTCTCAAGTGCTCAATTACTCTTTTTCTTTCGGTAATGAAACTATTAATTAGTTCAAAGAATTTGTAGGGCGTTCTCAAGACATAATTTGTAGCTAAGAGATGAATTGGAGGAATCTCTTCAATTAGAAAATTTTCTTTCAAATTATTAATTAGCTCTGGGTTGGATACAACATATCCGCACGAAATTGCTCCTAATCCCCATGCTTTGGAAAAAGATCTAACTACTGATAAATTATCGAAGAATTGAACTTGATTAGAAAGTGTGTATTTTCCAAATTCAACATATGATTCATCTATGATGATTTGTGTTTCTATTTCTTTAGCAAGAGTTAAGATCTCATTTTCTTGAAATTGATTAGCTGTTGGATAATGCGGAGAAGAAAAAATGATTGCTTTTGGTTTAATTTCTTTAATTTTCAGTAATAGCGCTTCAAAATCCAGTTCAAAATTATCTGTTAAATCTACAGTCTGAATGTTCAATTTATTATTAGTTGCTATTTGGTAATATATCCCCTTATCTGGATTAAGTAATAAAACTGTATCTTCAACTTTAGTGATAACTGAGACTAATCGTTGAATAAGCTGACCATGGGTTAAACCTGGATAAATATGTGAGGTCTGAACTCCCACAAATCGGGAAATTTCCTCAATAATCGAATAATAATCTATAGGGTAACTTTCACGCAAATCAATTGCTTGGATTTCTTTTATTAGAGTTTTTTGAATCATAGAAGGAGGAATGAAAAGATTGTCACCTGTACTTAAATCAAGAATTTGGTCAAGTGAAAAATTGTATTTTTCAGCTATTTCCTGTTTTCTTTTTTGTCTTTCCATTGCATGTTTTGTTGTAGATATTCTATTAGACAGCATTTTCACCTATAATTCGCGAAACTAACAACCCATTATTGCAGAATTTTAAAAAGGTTATTGGTTTCATTGAATTGATTCTTTATAACGTTACTACAGAAACAAAAACAAATAAAAGAACCAATCTAGAATATAATACATATAATTATGTTGATAAAATACGTATAATTAAGTGTGATAATTATGGTACATAAATTTACAGTGGAATTTCCTGAAAGAATTTGGGATGCACTAAGAGAGAAAAAAGGATCTGGATCTATAAAGGATTTTCTAATTAAAATCATTGAGAAAGAATTTGAGCTTCGAAAAATAAAAGCCCTTATTCTTGCTGGAGGAGAGGGAGCAAGATTAAAACCTTTAACCGAATCTATCCCCAAAGCAATGATTCCAGTAGGCTATAAACCATTGCTTGAATATAATTTGGAGTTAATTGCAAAAAGTGGAATTACTGATGTTGTTCTACTGATTGGAAAGCTAGGAAATAGAGTAATGAAACACTTTGGTCAAAATTGGAACGGATTGGATATTAGTTATGTAAGTGAATCATCAAATCTTGATACAGCAGGAGCTATCTATAATGCTAGAAACCTTGTTACTGGAACATTTATTGTCATGAATTCAGACATTTTAACTGATATAAAACTGGAAAGCATAATAGACTTTCATAAGGGCCATAAGAAAGAATCTATTGCAACTATTTGTGGTGTAAGTGTAAATGATTATTATTTATCAATGGGAAAAGAAAGTGATAAAGCGGTTTTTTCGGATTATGGTGTCTTTTATGTTGATGATTTAACTGGTTATCAAGTTGTAAAATTTGAAGAAACACCTACAAAATCCCAACAAAGTGGATATATTGACACAGGAATTTATGTTTTTGAACCTGCAATTTTTGATTACTTGAATGAATCAGAGGGGAAATCCATTTCGAATGATATTATTCCCTTACTAATAAAAGACAAGAAATTAAAAGCGTATATTTGCCCTAAAACTGCTTTTTGGATTGATGTGGCACACCCAGATCGTTGGAGTAAAGCTTGGGATGCACTATTTACAGGAGCTTTTGAAATATAATTAATTCTTATAACACAAAAGAAAACTCTTGAGTGAAAAAATTTAAGAATTTAGTGTAAGAAAACAGTCCAAGTAAGCGATTGGTGACAACCAATGGATTTGAACAGAAGTATAAGAATAGCAGTAGATACTGGAAAAGTATCCTATGGAACTGAATTAGCCATGAAATCCTTGCTTAATAAGCAAGCAAAGCTCGTTATAGTGGCAAAAAACACACCTCAAAATATAAAAGATGATGTTTATCGTTATGCAAATTTATCAGAGATTCCTGTATTAGAATTTCCAAGTTCTTCATATGATCTAGGAGCGGTTTGTGGGAGACCTCATTTTGTAGCAGTTTTAACTCTTCATGAAATGGGAGATAGTGACATACTAAAAGCTATGAAAAAGAAGTAGGATGGAGATATATCACATGCTTGAAACACTCCAAATACGTTTAAATATTATTTTATACAAAGGTAAAATGAAAAAAAGGACTTTCTTACAGTAAATCTATGATATAGTAATATTATAAATAACAAAACTAAATAAGCTAATTGCTAATAAGATGGATGTAAAATGCCAGCAGTTAAACTATCACAAACGGAAATGCAATATATCACAATTTTTCAAGGAATTGTCAATGTTACAATAAAAGACTGCATTGTAGATGAAGAAGATAACAAAGTAGTTTTTGTTGTCTCTGAGGGACAAGCAGGCCTTGCTATCGGTAAAAGAGGAATAAATATCAAAAAACTCCAAGAACTAATTGCAAAAGAAGCTGCTGTAATAGAACATTCATCAGATCCTGCTAAATTTATTCGAAATTGTTTTCTTCCAATTGTAATCAAAGAAATTAGCTTTTTGGAAAGAAAAAATGGTAAAACTGCAACTATTGAAGTAGATAACAAAGACAAAGGGAGAGCTATTGGAAGAAATGGAAAGAACATTAACAAAATCAAGAGACTAGTACTCAGACAATTTGATTTAGCAGATGTAATGATAAAACAATAAGTAAGAGAAAATATATTTATACTCTGAAGCCTTTTCTCAATTTCATATAAACAAAAGATTAGATGAAAATGAATAATCCCTCTACAGAAGATGAACAAAAGCTCGAAAAACTTATGAAACTAATTGAAAAGGAAGAAGGATTATCAGAAATTACAGAAAATGAAATTCTTGCATATTTTGGCTTAAGGGGAGAAAAAGCGGTAAAAATCCTTAAAGAAAAAAGACTTCACAAATTACTTCTAAACAAAGATTTGTTTTTTTGGGAAGTTGAGGGCAAGAGCAAAAACTATATCATAATCAACTCAACTTTCTGTGAATGCACAGATTTTCAAAT
Source organism: Candidatus Heimdallarchaeota archaeon (assembly GCA_016839945.1). Classification (GTDB taxonomy): domain Archaea; phylum Asgardarchaeota; class Heimdallarchaeia; order Heimdallarchaeales; family Heimdallarchaeaceae; genus UBA460. The sequence goes on along the minus strand of JAEOTE010000037.1, from coordinate 3,613 downwards.
CAGAGTACTGGGTAGGGAAGAGAAATCAATTTGTTATCATCTTTTAGCTAAAATAATTGGAGAAAGGTTAAAACTCTATGATTCTAGAGAACTCTCTGAAATTGAGTATGAAAAAATCTTGGAATCAAGAATTTAATATCAAGATGTCTTCTTTAAGCTATATCTTCCAGTTCTATGTGAGGAGCAATCCCCAAACTCATTAGTTCTTGTAATAGTAGTTTAAAGGCGTAACTTATAATAACTTTTGCAACAGTAGTTTCCTCTTTGCATACGGGACAATGATATCGATCACGATTGCGATCGTACATTGCTAAGAATCCACATTCGGAACAAATAAGCGCTTCTGTTTTATCTGATTCATCTAGCAACCTTTCTTTTAGAAGAATTGATGTACCATGACCTATAAGACAGTCTCTTTCCATCTCACCAAATCTCAAACCACCTTCTCTTGCTCTTCCTTCTGTTGGTTGTCTAGTTAGCATCTGAATTGGACCTCTTGCACGTGCATGAATTTTGTCTTGTACTAAATGATGTAGTTTTTGATAAAACTGTGCTCCTACAAAGATATTACCCTCAAGTCTTTTACCTGTTTTACCATCATACATTACTTCTCTGCCATATGGGTGCATACCTGCTTCTTTTAATGCAAGATGTAAATCAGTTAATTTTGTTTTACTAAAAGCTGTTCCGTAAATAGCTTTACCTCCTTGAGCTGAAGCTTTACCAGCTAGTAATTCCATTAACATTCCTATAGTCATTCTTGATGGAACAGCATGTGGATTAATTATTATGTCTGGAACAATACCTGATTCTGTAAAAGGCATATCTTCTTGTGGTATTATTAAACCAATAACACCTTTTTGTCCATGTCTAGACGCAAATTTGTCTCCTATTTCGGGGACTCTTTCTGATCTTACTCTAACTTTTACTAATCTATTACCTTCATTTGTATCAGTAAGAACAACCATATCAGAAATTCCTTTTTCTCCATGTCTCATTGCTTTGCTTGTTTCCCTTCTATTTTGTGGTGGAACATCAAATTCAGTGTATTCTTCTAAGAACCTTGGAGGACTTGTTCGTCCTATTAGAACTTCTCCTCTACTACCATCTACTGCGATTTCAGGTTCAATAATTCCATCTTCTCCAAGATGAACATATTGGGATTCATCTTTGTATCCTCTTACAGTATCGTCTGGAATTTCAAAAGTATCTTCTTGTCCATTTGGATACTTTCTTTCCTCTGCATCATATGTTCGATAAAAGGTGCTACGACCCAAACCTCTCTCAATCGCAGCTTTGTTTATTAGTAAAGCATCCTCCATGTTGTACCCCTCATAGGATAAAATAGCAACAATAAAGTTCTGACCAGCGGGTCTACTCTCAAATTGTATTGCATCCATTCCATGAGTTTTAACTAGAGGTTTTTGGGGATAATGAAGAATATGTGCTCTTGTATCCATTCGATTACGGAAGTTAGCTGCAAATATTCCTAAAGCTTGTTTTGCCATTCCTGCTTCGTAAACATTACGATCAGAACGATTATGTTCTGGATACGGAATTAGAGATGCACAAATTCCTAAAATAGTGCTTGGTGTGATTTCCATATGAGTAGAATCAGATTCAACTTTATCTTCATCAATTGCAATGAAGAGATTTTCTTCTTCTTCCGCATCAACATATTCTATCACTTGATTTCTTAGAAGATCAGACCAAGACCACTTGCCATTCTTTATCCAAGTATGCATTTCTTTGGAAAGTTGTACTACACCTTCTTTTACAATAATCAAGGGACGTCGTACTCTTCCTGCATCACAATTTATCATAACTTCTTTAGTATCTTCATGACATGCAACATTAACTTCATGGTGAACATCTCCTACGCGCCTCTTTTCTATTAGTTTTTGATTAAATTCTTTCCCGTTTTCTACGACACCAAGAAAACTGCCATTAAGAAAAACTTTGTAGTAATTTGGATCAGCAACAAGTTTTGTTAAAGGTGAACTTGGTTCTGACAAATCTTTTGGTTCGATTTTATTAAGCTTCAAATCATCAACTAATTTTTTCTCAACTTCTTTGCTGTCCAACCCTACACTAATATAGGCTTGAAGAGCCAAATTCTTTACTAAACCACAATTAGGTCCTTCTGGAGTTTCATTAGGACAAATCTTACCAAAATGTGTAGGATGCAAATCTCTTGCTTCAAAATGAGGTTGACTCCTACTTAGAGGACTTACAACTCTACGAAGGTGACTTAAGGCAGACATATAATTTGTTCTATCTAAAAGCTGGCTAACTCCAGATTTGCCTCCAGTCCAGTTTCCAGTAGCTAATGCATGTCTTAATCTCTCTGTAATGAGATCAGCACGAACAGCAGTCTTGAGATTTGGTTTACGTCCTCTAACTGTAACTCTTTCTAGTTGATACTTAATATCTCTACATAAAGCATGGAAAGCAACTCTGTAAAGCATTAATAAGAGATCACCAGCTAACTTTAATCGTTTATTTGCATAATGATCTTTATCATCTTCATTTCTGATTCCTGCTTCTAGCTCCAATAATCTTTGAGCCATTCGAGCTAAGAAAAATGCTTTTTTCAATCGGGAATTTTCATCATTCCCAAGATGTGGTAACAAGTATTTGTCTAAAACTTGCATTGCTCTGTTTATTCGGTACTCTTTTGTTTGACCAACAGCAACCCTTTTTCCGATGTAATCCAGTGCTTCTTCAGTAGAATCTATTTCTGAGGATTCTCTCATTAGAATGGACATCACTCTTGTTCTTAATTTGGGTGTAGGACTTATAGCCATAGCTATCATATCGTCTCTATCAATACCTAACGCACGCATGAGCAAAATAAGAGATATCTTTCTTGGCATACTTGGAAAACTTACACGTAGTTGTCCATCATTTGTATGTTCTACTGTTACTGGCGCTCTAAATCCATGAATAACACTAAAAACTTTAGCTTCGCTTGTTACATTTCCTTTGCTGCTAAGTTTTTCAATAAGAATTCTGTTTGGTGCCAAATCTTCTTGAGTAACAATAACACGTTCACTACCATTTACAAGAAAATAACCACCAGGATCGTTTGGATCTTCTCCAAGTTTAATCAGTTGTTCAGCATTTCTGTTGTATAGTTGACATCCTTTTGAATGGAGCATAATAGGAAGATAACCAATGAATACACTTATTGTTTCCAAAGGTATCTCAACATTATTTTCTACGTCACGACGAATAGGTGTCATGAATAGATTTAATCTGGAAGCATAAGTTAGATTACGGATTCTTGCTTCCATTGGGTAAATTGTACTTTGAGAACCATCAGCCTCGCGAACTGTTGGTTCTTCAACTTCAACTCTCTCCAATTTAACATAAAATTCAGAATCTTCAGGCTCTATTACTTTGATTTCTTTGATTACTGACTGTAATCCCTTTCCGATGAAATCATTAAAAGAATCTAGATGCTGTCGAACCTTTCCAAGTTCGTCAAACATAGAATTTATTAAAATCCAACGACTATTAGTATCTGTTTTATCCTTTTTCTTAGACATTTTAACACCCATGCGCAAGATAAAAACTAAATTGTCCTCGCTCTAAAGGGGATTTTTGATAT
>JAEOTE010000036.1 GCA_016839945.1 Candidatus Heimdallarchaeota archaeon | reverse complement strand
AAGACTATATTCAACACAATCCCAATAATTATTATACCTGGTACCATCATATCAAAAACAGTTGTATTTCCTACAATTCCAATGAAGTTCTCTACAAATGAGCTCTCTCCAGTTACATCTCCTAAACCTGCTCTAGTATTATCTACAAACTCGTTATAGATTGTTGTGAATTCTGAAACTGCGCTATGATAAGTTCCCATAGTTGGATCTCCCACAATTGTAAGTTTAACTTCATTATCAAAGTTGAAAATCACTTCACTGAAATTTTCAGGTATTATAATCGTAAAGTGCAGACCATGTTCCTCATATATGAGAAAATCCTCTGTTGATTGATTGTATTCTTCTGTTTCATAAACATAGAAAATCTGTACTGGAAGCTCTCCTTCTTCAATTGGATAAGTTACTAATTCTAATGTACTAATTAGATCCTCGCCAAACATGTAAGTTGTAGTACCATTAATAAATCCATTATCTTCATTAATTACTAAAACATTGTATGATTCAATTGAAGATATAGATCCTCCAAAGGCTATTCCCATAAAAACCATAAGTATAGTAGGTAAGCCAATAGCAATTATTAGAAAGAGCTTCGAACGAAAAATCTCTTTGATGTATTTGAGACCTAATGCAAAAGTAGTTCTAAATTCAAATCCTAGATTTTTAGCGAAAGTACCAAATTTATTTTGTTTCTTATTTTCTTCTTCCATTTTCATCACACCCTTAACTCCTTACCTGTAAGACTTATGAAAACAGTCTCTAGGGATTGTTTGGCTATCTTTACGTCAAGCACTGAAAAACCTTCATTTTCAATTGTATTTAGAATTTCAGGAATCTTAGATATTGCATTTAAAGTATTGACTATGATTATCTGATCTTTCTTTTCAACTTCCAGATCTTTTTCAGATTTCTCAACCTTGCTGATTAAATCTTCAGTAAATTCTTTGTCAATTTCCAGTTCAAGAATATCTCCCTTTCCATAAGTGTTCTTAAGATTTTCAGGAGTATCAACAGCTAACATTTTTCCTAGGTCAAGAATACCTACTCTATCAGATAATGCATCGACTATTTCCATAAGATGACTCGTAATAATAATTGTTTTATTTTCCTTAGAAGCAAAATCTCTTAGGTAATCATAAAGATAATTTCGTGTTTGTGGATCTAATCCAACAAATACTTCATCTAGTAACAAAATTCGAGGATTATGAACCATACCCATTGCAAGGTTTAATCGCCTTTGCATACCACCAGATAGCTTAGATGCCAGCTTCTTCTTATGATCAACTAAGTATAAACCTTCCAAAAGATGATTGATTCTTTCTTTCAATTCTTTATTTGGAATATTATAGGTAGTTCCTATTACATTGAGATTTTCATAAACTGTTAGGTTCTTCCAGAATGCTGTTTCTTGAGGTACATAACCGATTTGGTTTTTTAATCGAGGAGAATTTACATTCAGTTCTTCTCCATCAAATAAAATCTGACCAGATGTAGATTTTAGTAATCCTACGAGCATACGAATTAGAGTTGTTTCTCCAGCACCGTTAGGACCTAGTAAGCCAAAAATCTCTCCTTTGAATATATCCAAGTCCAGTGAATCTACTGCTTTAACTTTATTAGTTTCATAGAATTTAGTTAAATTCTGGATTCTTATTGCTGAATTGTTCATGCGATTGTTGTTTATATTGATTATTTTAATTTTACTACTAATTATATGTACATATATCTCTGAAAATGATTCTTGGTTTTACCTAACAAACTTTATATTCTTGAAATCTGCAATCAATTGCATAACCAAAAAAATTGGAATGCTAGAACATGTCTTTCCTCAAGTGGTTGAAAGATTCAGGAAAAACAATCTTAGGTGATGGTTCTAATGGAACTGAATTAATTGATAGGGGGTTCATTTCTGGAAAACCTCCTGACATTTTAAACATTCAAAATCCAGAAATGGTTAAATCTGTTCTCAAGTCTTTTTATTTAGCTGGATCTGACATGGTTCAAACAATCACACTCAATGCGAGCTTTCTTCACCTTAAAAAACACAATTTAGAATCCAAATTAGAGGAAATTAACAAACAAGCTCTTAAGAATATTAAGGAAGTTTGCCCTAAAGGAAAGCTAGTTGTTGGAGAAATTGGTCCTTCTGGTGAGTTTCGAAATCCTTTTGGTTTAGGTGCTTTTGAAAAATGGAAAAGTAGTTTCCTAAACCAAATAGAAATTCTAGAAGGTAATAAAGAGGAAGGAGTTGATCTTTGGCATGCTATGGGATTTATTGACATCGAAGAAATGCATGCTGCATTAGCAGCAATTAAGGAAGTTTCATCTAAACCTATTATTGCTTCGTTTATTATTAACAAAGGAAAGAAAGGATTCTATACCCTAATGGGAAATTCACTTGAACTATGTATCCAGATGCTTGAAAAGGAAGAAGTTGATGTAATAGGTTTTAATTGTGATCCAGGTACGACTTTGTTTATTGATTTAGTTAGAGAAGCAAAAGGATTAACTGATTACCCAATATCAGTAAAACCCAATGCTGGAAAACCTACCTTAGAAAATTTTAAAACAGTCTATAATCAACCAATTGAAGAATATGTTCGTGATATCTCTGCAATGATTGAATTAGGGGTAAAAATCGTTGGAGGTTGTTGTGGAACATCTCCTGAACACATTCAATCTGTTAGAAAGTGGATTGATTCCCAATCCTAAAATGATAAAAAAGAAGAGTTGTTTTGCGTTTATATCGAGTATTTCTTTTTGCATAATACTTAAATTTAGGTGATTCTGCAATCACAAGTGGCAATTTATGACTGAAAATAATGTGATGAATAGAACTTTTGAAAGAAGATACGATATAGATTGGTTAAGAATTATAGCTATTCTACTCGTGTTTGTTTTTCACAGTGTAAGGGCTTTTGACACATTACCATGGCATATCAAAAATGATGTGCTAAGTGAGGGAATGACAGCCTTTACTTATTTCTTGGGTGGAGCTGGGATGCCTATCTTTTTCATAATAGCTGGAATGGCAACTTTTTATGCACTCAGAAAAGTGAAGGCTAAGCAATTTGCTTTATTCAGGATAGTTAGATTATTAGTTCCATTTGCAATAGGTCTTTTTACTCATATACCCCTTCAAATTTATCTTGAAAGAATCTCCCACGGAGTTTTTGTAGGAACATTCTCCCAATTTTATCCAACATATTTTAAAGGTACTTATGCACATGGAGGAAATTTCGATTTTTTTGGAGGACATTTATGGTTTCTGATCGTGCTTCTTGTCATATCATTAATTACTTTGCCACTTACGATGCATTTTACCAAAGATAAGAATCTTGATAAATTTGATAAATTCACTAACTTCTTGAACAAACCAGGAATGCTGTTTATTTTTCCAATTCCAATTTTTTTGATTGAAGTAGGTAACATTCTGACTGGGGAATTTGTCTATAATTTGGGTGGTTGGAATCTCTTCTCTCACCTGTTATTCTTTGTGTACGGTTATATTTTTGCATCGAATATTAAATTCAAAAAAACAATTGAAAAGCATGCAATACCAGCATTAATTATTTCAGTAGTATGTGGTGTTCTATTATTTCTACTTGAAGATTTTAATCTAAGCGATACTTTAGAAGCTGTATTCTTTATGATACTTGGGGCAATATATAGTTGGGGTGTTTTACTAGCTCTCTTCGCTCTTGGAAGTAAATTCCTAAACCGCAATAATAAAGCAAGGAAATTTCTAAACGAATTGGTATTACCTTTCTATGTTATTCATCAAACCGTAATAATAGTGATTGGTTTCTATATTGTTCAATTGGAGATGCACTTTTTTGCGAAGTATATTATTATTCTTGTAACATCATTTACAGCTTGCTTTATTCTGCTCATGATTATAAAATACATCAATCCTCTACGATTCATTTTTGGTATGAGATGGAAAAAGGGATTGTTAAAAAGAACTAAAGAAATAGAAGAAGTAGATGTTAAGTCATTACAAAATAAAACTTAATGATTAAATTAGAGGAGCTATCCTATATGACTAATATAGTTCGCGATTCGAGAAGTGATACCTTTACTCAATTAGAAAGAAGATATGATTTGGATTGGTTAAGAGTAATTACAATCTTCTTTGTTTTCATTTATCACTGCACTAAGTTTTTTGATAGTGATCCGTTTAGTGTAAAAAATAACCCTATTGACTTCGTAACTGGTCCCATTCCTCTTAGTAATTTCAAGATAACAGCAAATGCAGTTTATTTAACTTCAATAGGATTACCTCTCTTCTTTATCATCGCAGGAATGAGTATGTTTTATGCTTTGGGTTTCATGGAAAAAAAAGAAATCAAACTAAGAAAATATGTTCTTCTTCGTTTCATTCGATTGATAGTACCTTACTTGATTGGTGTGTTCACTTATGTCTCGCTTCTTGTTTTTCTAGAATGGACCAATAAAGGTTTCATCTCAATGTCATTCTTTGCATTTTATCCTACCTACTATAAAGGAATTTATGGATTTTCGGGAGGAGCTTTTTCTGTTTTTGGACATCATATGTGGTTTTTAGTTATTTTATTCTTTTTCACATTAGTAATGCTACCTCTTTTTGTGTATTTAAGAAGAGAAAAATTCAGATTGGGATTTTCTAAAATTGCAAATTTCTTCACAAAACCAGGAACAATTTACCTTTTAACAATACCAATTTTCATAATGGAAATATTACATAGTCTTTATCTAATTGATATACCTCGACTTGGTGGATGGGATTTTTTCACGTACTTCTTCTTCCTTTTCTTTGGCTACTTCTTTGCCTATGATAAGCAATTTAGAACAGCTTTAAAGAAAAACTTCATTGTCAAAATAATTCTTGGATTGCTTTCAACAGCTGCACTCATTCTTATGAATCATTTCTACTTTGATGCTATTTGGTTAGATCCTAGTTTTGATTATATTTCAATTCCGTTTCATTTGACTAGAGTTATTTTCTCTTGGAGTTGGTTAATAGTAATTCTAAATTTAGCTGATAAGTATCTGAACAAGAAAAGTAAAACTGTGAAAACTCTGAATGAACTAGTTTTACCATTTTACATTATACATTTTGTTGTTGTAAGTATTGTTGGATTTTACATCGTTCAATTAGAATTTCTCGTTATAAGTGAGTTTTTGTTAATTTTCCTAATTTCTCTTGTTGCTATAATTCTTCTACTCTTTCTAATTAGAGAGTTTAATGCTTTAAGGTTCATTTTTGGAATGCAAGTTCCAAAGAAAAAAAGTATTACTAGATTCTTCAGAAGTAAGAAGACTTCTAATGATGAACCTGTAAGTGAATAATGAATTCAGTGAAAATAATGAGACTGTTATTATTTTCAATAACCAAAATAGTAATGATTTCTTTAACATTACTTTAAAAGCTTTAGCAAGTGAATTAATAATTGGTTAAGCTAGTCTTTATACTTATTTTCAAATCAAAAAAATTGTTGTAACATCAATAGCTTGTGGTCCTTTTTTAGATTCTTTTATCTCAAATTCTACTTCATCTCCTTCTCTGAGATAATAGAAGTCATCTTTTGTTTGAGACCAGTGAAAATATAAATCCTTTTTTTCTCCTTCTCTTTTTATAAAACCAAAACCTTTGATAGGTAGTATTCTTTTGATAACTCCCTTCATTAGTTTACCTCTATACTTCTTGTGTTTTCAGGTTTTGTTCATAGAAAGAGTTGATATATCCTGTTTCTGACATATCTTCAAACAAATCATCTATATCTTTTCTCTTCTCTGTTTGACAAGAAGGACAAAAAGCATTACAATAGTAACCATTTTCCACTGTAGTTTTGAAATATTTGAATTCAGAAAAGTATGGGAATGAGCATTCCCATGTCTCATCACAATCAACACATGCATGTTTACATTTTAACATAATATTGACATCCTCATTTTTATTATTTAGAAACAAAGAAAGATAATTTTACTATTTTAAAGAATGAAAAATCTAAAAACTAAATGTTTCATATTGTTTATAGTCTTTTATTTTTCCTTAGCACTTTCAATAATAAATTGTTACTTTTTTTAATCGTTCAATGTTCGATTATATTTCTCACATATCTTTATTAATCTTCCTATTCCAAATTTACTCGATAAAAAAAGTATTAAAAATATTTATTTAAATGAAATCTATGAGCTCTTAACGTTCTAAATGTTACTTAACCAAGTTATTGTTAATCCCACCTCTTCCTTTCGAATTTTCAGATTCCTTGAAATAAGATAATAAAATTATGTTAGTTAAAACTCACAAAAACAAACAATGTTCGATTAAAAACATTTATAAAATTAAATACAAAAAGTGATATGTGAAAAAAACTCGGGCAAGAACTTTTGAAGAAAAGAATAGAGTTTTCAGAGAAATTATACAAAAAGGCAGAGAGTTATTTTTAAGATATGGTGTTGGAAGATTTACATTAAGAGCCTTAGCAAATGAACTAGGAATGGGTCAAGCAAGTCTTTATACATATTTTCAAAGTAAAAGGGAGCTATGGTTTGCTATTGTTGAGGAAGACTTCAGAAAAGTTGATCAAAAAATAGAAGAACTTGTTAGAAATCATAAAGGAAAAAATATCCTCTTAATTGAACAAATAGCTAAAACATATTTCGATACAATAAAAAAAGATTACAGAAACTTCAGATTGGTTCTAAAAACCACTCCTCCAAGGTCTGCGAAAAAAGGCCCAATAGAAGAACGATATGAAATAAAGACTATAAAGGTTCTACAAGAGATTCTTTTGACCGCATCTCAAGAAAGAGAAATAAAAGAGAGAGAAATTATAAAACTTGCCTATTTCTTTTGGAGTATGATATTTGGTATAGCATTTTCTACTCAAACAGATTCATTTGGTATGATAGAAAAAATACCCTATTTTGGAACTTTAGAAGAATATTTTGATTTTGCTCTTGGAAAAATCAAGATTTTCATAGAAGCAATAAAAATTGAAAATCAGTAGTTTTTTACATTTATTGATACAAAATTTTTTTTAAGATGTAGTTTCTATTTTCTGCAACTTGAATTTTGATTTTAAGAAAAAAGATCAGATTATATCCATTATTCTAAAGGTATTAAGAGTAATTGTTTATATCTTAGGAGTAGTTTCTAGTTTTCTATTCTTCTTTAATTTCATAGCTTTAACAATAGGAGTTGTTTATTTTATAGTATTCAAGAATAAATGGAGATGGCATGGTTTAATTCTAGCTCTTGCTACTTCTTTAGGGACATTTGCTTTGAATAAAGGATTTGATGTAATTACTGGTATGTACCCATTATTCTTGATATTCTCTCTTACAATAGGTACTGTTTGTAGTTATCTTATTCTTTTCAGTATTCATAAATTTTTAAACAAGTTTGAATTCTATAAAGATTTCAAAACTACTTTAAACATCAAAAAAATCAAACAGCTTAAACTCAACAAAGTTGTAAGATTCACTCTTTTATTTTGTTTAGCTCTAACTCCAATTTCAATTTGGTCAGTTGTTAGTTTAGATTTTGGTGTAATGTTCAATAATAAAACAGCATTGCTATGGGTTCATGCGCCTTCAACTGTTCAACCAGATTCTCCCTTTACAATCACCGTACAGAGTTGGGACAGATATGAGCGAGTAAGTGCTACATACAATGGAAGAGTAGATTTTTCATTAGAATCATATAACTCAACAGATTTCTCTTCTCTTAGTTCTGTTTCAGCAATACTTCCTATTCCGTTTACATTCTCTGGAAGGAAGTTGCCTTCAGATAGTGCATATCTGATTAATAATGAAAAAGATAATGGTTTGCATAAGTTTCAAGTCACCATTAGCACAATAGGAATTCATTACATTCTAGTAACAGATTCTTTTACAGGAGAGACATTTTATAGTAATCCAATAATTGTTCAAAATACTGGTATGAATATTTACTGGGGAGACATTCATTCACACTCAATTTATTCTGATGGAAGTGGAACTCCGGATCATTCATTTTTCTATGCACAGGAAGTAGCGTGTCTGGATTTCTTTGCTTTAACTGAACATGGTGAAATAATGCAGATGGCTTCAAATTGGGTTCAAAAATATATTACTTTAACTAATACAAAAAACTCTCCAAATCAATTTGTAGCTTTTCTTGGAATGGAATTTACCAATCATCAAACTGGTCATTTTACTTGTATCTTTGATAATGATCAATTACCTCAAGATCCTCTCATTAGCTATCGTCTTATAGGCACACCCTTGGAACTCTGGGATTTACTTGATGATTTCACAACTAATACTGGTTCTAGAGCTCTAGCTCTCCCTCACCACACTGTTGAAGAAGCTTTCCTGCAGGATTGGTTCTATTACAATCCAAAGTATGTCAAAATAGCTGAAGTAACTTCTACACACGGAGATAGTCTTTATGATCCTTATCATGAGCTAAGCTATAGAGGAATGTATGGTCCCCCACCTTATCCTATCAATGGATGTTCAATTGTTGATGCACTAAGAATGGGACTAAGGTTATCACTATATGCTTCAAGTGATGGTCATGATGGACATCCTGGACACACTATTGCTCATACAAAAGCCTATATTGCACATCAACGACCTTACACTTATTGGTGGACTAGATTCGATAAACCCTATCCAGGAGGACTTACAGCTGTTTATGCTTCTGATTTAACAAGATCATCAATCTTCTCTCAACTAGAAAATAGATTCATCTATGCTAACTCAGATTTTGGAAGACCCATCGTAGATTTTACCATTAATGGTATGGGTGTTGGTGGAAACTCTACTCTCACCGTAGCTAATACAAGTATACCCAGAAACATAGAAATCTTCATTGCTCAAGATGGTGCACCTGCAAGTGGATATCATACAGCTGCATCAATAAATGCTGGATGGTCACCCAATTGGAATGCAGAGGTTGAGATAATGAAAAATGGTGAGTTGCTACAAACTTTCCTCATCAATACTCCTTTAGCTAGAGTCTACTTCACTGACACTGAATTAATTACAGGGACCTCTTATGGAAGAGAAAGCTGCATAAAAATAGGAGATGATTATTTTATCAATGAGTATAGTAATAATCTCATATTTAATCCTGATCAATTACAAACAAATGGTATAGATTTCTATCTCATAAGAATTGTTGGAGATAATGGAAGACATACATATATTGGACCAATTTGGGTTGAATCACTAACTTAGAAATCTAATTTTTATTTCAATTTCTTTGTATATTCTGAAGTTTACCAAAAGCTTCTCTCTCAGCTTCATAAAGCTGTAAAATCTTACTCTGTACTTTAGGTAGAAATGAAGGTGCTTGTTTCACAATGAATACCTCCAAAGTGATTAAAATCTTCAATTATGCTTTTACTTTTCATGTTTTTTATCCTTAAATTCTCTATTTTTTTCACAATATTATTTAATGTTTTTATTTTTAATTTTGTATGAATGAAGTTATTGACATAACTGAAGATGAAACAATTATTTTAGGTGTAATTTATGGTTTAGAATTAAGAAAAAAAGATCCTGAAACAGAAGAAATAACTATCACAGAACAGTTAAAAGTAAAACCAAACCAAGAAGGAATTATTGCTTTTGGTAATCTGCGTTTTAAGGATAAAACAGAAAATTGGTCTATTCTCTTAAATTCACTTAATAAAAAAGAATATTTGAACTTCAAAGAAGAACTATACTCTTTAACAGATAAGGGACGTATTATTGGAAAGCAAATACGCACTCAATGGATGAGTGAAGGTTATGATAATCTTTTACTCCGATGTGCGAAAAGTGAAGCCTATAATCTATTTTGTGAGAAAGTATTTGGAAAAAGTTTGCTTCAATTTAATGCTATGGATATGGGGCAACTAAATACAATGTTAAATTCTCTTAATCTAAAAAACAATGATTTTGTTCTTGATTTAGGGTGTGGTTTAGGAAAAGTTTCTGAATATATATCAAATAAAACTGGTGCAAAAATAATAGGAATTGATTTCTCTTCTAAAGCAATTGAATGGGCAAAATTCAAAATTCAATCACAAAATGATAAAGTAGTCTTTCAGGTTGGTAATATCAATAATTTAGATTTTTCATCTTCTATATTTGATGCAATAATTGCAATTGATACAATGTATTTCATCGAAGATTTAGATTCAACAATTAAAGAATTGAAGAGAATACTGAAACCAAACGGTCAAATGGGAATATTCTATGCACAATATAGAGAACTGAATGAATCAAAAGATCTTCTTATTGCAGAAAATACTACTGTTGGTAAAGCTTTAATAATAAATGGATTATCATTTCAAGCAACTGATTTTACAGATAATGCAAAAGAAATTTGGAAGAGAGAAATTTCAGCAGCTGAAGAACTAAAAACGATGTTTGAAAAAGAAGAAAACCTTATTCTTTATAATGACCGTATGGAAGATGCTAAAAGAGTGCTAAAATGGATAAAAAATGAACAAGAAAGAAGATTCTTCTATCATGTAAAAAAGACTGACAAGGTTTAAATTCAACTCAAAGTGCAGTTAATTTTGTTTCACAACTGTTCCAGAACAATCTCTAGATACATTTTAATATGTTTAAAAAAAAAGTACGATTCTATTGTGTTTTCTAATACAATAGCGAATCTGGTGGTAATTATGAAAACATCAAGAAAATTACTATTTCTGGGAATGATTGTTCTACTTAGCTCCCTTATTGTTGGTACTGCAACAACACAAGCAAAACATGTAAACGCTACAATAAACTTTGAATATGTATATGATTCTTATGGAGATCCTTTGAAATTCTGGTATGATAAAGACGGTGTCTACCATGCAATAAAAACTCCACATTATGGTCATATATTAGCAGGTGACATAGAAGGTGATATTTACTATAACGGAAATGTGGTATTGGACTTCACAACATTTTCCGGAAAAGGTGGCGGGATAATCGAATTTACAGGAACCTATAATGATGAAGTTGCAGGCTTCAGAGGTAAATTAATCTTCACTATCGAATTTGGAGTTGTAACTGGAACCATGAACTGTCCTGGTACTGGTGCTTTTGCAAATCTCTTACTTAAAGGTACTTTCACTGCAGCTCTAGGTGGTTCTACTTTCGTAAATATGGTAATATGGAACAAGTAATCTTTCCTTTTTTTTTTTTAATGAAATTTTATAAGATAAATAAATTTTAATTAATGTTTTTGGAAGATATGGAAATAAATAGACAAATAGTATTAAGAAATTGAAAGTTTCTTGAATTATCTCAGTTTCTTAGTAAATTCTTGAAGTTTATAAAATGCTTCTTTTTCAGCTTCGTAAAGTTGTAAAATCTTGCTTTGTACTTTAGGGAGAAAGGAAGGGGCATGCTTCAAATCCCTAAAAATTTCTTTCTTGTTGTTTTCTATCTTTTTATTTAAATCAAGCATTTTCTGTAAAGCATTCGTTTCTTGTTCTTCAAAAAGAGTATTTGATTTCAGCAGTATTTCTCTTACTTCTTTCAATATGGGATACTCATCAGGGAGATAAAGAGAAGCAATTTCACTCCAAATATGAGCTGATTTATCAAAAGATTCTATAACACTATTCATCCCTTCAACTTTTAATATTGAATCTATTTCTCCCAAGAATCTTGAGTACATCGGTCGCATTGAACTTCCTCCAGTCCCCCCTGTTTCTATATAGATAAAACCTTGATAAAGTGCTTCCCAAAGATTCTCGCCTGGGAACATCTCAGGCCACTTTACAATCAAACTTGCCCATTTCTTAATGCCTTCTAATCCAATATTCCTCATTGGAGGATTTACCATTGTATCTATACATTGCAGAAGTGCTTCTTTGATAACTTGCTTGGTTATTTTCAATTGTTTGGGAAGTTTGAAATCAAAAGTTGCATGTTGTGGAGGCCATGGAGGATATTTTGAACCTCTTGCGTTTTTGAGTTGTTCAATTGTTGTTTTTACCCCTCTCTTTCCTCTATCAGAGATGTAAACAATATCTTTCTCTTCATCTACCCCATATATTACAAAAACATGTTGTCCAAAATGTGCATCTTCAGGAACTCCCATATAAGGTAGATAAGCCATATCTGCATAAACAACAGTAGGATCATTATTGGATAATTTCTCTATTAACCAATCATATCCTTTTTTGCTACTTGTAGTTCTTCTTACATTGATCGTTGCTCCAGCTCTTTTTGCAGCATTTTCTATGAAGTTTCTTCCCCCTCCTCTTCCACCAACCATTGGAGCTGGCATCTGCTTAACATACCAATAGATAAAGCCTATCCCACCTGATAGTCCAAATAACATCTCTTCTGTTATAGGAAGATTATTGTAAAGGAATATTTTCTGGACAGCACTTGTTTCGCAATGTATCCCTCCAAAGTGATTGAAATCTTCAATGACATATTTTTTACTCATGTACTTTTCACCTCTTGATAAAGCTCAAGTGTGTAATTGTAGACACAAAAACATTGATTTTAGCTAATTATAAATTATATTGATGAATAAATTTAAACTGAATGTTAATTTATTTCTTCTTCTAGTGTTGATATTTAGTCTATCTATTCCATTTAACACTGTTTTTGTAGCATTTAATAAAAAAGTAATCACTATAAAAACTATGGATATACAATGGCCTCCTTCTCATTATTGGAAAGATAACCATTCTAGTTTTTCTTTCAGTATAACATTTGAAATAAATAATTATGGATCGAGAAAAACAATTAGAACTCCTAATAGCTGCTTATTAATCCCTCATGTGATAGTGGATTTAGAGAACTTCTATAGGGAATATACAGGTAGTATATGCCTTATGGTTGTATCTTATCACACTATTCCTTCAGGAATATCTAATAGAAGTATAGGAACATCATTTGAAATGCTGAACTATAATTTTTCCACTCCACCTCATGGGAATGTTACTATTTGGGCTGATTTAAATTCTCAAACTCATCCTTATGAAGTGATTCGATATATAACAGTTCTCTATTATTTCGAAAATGGATCCTTTAGTTTTCAAACTAGTCCACTGAATATCTGGATTCAAAAAACTACAATAGATTTCTATCATTCAATTATAATCAGTTTTATTGTGTTGATTCTTGCATTCTCTTACAGAAAGAAAAAATAATGAGATTCCTTATTCCAATCTCTAGCACAATCTTTTAGAATATTCAACCTAACTCGTTTTATCCATGACCGATTCGAGACTAGATGTTATCCCTTCTGAGATTATTATTCCAGAAGAGATTAAAGAAAAACCAGACTTCAAAATCAAAAAAGAAGAAGCAATCGCTATCTATTCTCGGTCAATAGCATTCAGCACATCTAATGGTTTAGTTAGCCCTTTTGTTTCTTTCATTGCCTTAAACTTGAATGCTACAGCAGGTATACTAGCTTGGATACAAGCTATATCTAATTTACTCAGACAATTTCTAGATCCTATCTTTGGTCGATTATCAGACATGATGAAAAGAAGGATCCCTTTTATTGTAATATCCACCATTACTTGGATTATACCCTATGCTTTTCTTTACTGGATTCAAGCTCCAGCTTTTATTATCTTAATTGCAGCTATTGTTAATATTCTACTCAGTTTTGGTAATCCAGCTTGGGTTGCATTACAGAATGAATTATTCCCTGCTGAAGTTAGAGGTAAACTTACAGGAAGAGTTACTTGGTTTGGATCATTTGGTAGTATGATAGCAACTTTATTTACAGGTGTAATTCTAACATTCGCATTTGGGGAGAATATTGATTATCAGAAATACATTCTTATCCCAGTAGCTATTGGAGTTTTCATTTCCATTATTGCAGTAATTCCCTTCAGAAAGATAGAAGAACCATTATTAAGAGAAGATTTACCAATCGAAAAAACCACTATGTCTCTGAAAGAGAGTATTCGTGAAGTTATAAATAATAAACCATTCAGAAAGTTCGTTATATTGTATTCAATTTTTGGAATCTTTTGGACCTTTTCTTGGCCTTTATTTAGCATAAAACAAGTAAATATTCTGAATGCATCAGCTCTGCAAATCGCTCTTCTTGAAATTGTCTTTGCAGTAACTTCTCTTCTTTTCATCCTTTTAGGTGCAAGAGTTGCAGATAAATTTGGTAGAACAAAACTGGTTTTTCTCAATCGATTTTGTTTGTTCCTTTTTCCCTTATTATATATTTTTGCAACAGAAATTTGGCATCTCTATATTGTTCACTTTGTGATTTCTAGTCTTTTTAGCTTTGGATTTGCAGGAGTAAATGCTTACATTCTTGACATAATTCCATCAAAGAACAGCGGGTTGTATATTGGTTTTCTTAGCATGGTAACAGGTGTCTTCTATTTCATAGGAACATTACTAGGTGGTTACACCGTCCAAATTTTACAGAATTGGTACTCTGAAGCTATTGCTCTAACAATAGCTCTAGCTTTTGTATCTTGTACTAGATTTTTACTTAGTTTTCTATTCCTCTCCTTAAAGGAAGTTAAAAAATTTCAGAACAAATAGTAAGTACAAATAGATAATATAACTAAACATGTTTAATAGAAAACAAATATAAGATGTCAGTAAACTGAATGTTAGTACATATGTGCTTTAAAAGAATATTCAAAAAGAGATATGAACAAATTTTAAGCAATTTTGAAGAGAGTCAAATAAGTCTAATTTCAGCCAATCCAAATTTCTATGGACAATATTCACTTGGAAGAGGTCAAGTAAGAGGTAATGGAGTTCTAATATTAACTTCAGACAGTTTATTCTTCGAGATGTATTTTCCTAAGAAGAAATTTAATTTTCCGTTAAGAAATATCAGAAAAGTTGATACTATAAAATCATTTTTAGGTAAAACTCAATTTAGACAATTACTTCATATATCTTTCATTAATGATAAAGGAGAAGAAGATTCAGCTGCTTGGTTAGTTAAAAATCTAGATGTTTGGATTAACAGAATCAAACAAATCATTCAAATCAAGAAATAATATACTTAAAAAGTCATTTTTTAGAGAAAATATAAAAGCGTCTTCTTTTCATGTAATTATTGTAAGTGTGAAACCAATGTTTGAAGAAAAAGAATTCGATGAATGAGAAGATGAAGAATATGAAGATCTAGATGAATTAGAATCAGTAGACATTGAGGTTGAAGAATTTTCTGACTTAGCTGGACTGGAAGATATTCCTAAAGAGCAAGAAGTAGGTTTTACTGGAAGTGATGTAATAATCACTTATGGAGAGAAAGTAGAAGACGAAATGAAGGCATTAGAGAAGAGATTTGCTGAGAAATTAAAAGAGCTTGAGAATGCAGATCCAGATTCAGCTTTAAGGGATATGTCTGATCTCTTGAATGATAGCAGAATGCTTGAAGCTCATCACATAACCTCAAAAATCTCATCATATATTGCATCATTACTTACTATTTTAGAAAATCATAAAGATGCAACTGAATATTACTTACAATCTGTGAGTGAAGCCAGAAAATCAGGAGATAAACAACTCCATTTGGAATGTTTAACTCCTTTTGGATTAAACCTTATTCATTTTGATCCCAAGGATGCATCGGTAGTTTTTAGCCAAGCTATAAATTTAGCTGAAGAACTTAATGATGAAGAAGCTTATGCTCAGAATACTATACATTTGGCTAATTGTTTAGCATTAAGTGATATGAAGCAAGCAGTTCAGCTCTATGGTGAAGGGAAGAAATATTTTGAAAATATCGGAGATAATCAATGGTTAGGAATTATAAATTACAAGATTGGAAATATTTATCTTAAAACTAACGAGTATCAACCAGCTTTTGAGCTTCTATTAGATGCAAAAGAAAAACTCAGTAAACATCCGGAAACATTAGAAGCACTAAAATTAGATGAAGCGATTAAAACAACAAGATATATCCTGTTGTATGGTCATTCAATCAAAGATCGTTTATCAATACCTATACCGGAAGCAATTGAAGATACACCAAATATTAAGAAAATATATGAATTACTATCAAGTAATGGTTCGTTTGATATAATTAAAAGTATCAAAACTATCGATAATATTCATGAACCAACAGAAGAAGAAGCTTTTGATTCTCTGAAATGCTTATTCAAAGGATCAAATATAGATAGAAAGACTAACGATGATATTGAAGACGAATCAGAATTGTATGAAAAGATTGGTGAACTGTATCTGAAAGATGGTTTCCCGGCTAATGGTTTTTATAATTTCGTAGCTGCACAATCCCTCAATTACTTGGCTGGAGAAGGTAAGAAAGCAGATAAACTAGATAAAAGAATCACTAAAATTGTTGAGAATATTGCTGGAGAGAATACTCAACAATTATTTGATATGCAAATCTACCTGTACTATCAGATTGCTTATTGTATAGCAGATAAACAACCCAAAGAATCAAGAAAATTCGTTGAAAAAGGAATTGAGCTTTCAAGAAAAAGAGACAATCCTTACTATGAAGCGTTGAACAAAGAGGTTTTAGCAAGTATTTTAGGTAAGAAACAAGAAGATAAAGCGATAGTTGAATACGAATCAGCTATATCGATTTATGAAAGTCTAGAAGATCAAGTAGATTTACTTCGAATACTAGAAAAATACGGTGATATACTTCTAGAATCCCATCAGGATAAAGCAAAAGAGATCTATACTCGAGCCTTAAATATAGCAAAAGAACTTGAAGAATCTGATTCTATAAGTAGATTAAAAGACAAACTTTAGATTGATTCTTCTATATATTTCTTTTTAAAAACTGTGCAAGTCTAGCAGGATAATTTGTTAGTATTCCATTTATTTTCTTAGAAACTAAAAATTGAAAATCCTCAATTTCGTCTGCAAAAAATGCAGTTATGATTGTATCTGTTTCTAAAAGAACATCCCATTCTTCACTAGTCCATTCCCTCCAACGAATCTGAAGAATTTCTATTTCTTCTCTCGTTATAATATCAAGTGTTTCTCTTGGTGTTCTCTTCTTTTGCATTAAACCAATTTTGTATTTATCAGTTATATCTTTAGCTCTTTTGTATGTTTCAGTGTTTCTTACCGATATATATCCAATACCTAATTCTTTATTCAAATCATCTAATTGATTAATGACATTTATTGTAAATTTGTCTTCATTGTTTTTCAATTCCAAAATCAGAGGGGTGAACTTTGGTAACGAATTAATCACTTCTTCAAGAGTAGGAATTTTCATACCAGAAAAATCTTTACTGAACCAACTGCCAATATCCCATTGTTTGAGCTTTTTAAGCTTAAAATCTCTAATAGTTTTGTCTGCATCTCTCTGGAAGACTCTTTCTATTGTTTTATCATGAAAAACAACTACATGGTTATCAGCTGTTAATTGCAAATCCAATTCTATTATATCAGCTTTCGATTCAATAGCTGACCAAAAAGCTCTCAGAGAATTTTCGGGATAATTTCCAGAATCCCCTCTATGAGCTATTATCCATGTATTCTTTCTGGAGAACATCACATCCCCTATTTAAGTTCTTAATATATTAGAGTGTTCCACCTACTATACTTACTAGAGGGTATATTTGTATTAAAGGTTCTAAATCGTAGATGTGTTTAATTAAATCAGCTCTAAAAACCTCTCTCATTAAAGGAAGTTTTCTTCTGAAACACATGTATTCTTTAAGTTCTCGGAAATAAGTAACTTTCTTTTGTATCTTTGGTTTTTTTTCAGGCTTTAATTCTGCTTCAAGATAACCTATACCTCTTTTATCTAGGTGTATTGTAAATTTTTCAACTGGGTAAAGAAATTCATATCCTCCTCCATGAGGAGAGAAATCTATTTGTGATAGTTCCTTTTCTAAACCCAACTCCTCTACCTGTTCTTTATACTTCCATGTTTCTAGGAGCTCTTTACTGAGATTGGGTTTTGTTTCTGCAAGAATTAAACCTTCTTCAGAATTAAACGCAATTGGAATTAATCCATCATGAACTTGAACTCCTAATCTATGGTATCTACCATCTCTTGATAATCCTTGATGAGTTATTTCTTCCAAAATCTTGAAAGTTCCTTCTCCTAGTATCTCTCCCAAAACCTCAAATCTATAGTTAGCATTTGTTTTATCACCCTCATTGTATTTATCTAAATATTGTTTTTTAGCTTCTCCTTCCAGTAATTCTACTGGACCATGAGGTGTCTCTACTTTGTGATATCCTTCTATCTCACTTAACCAACTCAAATCATAAAGAAATTGTGTTCCTAATTTTCCGCTGCTGTGAACATTAATCATTCTTCGCATAGTATCTTCCCCAGTTATTGAATCCTTGACACAATAAACGGCTGAAAAATGATTCCCTTTCCCTAATTGCTGTAAGTGATCTTTACCAATCTCCTTTTGTTTCTGAATTAGATGATTCTTTAAAGAAACATCTGTTCTTTGAGTGGTTAATTCAGCAATAGTGTATCCGCAAGCATTTGGCATCGCATTGCTAGTTGAGATCATGCCAGAGAAATCCCCTTTAATTAAAGCTCCATAACTAAATCCTCTTTCCACTCTGATTTTATTAAAAGTACAAGTACAATCAGGAGCAAAAACAATGTAAGGTTTACATTCTTCTAAATCAGCTCCAAGTTCATTTGCAGCATAAAGAATTTTACTAAAACCTATTTGCATTATCTTTACTGCTATAGGACTGATTCTATCTCCTGTACCCAATGAGAAAATTCTTCTCTCAGCTTCCTCTATCCACAAACCCATTTCTTTAGATAGATTCTTTACTTTCAATGGAAAAGAATCTTCTTTTTCATGACCTTGAACTTTTGTAGTCACAAGTTCTAGTATCCTTTTCAAAAAATAAAAAGTTTTTCCAACCAGAGAAACGTAATATACAATAAAAGGCCTTGAAACTTGAGAATTTAAAGTTTTAAACTTGTTTCCTTGGTAAATATTCAATTACAGGAGGAACTTCAATAGGTTTTGCTATATCAGATACGTGAAATAATCCTATATTCTTTCTTTTAAAACTTGAAATAAGATATTCATCTATTTCATAGTATTTACCAATATTAGTTTGATAAATATCAATTATATTGAAGCTATTTCCTTCTCGTTTTGTTATGTTATAGCTGCTTAAGGTTCCTGCATTTACAAAAACAGTATCATTTACTTGCCAGCAACCTGCTTGATTTTTTGCTCCAGTTAAAACCAAGTTGATTCTGTTTTTTACAATTGCTGAGAGTACATCGCCAGCATCCATTAATTCAGCATCATGCTTTGTTCTAGGTAATGGAATTATAGTATGATGAAAAGCAATAACTCCAAGTTTCTCTGAATTGGTTAATTTATCAACGATTTCAGCAACATTTCCTCTTCCTAGTCTTCCTGTTTTTTCATCTATTAAACAACTATTGAAACCTAAAACATCCAATACGTCATTGTTAAATGTAGGATTCATATCTCCAATGTACTCGGGGAATAATTCATATCCTAGAGGATAAGCATCATCATCACCTGGAACTATTAATTTAGGTTTATCAATTTGCTCCAATAGTGCCTTTGACCATTCAAAGTCATGTAAGTATGCAGAGCCAGTTACTTCTCCACAATGAACAACAAGATCACAGTTTAGATCATTTATTGCTTTTACTCCTTTATTAAAAGAATCAGTATTAAAATGTGTGTCACAGATATCAGTATTTCCTATTTGAACAATTGTTGCTAAGTGATCCTTCTTCATAGGAGGAATGACTTCTTGAAATCTACAACGACATTTTATTTGTTCTTCATAGGGGTCTTTATTGAGTAAAACAACTCTAATACATATATCATTTTTTTCTCGATCAACATCTATTACTATCATCGAATATTCTTCTCTATATCTAGTCTTTTTACAAGACAATGTCCCACTGTTTACTATCCAAGCTTGCATAGCTCCATCTGACATGCGATAAAAGTTGCTTATGTGTCTATGACCATTTAACACTAGATGAACATTATTATCAAGAATAGCTCTTACTGCATCTCCTGCGTCATAAATAGCGCTTCTCTCTCTTCCAGTATATGGAATTGGTAGAGTTTGATGGTGAAAAATCAATACTTTCAACCAGTATTCTGGGATTGAACCAAATTCATCATATATTCTTTGAATGCCTTTTGGACCCATTCTTCCAGTATCTGAATCAGGTTCAGATGAATCCAAGGCAAGAATCTTTACTTTTTTGACTTCATCTTCATGACAAAAAAATCTTTCGCCAATCATTTCTTCCCATAAAAGATCACCAACATTTTTGACATCATGATTTCCTGGAATGATTATAAGATTCTTATTTTTGTTGAATTTTTCAAGATAAAGTTTTGCAATTTCATATTGAGCTAAAGTACCATCATTAGTTAAATCACCACAGTGAACAAGATAATCAGCGTCTAAATGATTACAAATATCCACTCCTTTATTAAACATAAGTTCATCGAATCTTCCGCCAATATGAGTATCTGAAACAAGAAGAAATCTCATATATACTAAAAAAAGAAAAATACCTATATAATTGTTCTCTCTTATTCTGAGAGAGAACCTTCTTAAGTGTTTAGACAAAAATCAACCAAAAACCATTAAGATTATATGTAAAGAGAAGATACATATTCTGAGAAACGAAAAGGAGAGCTGAAAATGGGATTTTGCAAACATAAATGTGAACAGTGCGATGAAGAGTGGGTATGTGATTTTCCTTATTTCTCAAATCACGATTTCTTTGAAGAAGCAGTAACTTCAGGATCTTATTGCAACGCATACTGTCCTAAATGTGAACCAGAAAAACGAGATTCAATAAAAGAATTATTTGAAAGAGGTAAGGATCCTAGTTATCTTAGAAAGAATTTTAGGAATACAGCTGTTAAAGGGAAATCATCTTAATAAAATAAACTAGTATGATTTTTCAAACTTTATCTGATTATATAAATATCCTTGAAAAGTAATATTTAGCAAGGTTTTAAAATCAAAAGAAGTTCTTTTAGATATTCCCATTCAAAATGTGGTGGAAAAATGAAAAAATTCCTTCAAATAAGCATAATTGCTGTAATAATTTTTGCATTTATTGGTACTCCTTCTATCGCACAAGATGTTCAATACTATTATTCTGATAAAATGGTTAAAAATGGAACATTTACTTGGTTAATTAATCAATCAGATAATTTCTATGAAACTGATGTTGTGGAAGGTGCAAATTTTACAGTTAAACTGAAAGATAGTTTGTATCCTGGACCTTTAACAGATGAAGATTTGAATAAAATCTATGCAAGTATCAACATTGATGGAAAAAAATATACAGGTGAAGGTTTTCCTCTCTTTTGGCATATAAGAAAAATAAATGGAAGCACTGAAACAACAATTAGAGAGGATTTTGAAGACAAACCTGAATTATTTAATGTTACAGATGCAGCTTCTAATTTCTATGTGAATTTCACAATTACACAAGATCAATATTCATTTTTCATTGAAATGGAAGTAGATCCTGCAGATGGAATTACAAAGAGATATTATGAAAATTTTACAGACAATGCTAATCTTACTAGCATTCTGGAACTAGTATTTGTAAGTTATGTAGTAGAGGCTCCATTTGATTTCTTATGGGCAATTCTTGGATTATTTATACCCACTACAATCTTTGTTATAATTCGAAAAAGGAAGAGAATATAATTTCTCTCTTTATCCTATTTTCTAACAAATTCAATAAAAGTGAATCTTTAGTTCACAAAAGCCTTAAAATATACCAACCATAACATGATAAAACGGTGCTTTCATGTCTGAGAAAAAGAAAGTAAAAAATCATGATGTAGAAAACAATAAAGGTATATTCTCTGTTAGTTGGATTGAATTAGAGATTCTTAAGATTTTGAACAAAGCTCCTGAACCTGTATACAAAGGTGAAATGATAAATTACTTTCGAAGCAAATATCATGATACTGAGATAGAAGAAAAACCTGAAAGCTCTTTTTATGCTATTTTTGACAGACTTGAAAAAGAAGCTTTTATTCAAACAAATCCTATTCCAGGAAAAGGGTATAAGACTTTTCTTGAAATAACAAATAAAGGTAAAGCAGAATTAAATAGAGCTTTATACTGGTCAGTAAGCACTATTTTTGAAGGTATGACTGAGGAATTGATTAAGATTCTGGATAACATCTGTATTAAAAATATGGGCTGTTTGAAAGAGATGAATTTTGGAATAATCTCTCCAAATAATCTTGAATTTCTTATACCCAAAGTTTGTGGTGAATGTGTTGATGCCACGGAAGAAGATTTACCTCACAGATTTAATATTCTGATGCCTTATTCTGAATACACTGATGTACCCTTTTACCAAAAAATAAGAAGCACTTATGATAATATACCTCTGAAGACAGATTTTCTAGATAGAATGATGTCGATACTTTCTTTAGGATTAATTAAAAAACGGGAATTTGATACTTTTCTTTTAGAGACAAGAAGACTCCTAAAACCTGGAGGAAAGATTGCTTTTGTAGAGATTATAGCATTTGAGAGTTATTTATTTGAAGCTTTACAAAAATTAACAGATGGTTTTAGTTCGTTCTTTCCAAAAAGAGCTCCTGGAGGTTTCACTCAGTTTAGTAAAGATGAAGTAAAGGCTCATATTGAAAGTGTCTATGGAGGAAGTAAAATGAAAATGATAGAATTAAGAGAGTTTTTACTTGTCATAGCAGAGAAGTAGTATATTCAAGAAAGGTAAAATTTTATAAATGAAGGGTGCTTTTTTAAAATAGTTAAGTGATTGTAATGAGTGTTCCACTTGAAGAAAGATATACTGATTTGCAGAAACTCTGCGACAGAGTAGAACCTAAATTGTTTGATTCTCTCTCATGGATATTAGTTCTAAACTTAGACCTTATCCCTGTAGAGGATATTAAAGCTAATCCCAATCTCCTTTTCTCATATAATCTTATGTACGGAAAAGTTGATGAAGCAAAAAATATTGCTGATGAATTATCAAAATCAGATAGACCTAATGCAAAATATTATCAAGAAATGCTTAATATTGATCCTGATCTTTCAAAAACCAGTGATATAGGTCAAACATTCTTCTCTCTTGCTCTAAGAAGAATTGAAGTTGCTGCTAAATTAGGTATAAAACAATATTAATCCTCTTCTTTTTATCTTCTATTTTCCATTATAACAATTATATTTATTAAGTTCTATAAAGATTCTTGGGCTGTATGTTAAAACGTCCCTCATCAATTTCTCTATTTGCAGGTTTTGCTCTCTCAGCATTCGGAGCAATTATCTTCAATATTGGAGGTTTGTTTGCTGGACGTTCAGCAGTACTCCTTCAAAATCTTAAAGACAACATTCCTTGGATATTTCTGATATACCCTCTTCTTCTTACAGTGAGAGGAGACATAAATGGGATATTAACTGGAAAACTAGGTACAGCACTTCATTTAGGTACAATTTATCCATCTTGGAAAAGAAGAACAGATAGATTATTCCATTTAATTGGATTACTTTTCTTTTTGTCTGTTTATGATTCAATTTTAATTGGATGTGTAACTTCTTTCTTAGGTATTCTCTTTAAACTCAATATACAATTTGTAGACTTTCTGAAAATTGTTTCTATTTCTTTAACTTCATTTGTTTTAACTTCAATATTAGCAATCAGTATTGCCTTTACACTCACATTCTTCTTATATAGGAAAAATAAAGATCCAGATGTTTATGCTTATCCTCTAACATCTTCTTTAAATGATATTATTATTACTTTAATTTTTGTAGCAGTCTGTTGGATCTATCAACCTTGGCGCAATAATTATTACCTTCATTTTTACTTAGGAGTTCCACTTATTATTGTAACTGTATGTTTCGTTTCTTTTATACTCTTTAAATTTATAAGAAATGAATATTTTAAACAAGGTCTTTTTCAATCTCTACCAGCTCTTACTATAACAAATATTATTGCAGCTGGAACAGGTTCAGTATTGGCTTTCTTTTCTGATATTTTGACTCAAGTACCCATTCTAATTGTATTCTATCCAGCAATATTGAGTACGATTGGTGATCAAAGTATAATTTTAGCTAATACAACTACAACAAAATTATATTTAGGTAAAATTAAGCCTTCATTTTCTACATTGAAGACTCAGGAATTCCAAATAACCTATAGTGGGATTATCTTTGCTGGAATAATTTTTACGTTGTTGTTAAGTATAATAGGTATCTCACTGGTTCCAAGAAGTATAACAGCTGTACTTTTTTTTAAAATATTAGCTGTACTTATTATAACGAATATTCTAGCTTACTTTATTATTAGCTCATTAGCTATCTCATCTACGTTTATAACCTACAAAATAGGTCTTGATCCAGATAGTCTAGTAAACCCTCTTCTAACATCGACAGCTGATTTGATAACTACTTCAATTCTTGTTTTGATGGCTATAGTAATTTTCTAAATTACTTTTGCTTAGTCTCTTCATCTATCCAATCTAAATACTCTTTTGATCCTCCATTAAAATCCAAAACCAATATTTCAGGTATTTCATATGAGTGTTCTAGTTTGAGGTATTCTATTATCTTATTACTATTTTTGAGAGGGGCTTTGATGAGTAAAATAAATTCATCAGATTTTTCTATTTGACCCTTCCATCTGTAAATACTCTTAATAGGATAATAATGAACACAAGCCGCAAAATTCATCTTTATCAAGGAACTTGCATACAAAAAAGCTTCTTCTTCAGATCCCACAGTTGTCTGAACTTGGACATATTTGTTTTTCATTACATAATCACATGCTAGAATACTTTTATTGTTTATTCTTTAAACTATTAAATAATTTCACTTATTTATTTAATTTTTGAATCAACAATGCTTTTTCTTCTTTATTTACTAGTATTGAATCTTTTAAAATTTCTGTAAGTAATTTCTTTTCATTTTCTGTTAATGATAGTTTTGGAATGTTGTTTAAAATAAAAGTAAATTCTGTTGCTTGTTCTGGATAGTGCTCTAACAAGTAGATTATTGTTGAGTAATTAAGATGTTGCTCAAAAATTGAAATCATATTCCTTATTTCTTTAGGGATCTCATCAATCATAGGTTTAAGAATTGTGTAGAACTCATGAATTAGGAAGCTAATAAAATTATAAAAATCGCTTCCAAAAGGAAACCTCTTTTCTGACATGGATTTTGAAAAATACAGGAAGGTATTGATATAATATTCAATTTTCAGAACAAGCAATAACTTAGTATCAAAACGTGGTGAGTGTTGAGGTAGATTTTTATTAAATTCATTTACAAATTCAATAATCTCTTCAACATCTGCTTGAGAATATAGATTCACATTCTCTTTGCTAAAATTTGGAAATAGAAAAAAAGGTGTTCTTGATAGAGAGAATAGAACGTTTCTATCATCAGTTTTTCTAGTATCTGCCATATACTTAGCTGTTAGTGATATTATTGAAAGACGATCTACAGGGTCAGGAAGCTCCTTTAATATCTTTTTATGGTTCCTTGAAGTGGGTGAATCTAGAATAATTTGCTCATACTTTCCATCCTCAATTTCCTTTTCCATTTCGTCACTTAGAAGATTTAAGAAATTGTGAATAGGTGTATATATTTGTATTCGTACATGAGGATCAAATTTTTTCATTGTATTTCACTAGCTAAATTGTTTTACAAGTTCAAGAAACTGTCCGATCATTTCAGAATAATGTAATTCTCCTTTATCTATCATCCATTGATAAATATCTTTAATTTCATGAATAGATTGATTGAATTCTTTCCCATATCCAACCATTGAAATTTTATACGATAGCTGGAAAAATTGTGTCATCTTTGTTCTTACTGAATCATTATATTTTTCGAAGATTTCTAAAATTCTCTCAATTTCCTCTTGTAAGTCAACATTTTCTAGAAACTCATTAGATTTTAAATTAGTACCAGTCAAGAATCCTGTTAATCCCATCATTTTTGCTGAATGATACTGGAGCAATACTGGTAGGAAAATAAAGAATGTTAATGCTTCTTCATACTCAAGTTCTTGTGAGATAAAATATTCCCGAGATTTTTTGAAGGCTTCTGCTGCATTTTTTGTATTTCCTATTGATTGATACAATCCAGCTAGCAACCTTCTTACTTTCGCGGCTAATTCAAGATGTTCAATACTTTCTGCACTGAGGAGAAGTCTTTCCCCTTTTTCTATTGCAATAGTTGGAGTTATCTGCTCTGATCGCAACTCTAATTCTATTCTTTGAGCATTGAATAATAGAGGGTGAATATCCTCAGGTTGATATCTCTCAATATATTCATCAAGCAATCTAATTGTTTCAGCTGGTTCTTCAACAAATTGAGATAGAATGATTTTTTTCTCAAAAGCTGCTCTTTCAAAAGGTGTTTCTTGGAAGAATTTAAATGCTTCATCAATATTTGATAAAGCTTTTAAAACGTCACCTTCTTCAGCATCTATTTGAGCTTCTAAAACTTGTAATTCATAATAATAAAGATCATTTCCCATTGATTTTGCTTTATCCATCAAGAAATGCACTAACTTTCTAGCTTTCTCTAGATTATGATAAACAATGTTGATTTGGGCTTTTGTTTGCCAATATCTAAAGAAAATAGGAAGATTCTCTTCAGGAATAACTTCTTCTTCAAGCTCATCAAGCCATTTTTGACCATCCAAATAACATCCATAAGCAAAAGCTATGGCTGCTAATTCAAGTATAACTAGATAATAATCATCAAGTAGAATTCTTTCTTTTGTTTGTTCAACTAACTCTTTAAGAAGATCAATAGCTTCTTTTTTTCTTCCCAATAATCCAAAACATCGAGCAATTTTTATTTCAACATCTCTTAGTTCTTTTTCCTTCCCTTCTAAGAAATAAACCTCTCTTGCTTTGAGATACCAATGAAATGATTCTTTAAAATTAAATTGACTAAAGAATTCGTCTCCTTTCTCTCTCTCAAAGCTCATAATTTCACACTTTCTTTCTAATTAATAATTTATTTATTTTAATATTTAAAAACATGCTTTTTATTCAATTTAAAGATACTTTATGTCTCCTAATACTTATAGTGATAATCTCTGAAATAATATCAATTATAAACTGTTATGGTATCTCTCTCAAGATGAGTGAATATTCTGCATATATGAAACAAGCTAAAAAAGAGGTCGAATCTAGCTTAGAAATTTGGAAATCAATATTTGAAGAAGAATACTCTGAGACAATAGACTATGTTTATTGCAAAGGTTCAGCCACTAAAAATTGGGAGAGTTTCATTGATTATGTTCCAGTTTTAAGTGATGTGGATATACATGTAAAACCAAAAGAGCATTCAAATTTCTTTATGGATGATAGCTTTATTTTTGAATCAATTAATATTTCAGAGCAATATGAAACAAGGTTTATCGAAGAGAATCCCAATTATTTCCACCTTCCTAGAATGCAAGTAATTAATTTAAAGAAATTGTTTAATGCAGTTGATACTGTTATTTTTCCTAAGAAAAATGAAATGAGGATTCTTATGGGAGAACCAGGAGAAATGAATAATCCTCCTAATGATGTAATCAAGAAGATTGATTTACAGAGATTAGTAGAACTTGAGGAATTCTTCCAAACTATTCCACATTCCATGATTGACAGAACAGGATTAGATCTCTGGTGTATGATTAGAAGGATGAATTGGAAAGTTTCACCATCTCCTTTTAGATTGTTAAGTCAGACTAGTGAAAATCCACTAGACTTGTGGGCACTAAATAGATCAAAAATATCTGAAGAATTAGAAAAAAATGATTATCATTTGATTGCTGAAAGTTACAAGGATTACTACTACGAGGGTTGGATAGCCTTCATGGAAGATTTCACTAACTCCCAGTCACTGAGAAGAATTATCTCATCAGGTTATGAAGTTTTAAGATTATGTGTAGATGAAGCAAGAAAGATAACAGAATAATTACAAATACTAATCAATGAACTCTATTTGTAAAAATTCAATCATTTCTAGTATTTTATTAAATTCGTTAGTACTAAAAACATCTCCATGTTTTTGTTTATCATATCCAAAGATGTATTTCGCTTCTTTTAATTCCTCGAAGTAGTATTTTAAGTGATTATATTTCTCTTCTTTATCTTTGACTAGAATAGCTTTGACTTTCTTTCTCTTGAAACCTTTCTGAATTTTGATTATTTGATTTTCTGCAGCAAGAATGTTCTTCAGCCAATGAGCTTTTCTACCTCTAGCTACATAAAATGTCAATTTACCTGTATAAAACTGAAGAGCTAATACTGGAGTGGTTCTTTTCTTTCCTGTTTTGCTTCCTATAGTATGAACTAATACCATACTCCTTCCTATTCCAAATAATGGAAGAAGATAAATCCTATAAAGAAAGATGAATGCACCATTCATGATTCTGGTTGAAAATCTGAAGATTTTTTTCCCTTTATGATGTCTTGCTACAATAGAGTTCTTTCCTAGTTTGAAAGTACCAGACAATCCAATTCACCCTCGGATTCTTCTAATTATTTCATCAGCATTTTTCACAAAGATTTCTTCGAACATATTTCTAGGTATTCCAGCACCTAAAGCAGTCTTTTCTCTAAGTTCTTTTGTAATGAATTCTCTAGGTTGATGAGCATCAGTATTTAATATCATTTTAGCTCCTGTTTCAATTGCTAAATCTGCAACTAGACCATTACCCAATGAATGCCCTCCTCTAGTTGTTATTTCTAAGAATATATCATTATCTTTTGCTAATTGTGCTTCTTCAATTGTTAGAATTCCAGGATGTGCAAGTATATCTACATCAGGACACTCAACAGCTGCTCGATTTGTTCCCTCAATTACTGGTTCAACAATTGATTCTCCATGAACCACCACGAGGAAATTCTTTTTTTTAGCTTTCTTTGCTAATTCAGCAATTTGAGATGGTAAGACATGTGTAATCTCTACTCCTGGCAAGAAAGTAATGTATTCATCAAAATCATTTCTTATCTTATCTAAACTGCTTAAAATTAAATCAATAGTTGCTGAATCTACATGATCTGTAATGCTTGCTGCAGTTATTCCTTTTGCAATCATTCTTCTCAAATGCTCTGCAGGAATCAAAGCTCCATCTGAGAGAATTGTATGAGTGTGAAAATCTGTAAGTTTCATTAAAAAAAGAAAGAAGTAACTATTTATCAAATTTGTTGACTTCTTTATTCAACCAACAAGTTCTTCCAACTTATCGATTTGTTTTGATAAATAGTCCATACCTTTCTGCCAAAATGAAGGATCATTAAGATCTATTCCTACTATTGCCAACATCTCATCTGGAGTAAGAGAACGTCCAACAGAAAGAAGTTTCATGTATTTTGGAATAAAATCTTCTTTTTGTTCAAGATATAGTTGATAAAGAGCAATTACTAGCATATTGGACATATTATAGGCATATACATAGAAGGGAACGCTAAGGAAATGTGGTATTGTAAAAATATAACTTGCATAGTCTTCTTCTATATTTGCAATAGAATTTCCAAACATAAGTTTCATCTCTTTAGCAAACATGCCTTTCAAATCACTAGTTGTAGGTAACTGTTTATCCAATAAATCATGTACTTGCTTTTCAAATCTATAAAATGCATTCTGTCGATGACTAGTTGCAAAATTGCTTTCTACATGGTTTGCTAGTAATGCAATTCTGTCTTCCTTTGAAAGATCTAAACTCATAATATAATCAAAGGTTAAAATCTCGTTAAATACTGAAGCTATTTCTGCAACTGGCAAAGCGCTTCCAACATTTACTAAAGTCTGTTCTTGTTGTATATAATAAGCATGATAAGCATGCCCAAGTTCATGAGCCAGCGTCAGAGCTGAATCAACAGTTCCTGTATAGTTGACGAAAACAAATGGATATTCTTTTTGTTTACTAATGCCACAATAAGCACCACCTTCTTTTCCTTTTCGTGGTGTAACGTCTATATGTTTT
>JAEOTE010000035.1 GCA_016839945.1 Candidatus Heimdallarchaeota archaeon | reverse complement strand
TTTCTATTATTACTAGATAAGAATTTTGGTTAAAAAGGTATCATCTTTTCGATAAACGCTAATATTTTTAAATAAACTATTTGATTTTATCGTGAAAAATTCTTAAAGAATCAAAACTGGAAATATAGTTAATTTCTAGTGGATTAAGAGATGATTGGAATGAAAGAAGTAGCATCAGGAATTTATTATGTTGGAGTTAATGATCATGATACAGATATTTTTGAAGGATTGTGGCCTTTGCCTGAAGGTGTCAGTTATAATAGCTATATAGTAAAAGGTGAAAAAACCGCAGTAATTGATACAGTAAAAATTATCTTTGTAGATGAATTTCTAAAAAAAGTAGAACAAGTTACACCCTTTGAAGATATAGATTATATCGTCCTAAACCATTTAGAACCAGATCATAGTAGCTCTTTACTAAAGTTATTAGAGAAAGCTCCGCAAGCAAAAATCTATTGCTCAAAGAAAGCAAAAGGTATGGTTGAGTGTCTTTATCGGATAACTGAAAATGTGCACGTTGTTGAAGAAGGAGAGAAGCTAGATTTAGGTGACAGAGAATTAGTTTTCTATATGGATCCATTAGTTCATTGGCCAGAAACAATGGTTACATATGACACAAAAGAACAAGTTCTCTTTTCATGCGATGCTTTTGGTTCATATAAAGCTCTGGATGATGGAATCTTTGATGATGAAGTTAATCCTGATGATTATTATGAAGAAACTATAAGATACTTCAGTAATATTGTTGCAAAATATGTGAAATATGTAAAGAAAGCTATGGAGAAATTAGCTGGATTGAGTATCAAAATAATAGCTCCAGCTCATGGTTTAATCTGGAGAAAAGATCCAGGAAGAATAATAAAACTGTACGAAGATTTTTCAGAAAGAAAAGCTGAACCCTCAGTAGTAATAATTTGGGGTTCAATGTATGGAAACACTAAACAGGTCGTTGACCATGTGATTGAGGGAGTTAAGGAAGTAGGAGTAGAAGTTACTGTACTAGATTTCTCAAGAGATGATTTTAGTTATCTATTGAAAGAATCATGGAAAAACAAGGGGATAATTCTAGGATTTCCAACATATGATGGGGGACCTTTTCTAAAAACATCATATTATCTCCATTTAATGAAAAGAAAAAATCTTCGAGACAGGATTGTAGGATTCTTTGGATCATCAATGTGGAGTGGAAGAGCTTTAAAACAAGCTGCTGATGCTTTACTGGAATTAGATTGGGAAATTGTTGAACCCTTACTAGAATTCAAAGGGGCTCCAACTGAAGAATTATTAACGCAAGCTAAAGAATTAGGAAAAACAATAGCAACAAAAGCAAAGCAGTAGTATTCCTTCTTTGCCTTACTTTTTTTCTTGATAAAGTGTTTAAAATATAATTAGAATGCATTTTTTTAAAGAAATGAAAAACATTTTTAAAGAGAAATGCATTATAAAATTAGGTAATATGTCATACGTAACACAGAAAATTCAGAAAGATGGTACTCTGAAAGTAACACCTGAAATCGTTGACGTAATCATAGATGGTATGACAGATAAAAATAACAAGATAAGAGAAGCAGCATATTCTACCTGGGTTTCAATAGTGGAATTGGAATCTGATAAAATTACCAAAGATATGATAGATAAAGTTGCAGAAGCTCTTAAAACTTACAGCTGAAATTTTTGATAAAATCTATTAATTGTTCTTATAAAATTAAAAATAAAAGAAATAAAAAAGAAGATATCTTAGATATCTTCGTCCATACCACCTGGTGCTGGAGGACCACCACCAGATAATTCTTTTGCAGCGATAACATCATCAATTCTTAGGATCATTTCTGCAGCTTCAGCAGCACTATTTACTGCTTGTGTCTTAACAGATATTGGTTCCCACACATTTAGTTTTGCCATATCATCAACTTTAGCTGCAAATGGATTAACACCAAATACATGACCATTCTTAGAGTGCTGCACATGAAGTTCTGAAATTACGTCAATTGGATCCAGCCCTGCATTTTCTGCTAATGTTCTGGGGATAATTTCCATTGCTTTAGCAAATTTTTCAATAGCTAATTGAACTTTGCTTGAATGACCCATGGCAAATTCATTTAGTTTTTGACTTATGCGAATTTCAGGGGCTCCACCACCTGGAACAACTTTCTTGTCATGAACTACTTGTCGTGCAACACACAATGCATCATGTAGAGCACGATCAGCTTCGCTAACAATCATTTCTGTTCCACCACGAATTAGAATAGATACAGCTTTTGGATTAATACAACCAGTAACAAATATCATATTATCGTCACCTATTGCTCTTTCTTCTACAATTTTTGCTTTTCCAAGATACTGGTCAATTTCTTCTAAACTTGTAGTGATTTTAGCTCCTGTAGCTTTGGCTAGTTTTTCCATGTCACTCTTTTTTATTCTTCTAACTGCAGCAATTCCCTTCTTTGCAAGATAGTGCTGTACGATATCATCTACTCCCTTTTGACATAAAACAACATTAGCACCAGCTTCAATAATCTTGTCTGCCATTTCTTTTAACATTTCATGTTCGTTATCTAAAAACGCTTGAATCTGATCAGGACTTGTGATGTTTATTTTAGCATCAATTTCAGTTTTACTTAATTCAAGACCTTTATCAATAAGAAGAATTTTTGCATCTTCAACTTTCTTCGGCATGTCAGCATGAACGACTTCTTTATCCAATATTATTCCATCAATCAATTCTGTATCAACAAGGCTTCCACCTTTCTTCTTTTGTATTTGAATATTGTCAATATCAACATGCATTTCT
The DNA here is from genome assembly GCA_016839945.1 of Candidatus Heimdallarchaeota archaeon. GTDB lineage: Archaea > Asgardarchaeota > Heimdallarchaeia > Heimdallarchaeales > Heimdallarchaeaceae > UBA460. Next base: position 9,552 of record JAEOTE010000035.1, on the reverse strand, counting down.
CCATCCTTGTCTTCAGCAACAGCTTTTATTGCTTTGACAACAATTTCTGAAAGAGGCTCTTTTTCTCCACTTACAATTTTAGAAGACATTGAAGTTTGAGCCACATATTTTACTGTTTTTTCATCTTCAAACGGTACTTCTGTTGCCATTTCTTCTAAAATTTCTTCGGCTTTAAAGCGTGCAAGTTTATAACCTTCAACAATCAGACTTGGATGAACATCCATATCAAGAAGTTCTTCAGCTTGTTTTAATAATTCACCAGCGATAACAACAACACTTGTTGTTCCATCTCCTGTTTCCTGATCTTGTGTTTTAGCAAGATCAATAACAAATTTTGCTGCTGGATGACCTACTTCAATTTCCTTTAAAATTGTTGCACCATCGTTAGTTACTGTAGTGTCGCCAAAGTTATCTATTAGCATTTTGTCCATGCCTTTAGGTCCTAATGCTGATCTTATAGCTTCAGACACAGCTCTTGCAGCTGTGATATTATTTCTTTGAGCGTCTTTTCCTCTAGTTCTCTCTGTTCCTTCCTTAAGAATATAAACAGGTGTTCCATACATTTTTTTAACCTCACTCTAGTAATATTTGAGTGTAAATTTCAAAATCATTTTCCAATCATTGATATATAATTGTTGTGGTTTTATGAAAAATCTGAAAGAGGAGAAAAAGATAACAAAAACATAATTTTAGGTGATATTAATAAAATGAGAACATCATTTCCAAGATATTAATTTCGTTAAGTGAATCTGGAATTGCGGACAATATATTCAGAATACTTTTATAAGTTCCATGAGATAAATATATTAGGGGTTTTTTTGGCGACATAAATCATTTAAGTGTAAATGAGTCGAAGAAGTGAAGGATTTGATGGGATCAGATGGCTATAAGGATTGGAAACTTTCAACCAAAGATTTAATGGTCTCTATAGCTGGTCTAGATGGTGTAGGAAAAACTTCAATAGTGAACAAAATTCTTCGAGAAGAAATTTCAGAGACTTATACTACCTTTGGCATAAACCACGAGGTAGTAAAAATTGATGGACTAAGACTTGGTCTCACAGATCTGGGTGGGAAAGAAGCATTCAGAAAATCTTTATGGGAAAGTTATATCACTCGATCTGATGCTTTGATTTATGTAGTTGATGCAACAGAGGAAAATAAGTTAGATGAATCCAAGCAATGGTTTGTTAGAGCTCTTAAATGGATAAAGCATCAATCTCCAATTCTAGTTCTCATCAATACTTGGGACACACCTGTTGATTCCAAAGTAGTAAAATCCATTCAAAAAACCTTTCAACTCACATCAAAAGAACATAACATAGAATCTTTCGCTATTTCCCCTATTACAGGTAAGAACATCAATAAAACTGTCGACTGGTTAGCCACTGCAATTATTACAAATTTAATTTCAGCTGGAATCTCTGTAGACTATTTTGTTGCATACATCAAAACAGATGAAGGTATAATTGAAGCTAGAATAAGAACACCAGATACAATAATAATAGATAAAGGGATTTTACCTGTAATCAGATATAAATTCGCATCAGGAAAGGAGTCAATTCTTGAATATATGCGATTTAAAGGAAGACAAATTGTCATGGCAGCAGATGATCATACTTCTTGCTGGTTAATAACTACAAAATGTGATGAATTTAGAGGAACAAATCTCTTGATGCGACTTTTAACAGAATTTGTTAAAGAAATACATGGTTTAAGAAGTGTAAAAGGATCTGATTTATCAGAATCTGATTTAACCAGTTATCTCATAAAATATATGATTGACAACCAGACATTTTGGTCAGAAAAACAACAACCAATGTTTGAGATATCAATTGTTGAAAATGAAAACTAAATATATTTCTCTTTTTAGAATAAATCAGTCTTGAACAATAGTGTTAAATATTTTTCATATTTTCTTATTTTGATAAAATCATGGATAAAGAGTTAAAAGAAGTACTAAAAGGTATCAGAGGTTTCAGGGATTTCTATCCTGAAGATTTTGCAGAAATAAAGAGGATTCTAAATATTATGAGAGAAGTTTCTGAACAATTCGGTTACGAGGAATATGAAGGTCCCTCAGTTGAATATGCAAAATTAATAGAGTATAAATCAGGACAAAGCTTAGCTGCTGAAACTTTTCGATTGTATGATCGAGAGGAGAAAAAACTTGCACTAAGACCAGAACAAACTCCAACTTTAGCAAGAATGGTAACAAATCAGCAACAAAGATATGCAAAACCTATGCGTTGGTTTAGCATTCCAAGAGTCTTTAGAGACGAAACACCACAAAGAGGAAGAGTCAAGGAACACTTTCAGTTCAATGCTGATCTTATAGGCTTCGATCATGTTGGAGCCGATGCCGAAATAATCGCACTCTCTACAACTATTATTAAAAAAGCTGGATTAAAAAATGAAGATTTTATTTGCACAATAAATAGTAGAGAGTTAGTTCAATCATTTATAGAATATCTGGAGATTTCCAATTACCTGGACATAATCAAAGTAATAGATTCAAGAGAAAAATATATTCAAGATTTTATCCAAGAAGATTTAATGAAAAGAGGAGTGCCAGAAGATCAAGCCGTGGAACTTTCTTTGAAAGTTAGAACAGCATGGATGCAAGATCCAAAATTAGAAAATCTAGGAAAAAAGCTGCTTGAAAACAAATACTTGAAAGATTACTCTAAAAATCTTGAAGAAATTGCTGAAAATGTTATTAAAAACGCACTTAAAGCTAAAGGATTAACAGCAGAAAAAGCAGATAAAATGTATCATTTTTCTTCAATTAAAGCTCCACCAAAACTGTTCATTGAGCGTATGAAAAATGAGATTGATGTTGGAGAAAAAGCAAATGAAGCATTGAAGAAAATGGAAGATTTGATAGAGTATCTAGAGCTGTTTGGTGTACTAGAAAATTGCATATATGATGCTTCTGTAGCAAGAGGTTTAGATTACTATACTGGAATAGTATACGAGTTTTATGATAGAACAGGTTCTGTTGTAAGATCTATAGCAGGTGGAGGACGCTACGATCAACTAGTGGAAAGCTTTGGCGGAGGTTTGATTCCTGCTACAGGAATAGGAATGGGAGAAACAGTTCTACTCTCTGTTCTTAAACAACTTGGAAGAGTAGAGAAATATACACATCCTGCAAAAGTATATGTTGCTCCTATATCGAAGGATGTAATTAAAGAATCTGCAAAAATTGTTAATGAGCTAAGAAATCATTTCGATACAATATTCAATCCTTTTAATTGGAAATTATCTCGACAATTGGAAGATGCAAATAATAGAAGAACTCCTCTTATGATTATTGTAGGTGAAAGAGACCTTAACCAAAATAAGGTAACAATTAGAGATTTAGATACAGGAGATCAAGATCTAATAGATATCTCCAATGTTGTAGATGAAATTAAGAAAAGACTAACATAGAGTAAACTTCAACAGAGTAGGATTTAAACAAAACAGATTTAACTCCATCCATAATTGAAATCTTAATGAGTGTTGCATTGCATAATTTCCTTAAGTCACAAGATCCAAAAGAATTCTCACTCAGAATCAAGGATCGAAAACAGTTTCAGAACATTCTAGCTCATTTAAAATTAGATAAAAATCTTTCAAAAGATAATTTTGTTGAGTTTATGCTACGAGAAACCAAGATCTTGTTTAGTTCTGAAAAAAGGAAAGAAGGCATGATAATACTTAGAACTGTCAAGGCTTTACTTCCCCAAGTTTCCAAAAAAAACCATTCTACATTTTATCTAAGGTTAAGTGATTCATTTCTACTTGCTAATGATTTTGAAGGTGCTAAAAAAGCAGTAAACAAAGCACATGCAATTGCTGTTAGTGAGGATGACCCATATTTAAAGGTTAGAGCATTAAATCTCCTCTTTATTATTCACCGAACTATTGGAAAAGAAAAAGCAATGGAATATCTTCTAAAATCCAAAGAAATAGCTGCACAAAATGATTTTCATGAAGATTTAGTTTTTTGTGAAGTCAATATGGGACTTATACATTTCTTCAAAAAAGAGGTAAACAAAGCATTTGATTCTTGTAAGAATATGATTGAAATCATATCAAATAATCCATATCCAGATAATAAAGTGTTAATGCCAGCAGATTACATTCTTCAACTCTTTTCTGATAATCCTGGATTAGTTGCTGTTGCCAAAAACCATGAAACAATATTGAAGGGAGTAAATATCGTTTTGAGAGCAGTTAAAATTTTGAAAAATGATTATGAAGCAACTAGAAGAATATCTATTCTTACAAGTTTCCTAAAGCTATCAGATAAACTGATTGAAACTTCCTTAATAGAAATTGATTCTTATATTGAAAACCTGAATAATAACAAGAAGGCTTTATACTATTCGGCAATAGCAAATGGCATCCTTGGATACAATGAGTCTCTTGGTACTTTGATGTATTTTGAAAAAGCTCTAAAATTTACTAAATACCTAAGTGATGAAGCACATAGAAAAGTAAGAAAAGGACATGCTTATACTCTATCAAATCTAATCGGTATGTCTATGATATATGATTTAGAAACTTCTTCTCAAACATCACAACGAATGAAGAATCTAAGTATAAAAACCACTCACCCATCTCTTCTTGGGGAGAAGAATACAAATATACTTTATAGAAATGCTGTAAATGATTCAGATGCTGCATTTGCCATAAGTAAGCAATTTTTAGAAGAAAATCTATTAGTAATTCTCAAAGATTTGTGTGTGGTTAAAAAAACTATATCGGATTTTACGTATCAAAATAGCAGAGAAAACATATTAGAGTATCTTGAGATTTTTTGCATTAATATATTAAATTTCGAAGATGAGATCATTTCACTTCTCTTTGTGGGTACCACAATGAGTGAAAAGGATTTGAAGAAAAAAAGGAAAATATTCTCTGGATATCAGATTTTGGGGCACATTTTGCCAAAATCATTAGAATCAGAGAAACATGTAGAAGATTTTGATGTACAATTAATATATGATTTAATGAAATCTCCACAAAAATTCCAGCAAATAGAAATACTGACTAATAGTGATGAATTAGACTTAGATTTCAAATCAACCTTTTAGATATTTGGTTAACCTAACATTGCGAAAACAGATTGTTTTAGTTGACTAATTTTTTCTGGTGAATATTCAGCTTTTCTCATTTTTTCTATCGCTTTGTACATATAGTTTCTAGCCTTTGATTTATTATCCATCTTGAAATGAGCTCTTCCAATCATGATTAAAGCTGTTACTATGTTCTCACTATCTTTACTTTTTGTAAAGAATGAGAGAGAATCTGAGAAATATTTTATAGCTTCGTTAAATTTGGATTGATTCAGCATAACATGTCCTAAATCAAATTCTGTTTCAGCTTTTTTGTCTAGAAACTTGAGTTTCTTGTAGTAGCTTATAGCTGTTTTGTATGCGTTAATTATTCGTGAAGGATGTGAAGAAGATTCATCTAAACTTGTTTCAAACGCATTTGCAAGCTCTCTCCAAGTATCAGCTAATTTTTCTAAATCTCCCAGCTGTGTATATATTTCAATAGCTTCTGCCAAGAATTGTTTACTCCTCTTAAAATTCCCTTCTGATCTGTAGATTTCACCGAGTTTAAGAGCACACTCACCTATTCTTGTTAGATTTTTGAGCTCTTTAAATCTTGTAATTGCTAATGAGAACATTTGTTTAGCTTGTGTAAATTGGTTGATCTGATAGTAAGAAGTTGCGAGCATATATAGGGTTTCAGCAGACATATCTTTTTTTCCTATTGAGGAAAACATTTCTTGAGCATAAATTAAATCTTTTATGCATCTTTGAAAGTCTCCTTTAAGAAACCCTTCTTTTCCTCTCGAAAAATAGATATTTGCACTTACTTCGTGTTCATTCATGGCTGCTATACCCTAGCCCATATCTCAGATTCTCTAGAATAGAATCCTCATTGATTAATAAATAGTTTATAATATTTTTATCCGCAAAAGAAAAAAGAAAATTGAACTATTAGATTTCAGCTTATAGATTTAGTTATTTCTTTAAGAAAAACAAGGGTTTTTCTTCATAACTTTGATTAACAGTATCCCAGTTTATTTCTCGTGATATCGTTCTCTTTCCAACGTCAATCATGTTATTTACCCTTCTAGCTTTCTGAATTTCATTTGCTTTTCTAAGGATTGAACGTCTTTGATATGTAGGTTCCCCAGTTGTCATAACAGTTGAATATTTCTCAGCAAGCAATCCTACAAGCAATTTCTCTGCGAAAACAAATTCAACTAAACGAGTTCTTTTTGCATCAATTTTGTCTTCGTATAATGCTTCCTCCGGAATTATTGATATTATATCCCCCTTAGCACTTGCTGATATGAATATTTTTGAAATGTTTATGAAATATATAATTGGATCAAGAAATTCAGATGGAAAGTCTATACTTTTTTCAGAGTAGAATACAGTGGGTTGTATCTCTTTTTGTTCGGATTCTATTACACCACTAATCACAAAGTCATCTTCTCTGTAAGTATCATATGTTTCTATCCCTAAGTCAACTCCCGAAACACTTGCCATTAGAATTTCATCAAGGAATAGTTTTGACCATGTATCTATAGGTTGTATTTTTGCGATAGCTACTGATTTAGTAGTTGTTGTGCTTTTCTTGAATAATGAAGATATTTTACTTGTTATTTTTGCAAAGAAACCTTTCTCTTCTCGTTCAATTTTTTCAACAACTTTTTCTCGTTCTTCCTTCTTTCTCTGCAAGACTTCAATAATAGGTAAATTACTCCTGAAGTTGTCAAAACTTTGCATATCTAATAATTTCTTTTGTAAAAGTGCTTCTATTTCTTTTAGATTAATATCATCTAGAGGACTAACAAGACCAATCCATCCTTCACCAATTTCAGTTTTAGCATGAACAACAAAGAAATTCAGAGGAGTTGGTGATGAAGAAATTCTTACTGTGTTTCTAAGATATTTCAGTATATGCGGAGCTTTTATACCAATGTGAGGGACACATCTTTTGAACTCTTTGCTCAAATTAGTAATTTTCATTCCAGAAACAATTGAATCAAACCTTTCTTTTTTTGCTCCTTCTTCACCCCAAATCATATAGTAGAAAATTGATGAATCATTGAAGTAAGGAACAGGAACTGCTGGATTAGGTTCACCTTCAGTTTCTGGTACAAAATGGCTTGCTAAGATATTTGCAAGAATTCCATGGTCTCTTGAAAGTAGGATATCTTGACGATTACTCCATTTCTGCAATGTTTTGGAGAAAATAGTCTGGCAAAGTGCTGTGTCTAATAAATAGGTTACCCACCATAGTGGGATAAAACCTCCTTTACTGGAAATAAATTCCAAAACATGTCTTGTATAATAATCGGCTACTAATGAAGCTGCAATATGTTTGGCCACTCCTCTATCAAGAAGATGATAATATCTTTTTCTTAATAAGGAGGCAGAATCATATGCAAAAGCAACTAAGTTAGTGATTTCATACCACATCTCATCATTTTGAAGAGTTAATGTTGACCAAAATTCGATAATCTCTTTTCTCCTGTCTGAATCTTCCAACTCAAACTTTACTTCAGAGGAAGTAAGAATATAATCTGCAGTGTATAAGGCTGAAACAATAAGATTAGTAGGCCTAGAGTATTGTTTTTGATATTCCTCTACTAGCTCTTTATTCATGTTTTTATATCTTTCAAACAGCATTAACAGCTGATGAGTTTTTGAAGTAGCTGCATATTTTTTGTCTAAAAATTGGGTTATGTTTTCTATCATTACAACTAAATTTGAGAGATATAAATTAAACTTATCGCAAAAGGAATGTTAATTTAGGGGTTTACTAATTCTTATTTGCGTGAATTAATGATGAAGGTTTTACCGTTCGAGTCTGTACTATAAGACAATGTGAAGAACGGCACCTCTGAACATTCACGCATTATTCTATGGTTTCTTTGAAATTTCTTCAGTTTAAATATGAAAGTTCGTATTATAATTTTGAAGTGCTCTGAATTATAGTGATCATATGACAACACAATCCCAAACAATACTCAGAAGTTACAGAATGGGTGTTAGTTTCAATGGTAAAACATTGAAAGAAAAAAGAGCATATGAAAGAGAAGCTAACCAACGAGTTAAAGGATTACAATTGCAACAAGAAAATCTAATCTATGATAAAAAAGCTATAAATGCTGCAATGAATTTTGCTAGAAATTATCCTAATTTTTCTAGCAAATACATACATACAGAAATGAGAAAAATCACTAATAAAGGACCTAATGTTTCGCAGAGTGCATATTTTCTACTGCATGCTGCAGCAAAAAGCGCAGTTGAATTAGAAAAGAATGCAAAAATTATGATTTCTTCTCTCATTAAACACAAAGATGAAGCAATTGAATGGTCAATATTTGGTAGATCACCTAGATTTGAATATATTCTAAGAAAAAAGATGAATTACAAACGCCTTTACATTATCAATCTTGTATCAAGAACAAGGAGACAATCAGATAAATTTTTCTCTTCGAATTTAAAACTTAACTCCAAGCTTCCAAAACTATTAAAGAAAGAAGTCAAGAACGCTATTCAGAAATGCTATATCTTGAAAAATAAGGAAATAAAATCAAAATATAAGGTGCTTTCAACAAATCAGAAAAATTTCATTCAAGCTTTGAACTTTCTAAAAGATAATTATAATTTAATTGCAAATTATCTTGATAAGTGGTTTAACATTGAACATATATCACATTGGAAAGCGTTAAAATTTCTTAGTAAAGCAATTGAAGAAGAGTTGGATTGCAAATGGAAATTGCTATCTCCACTGCGAACAATAATTGTATTCGCACTCTCTCCATTTATTGAAGAGACTGTACTAAAAATTTTGAATAATATTTATTCTCAGTGTTTGATAAATTCCCCATTTATTAGCAAGAAAAAAGGATTACTCCCATTAGTACTTTTAATGAAACACGAATATGTTGTAATACGTCCAGGAAACGCCAAAATAATGACTGATCTTGTTAAAAAGCAAGGACATTTTGATTTAATTTTCACATTGAAAGGACATTCTCAAATCGTTGGAACACTCAAATTCTCTAAGAAAGTAAGATTATTTCTTAAGAGAGGTGCTAAAATAAAGCTTTTACGAATACAAAGTGGAAAAGCTCCAAGTTATAAAATAATCGTAACAGTTATTCTAGAAGGATCTTCTAATGTTTTTATGATTACACATAAAATAAATGAATGGATGATAAAATATGCTTCCATTCAGAGTAAAAACCATTCTATTGGGATAGATGTAAATAGAATTGGTGAACATATGATTGCTTTCTCAGAAGATATACCATTACCTCCTGAAATCATTAAATTAACAAGAAGATACAATCATTTAACTAAAATTAAATTATCTGAACTTCATAGAAATTTACAAAACATATCTAGAAGAAATGAATCGATTCGGTTTACTAAAATTTTAGGAGAATTACGGAGAGTTTACAATAGAAGAAATAATATTATAGCTGAAATCAAATCCCTAATCTCTCATTTCATTGCAACAATAT